>JABJKO010000004.1 GCA_018660305.1 Rhodospirillaceae bacterium
AGTATCCTATGGGTGGCCGGGAGGGGGAGAGGGCTGGCCCCGGCTGCTTTTAAGGATTCTGTTAAGCATTTCTTCTAATTCCGCCTTAAGGGTTATGTGATGTAATGCTCGTCTGACAAAGGCAAACCCGTCCGAAAGGCGGGGGCGCAAAGTCACCGGTCTACCAGCATTTGCTCAGGACAGCGGGACTACCAGATGAAAAATGTCACTAAAATACCTGTTATTCGGTCCTCTCTTCACAATGCCTCGCGGGCGGGACGCGCCGCCAAGCGCTGGCATCTGTCGGGGGACCAAGGCGTTGCGGCGCCGGATCTCGCCCCGGATTTCGCCCCAGATTTCGGTGACGATTCCGCCGACGCGCGGGATCAGGACACCCCTGACACACCCTCGGTGGCGTGATGCTGAGCGATTTCTATCTGATCTCGGCCCTTTCCAAGGGCACGGGCAATTTTGGTTTTGGTGGGCTTTATGCGTCCCTGGCCGCGACTGCCGCGAGCCAGACGTCGCTCGCCCAGAACCAGCTGAATGCGAGCCTTGAGGCGAGCGAGGCCAAGGTGTCGGGCTACGACGCCCTGCTCGAGGCGGTCAAGGGATTCCAGTCGGCGCTCAAGGGTTTCGACACCACCAGCGACATCAACGGTTCGGTCGCGGCCAGCTCGAACAGTGCGGTTGCCAGCGCGACCGCCGATGCGACCGCCGGGATCGGGGTCTTTGACCTGACCGTCACTGACCTTGCCCGCGCCGAGACGGTGGTCTCCGGCGCGTTCGCCGATTCCGACACCACCATCGTCGGATCCGGCACGCTCACCCTTCAGCTCGGTGAATATGATTCCGGCACCAACAGCTTCACGCCGGGCGCGTCGGGTCCGGTGGCCATCAATATTACAAACGGCACCCTCGAAGATATCGCCGATTCGATCAATTCGTCCGGCGCCGGCGTCACCGCCAGCATCGTCCAGGACGGCGCCGATTCCTACCTGTCGCTGACCTCCACCAGCACCGGCGCGGCCAGCGGGTTTTCGCTGACGGTTACCGATGTGGACGCCAACGACACCGACATGGCCGGGTTGTCACAACTCGCCTTCGATCCCACGGCCGGCGCCGGTGCCGGCAAGAATCTCACCGAGACCGTGGCCGCGCGGGATGCCGCCTTCACCATCAACGGCATCGCCGCCACCAGCGCCACCAACAGCGGTATCACCATATCGCCGGGCGTGACGGCCAATCTGTTGCAGGCCGGCAGCAGCACGATCACGATTTCCCAGGACGCCACGGCCCTGACCGCGGCGGCGCAGGATTTCGTCACCGCCTTCAACGATCTGATCGGCGCCATCGGCGATCTGACCGGCACCGACGGCGCGCTCAAGGGCGACCAGCTTGCCAGCCAGCTTACCGCTGCCCTGAAAGCGCCGGTGTCCGGCGACTTCGCCGCCTCGGGAAATCTCGATTTTCTCTATGAGATCGGTATCACGCCGCAGGTCGACGGCACCCTTGAGCTGGACGAGGCCAAGCTGCAATCGGCCTTTGCGTCGGACTCGTCCGGGGCCGTGGCGCTGCTCAACCAGGTGGCGGTGAATTTCGATGCCATTGTCGATCCCTATGCCAAGGGCGGCGGCACCATCGAAGGCAGCGCCAAGGCGTTTCAGGACAACGCGCAATATCTCGATTCCCTGATCCCGGCTTTGCAGCAGATCGACAGCTTCAGCCAGCAATATTCAAGCCAGAGCTATACCGCCGCGCTTCTATCGCTCTACGGCGCGTCCACCAGCGAATCCGTGTTCGACAGTTTCCCCACGTCGGCGTTTTCACAATTTGCTTAGCCGTCTCGGGCCTCTAGGTCTCTGTGGTTTGACCTGACCTGCTGAGGCTTAATGCTCGCGGAGCAGTTTGCCGTAGCCGTCGATGCGGTCATCGATGCCGCATTTGCGCAGACCCTCCCAGGTGATGGCCTGTAACGACGTCACCACGCTGACCCCGAAATCCCGTTCCAGGGGCTCGATGGAGTTCGTCACCGCCCAGTGGGGGCAGGCATAGAGCAGCGTGTCGATGTCCGGGCTTTCCTCCACCAGCTCGCGGCCGAGATCATAGGCCGCGCTCTCCGGGATGCGGTTGTAATCCTCGAAAATGGCCCCGGCTGACCGGTTGCCCATGGGCTCGAGCCCGTCATCGCGCAGCTGGTCGTCATGGGCGGAATCGCGCCTGGGGTTGGACGGGTGCACCACGCCGACTTTCCTGGCCCCGACGGCGGCCAGCGCGTTGGACTGTGCCGTGGCGGATGAGCTCACCGGCACGCCAATTTCATCGGCGATCCCCTGCAGCACATGGTTGAGCGCCCCGCGTCCCCGCGACAGATTTGTCGGCACGCCGCCGAGGATCACCAGATCGGCCCCGGCCCGGGCGAATGACTTCGCCGCCGCCTTGGCCTCGTCATGGATACGCTCCATATTGCGCTTCTCGTGGGACGTGACCTGCTGGGTCAGGAACTGCAGCAGGACACCGTCGGGCACGATGTCATAAAACACCTTGGGAAAAATCTCGGTCACATAAGCAACCGACGTATAGCCAATGCGCGCGCGTGGGGTCATGGGCCCGTCTTCCACAGTTTTTAACACCCCAACGGTCTCACAAAGGGGGACCGATCTCAATGGGACGGGCTCTACCGCCCCGGCATCACCCGGCGGTAGCTGAGCGCTTCGGCGATATGCAGCCGGGTGACGGACCCGGCCCCTTCCAGATCCGCCAGGGTGCGGGCGACGCGCAGCACGCGGTGGTAGCCGCGGGCCGACAGATGCAGGCGCTCGGCGGCGTCGGTCAGCAGGGCGCGGCCGGCGGCATCGGGGGCGGCGATCTGTTCCAGTAACTCGCCATCGGCGTCGGCATTGGTGCGCACGGGCGGGGTGAGCGATTCCGGATTTTTCGCGGCGTGTTTCTCAAAGCGCGCGGTCTGGATGGCGCGGGCCTTGGCCACCCGTCGGGCGACAATTTCGGATCCTTCGGCCGGCGGCGGCAGGGACAGATCGGCGGGGCTGACGGCGGGAACGTCCATGTGGATGTCGATGCGGTCGAACAGGGGCCCGGATATTTTCGACTGGTAATCCTGGGCGCAGCGCGGCGCCCGTGAACAGGCCTGGGCGGCGTCATCGAGATAGCCGCAGCGGCACGGGTTCATGGCGGCCACCAACTGGAACCGGGCCGGGTAGGTCAGATGCGCGTTGGCGCGGGCGACGACAGCCCGGCCGCTTTCCAGGGGTTGGCGCAGGGCTTCCAGGGTGCCGCGGGCGAATTCCGGCAGCTCGTCGAGGAACAGCACGCCGAGATGGGCCAGCGACACTTCGCCCGGCCGGGCCCGCGTGCCGCCGCCGATGAGGGCGGGTAGCGAGGCCGAATGGTGCGGGTCGCGGAACGGCCGCCATTGCATCAGCCTGCCGTCCTGTAAATTGCCGGCCACCGAATGGATCATGCTGGTTTCCAGCGCTTCGGCTGGCGATAGCGGCGGCAATATGCCCGGCAGGCGGGCCGCCAGCATGGACTTGCCCGCGCCGGGCGGGCCCGCCAACAACAGATTGTGGCCCCCGGCGGCGGCGATCTCCAGCGCCCGCTTGGCGCTTTCCTGTCCCTTGATGTCGCGCAGATCGAGCCGGCTGCCCGGTGCTTCCGCCAGCGCCGGCTGGGGAGCGGCCAGCACCTGGGTGCCCTTGAGGTGATTGATCAGCGCCAGCAATGTGGGCGCCGCGATGATCTCGATGGCGCCGGCCCAGGCCGCCTCGCCGCCGCTGGCCGCCGGACAGATCAGCCCGGTACCGGCGGCGGATGCGCCGATGGCGGCGGGCAGCACACCGGCCACCGGGGTCAGCCGGCCGTCGAGGCCGAGTTCGCCCAGGGCCATGTAGCCGTCGAACGCATCGGCCGGCACCACCCCCATGATTCCGAGCAGTCCCAGCGCGATGGGCAGGTCGAAATGGCTGCCTTCCTTGGCAAGATCGGCCGGGGCGAGATTGACGGTGATGCGTTTGAGGGGCAGGGCCAGTCCGATGGCGGCCAGGGCGGCCCGGACTCTTTCGCGGGATTCGCCCACCGCCTTGTCGGGCAGTCCGACGATGGTGAAGTTGGGCATGCCGGGGCCCATATGGACCTGAACATCCACCGGGACCACGTCGATGCCCTGGAACGCAATGGTGCTGATATGGGCGACCGGCTGGCCGGACCCGGATGAGGTGGTGCCCCGGTCTTTGGTCAACACTCCCCCGTCTGCGGCCATGATGCCCTCCCTCGCGCTGGACGGGCATCATGTTCTCACTTTGTTCCCATAAGCGCAAGCGTCAGATTGGCATAAGCGCAAGCGTCAGATTGGCATAAGCGCAAGCGTCAGATTGGCATGAGCGCAAGCGTCAGATTGGAAGGCCGGAAACCCTGTTCAACTCTGCCACCGGACCAGCTTGCCGTTCTCGAAAAGGGCGCGGGAGTTGAAAATATCCTCCGGCATTGGAAACAGGCCGTCGTCATCGGAATCACTGCAGGTATGGGGCCAATGGCAGCCGAACAGCCAGTATTCCTGCGATCCGCCGTGATATTTCTGCACGATCGCCGGCCGGCCCCAGGACGCAATCACGTCGCGTTTGGACATGCCGGTGAGCAGGGTGGCCTTGCGAAGGGCGTCCTGTTTCCGGGGGCTGAGGGCCGGGTTGGCGGCGATGTAGGCGGCGGCGCGGTCGCGGGAGATTTGATAATCGGTTCTCAGATCGGCGCCGGCGCAGGCGGTCAGGACCGTGCCGGCCAGCGCGACAGACAGGAATTTTATGATCATGGGACCCTCCTTCTCAGTGCTTCATGGGTGAGGTACCCCTGGAATATGGGCGACTTTACGCCAGTTTGAAGGAGGCTCTCACGCATTTTTGCGTGATGACACGGCGGTTCATTTTCCGCACAGACCGGCCAGTACGGTATCAGCCAGGGGGCTTGCCGCCGGAGAAGTAGGTTTTCATGCGCTGACGGTGTATCCGCCGCGCCACGGATTCGCGGGAGCCATCGTCCTTGCGGGACTTTATGGGGGCCCGGACGCTGGGGGCGATTTTGCGGGTGCCGGCGTCGGACGGCGGTTTTCCCGGTGTGTCTCCGGACGGTAAATTTCTTTTGAGCATAAGCGGCGCGGCTCCGACCATAAGATCTGAGGGGAACGCGTACGCACCAATAAACTGATAGGATTAAATGCTGCCAGTGGCGTTAACAAAGGGTAAACGCTCAACCAGGCCGAGAATGCCGCGGATCGCCCCGGACGTCACAGGGGGCATTACAGGGGGGCGTCACATGGGGTGCTGGGTGATGCGGGCCTCGATGGCGTCCCAGATGGATTTTTCGATGTTGATGTCGTCCAGCCGGTTGATCTCCTGGATCCCGGTGGGCGAGGTGACATTGATCTCGGTCAGGTAATCGCCGATCACATCGATGCCGACGAAGATGAGCCCGCGCTCTTTCAGGGCCGGCCCGATGGCGTCGCAGATGTCGCGCTCACGCTTGGTAAGCTCGGTCTTCTGGGCGGCCCCGCCGGCATGGAAATTGGCGCGGGCATCACCGACGGCGGGGATACGCGAGACGCCACCCACCGGCACGCCATCCACCAGGATGATCCTTTTATCGCCGAGACGGACTTCCGGCAGATAGCGCTGGATGATGATGGGTTCGCGGTATTTGTCGGTGAACATCTCCAGCAGCGCGCCCATGTTTTCGTCGTCGGGAGTGATGTGAAACACGTCGGCGCCGCCATTACCGAACAGCGGCTTGACGATGATATCCTTGTGTTCGTCGCGAAAGGCGATGATCTCGCGCTGGTCCGATGTGATCAGGGTCGGCGGCAGCACGCCATCGAAATGGGTGACAAATAGTTTCTCCGGCGCGTTGCGCACATGGACCGGATCATTGACCACCAGCGTGGCCGGGTGGACGTGCTCCAGCAGATGGGTCGCGGTGATATAGGCCATGTCGAAGGGCGGGTCCTGGCGCATCAGAACCACATCGACGGTGGACAGATCGATCACTTCCTCAGCGCCGAACGAAAAATGATTGCCCTTTTCGCGGCGGACATCGAGCGGCCGGCAGCGCGCATAAAGACGTCCATCGCGAAACGCCAGAGCCGACGGCAGGTAGTGGAACAGGGCGTGGTTGCGCTCCTTGGCTTCCATGGCCAGCATGAAAGTACTGTCCGCGTCGATATCGATCGAATCGATGGGGTCCATCTGAATGGCGACGGCTAGGCTCATATTAATTCTCGTTGGGCTGCGCCGGCCCTCTCCCCCTCCCGGCCACTGTTTTATATACCGACGGTCATCAACCCGCCACACCAACCCTTGATGCCCGCCGGGTTGGTCGGCGGCGGCGTGCAAACAACAAGACCGGTGGCCGGGAGGGGGAGAGGGCCGGAACCGTTATAAAATGTGACTACCACCCTAGTTAAGCCGCGACCGGATTTGATGCAAGAGCCTCTCGACGGTGGCTTGCCGGGCCGGGTCCTGATTGCGGGCGAGAAATGCCTCCAGGGATTCGATGGCCCGGCGCAGATTGCCGATCTGGGCGAAACTGACTCCCGCCTCATGAAGCAGGGCGGGATCATGGGGCGAGACCAGCAGCATGCGGTCGAGAATTTCCGCGACACGGTCTTCGTCCTTGGCCATCTGCGCCCGGAGCTTTGTGTTGTTCAGCAGCCGGATCAGCGTGTCGCGGTTGCCGATGGGCTCGTAATGGGCCGGGGTAAGTTCGGCATCGAGACCGGACATTTGTTTGAGCAGCGCCCGCAGATCGGCGACGTCCCGCTCTACCCCGCCATTGAACGGATCGAGAATGACCCGCCCGTCATCGGCTTCGAGCCGGATCAGGAAGTGACCGGGAAAATTGATTCCGGTCGCCCCCCAGCCCTGTGCCCGCGCCGCATGGATATACAGAATGGACAGGGCCACCGGCAGGCCCTTGCGGCGGTCGATGACCCGCAGCAAATTGGCGTTCTGCGGGTCGTCATAGGTCAGGGTATCGCCGCAATAGCCGTAATCTTCGGCCAGAACGTCAACCAGCGCGCGCGCCTGCCGCTCGATATCGCGCGCCGCGCCCGACGGCGCCTTCGATTTCACATGGAGAACCATTTCCGACAAATGATCGCGATAGGGGGTCAGGTCGCCTTCCGGCCGGTCGAGGGCGGCGAGCAGCATGGCGGTTTCCGCCAGATCGATCCCGGCATCGTCCAGTGAGCCCAGCCCCCGCAGGCGTTCTTTCAGATCCGCGGCGATGATCACGAGGCCTTGCTCTTTCTGCGCGGGTCGTTCTTGAGGCGGGCATGGTTCACCACCCGCCGGACATAGCGGACCTGACGCGCATGATTGGTGACCCGCTCCAGCTCCGCGGAATCCTGGGCGATGCCCATGACATAAACGGTGCTGTTTACCGTCTCGATTGTGTAGTTGATGTTCTTGATATTGAGGTCCAGCGACAGGCGGCTGACCAGTTGGGTGGTTATCCAGCTGTCCCGCGCGAAGGTCGCGATGCCGCCGGCGTTGCTGACCTGGATCTCATTGATGACGGATTTCACGCCGCGCGCGTGCCAGACGAGGCGGACGGCGTCCACGCGTTTTTTCTGGGTCGGCACGATACCGGTCAGCAATACCCTGCCTTCCTTCACCGTCGCGTCGATTTGGGTGAAAAAGTCTGAATCATGCTCCAGCCACAGCTTGTTGATGGTGGTCGTGATGGTCAGGTCGGTGACAACGCTGGCGATTCCCCGTTCTTCCGCCGCCGCGGACGCGACGGCGGCACCGGCGCCGGTGCCCACCGCGATGCTGTTGCATCCCGGCAGCAACATTGCCGCCAGGGCCACGACAATCAGCGATACGACACAAGGCGGTCTCTTACTCATAAGCCACAAATCCTTTTACCGTATGTAGCCCTATATAGCCGGGCATCAGGACTCGCGCCAAGCGTCGATCACATGATGGGGTCTGTGCCAGGGCGTCACCAGCATCACATCGAAGCGCAGATCCTTGTCGGCCAGCTCGGAATTTTTCTGCAGGAAGGCAAGAGACGCCCGCGCGATACGCTGACGCTGCCGGGCGGAGACAGAGCCGATCGCTTCCGCATTGGTGGACCGCGCCTTGACCTCGATCATGGCGACCACCGGGCCGCGCCGGGCGATGATGTCGATCTCCCCGACCGCAGTGCGAAAGCGTCTGGCCAGGACGCGATAGCCTTTGAGGCGGAGATACCAGGCGCAGATATCCTCGGCGCGCCGCCCGGCTCTTTCACGCCGCTGCCGCTCAGAGGGTGTCACCATCGCCTTGCTCTTCGTCCGCGTCGGGCCGGGTATTTGTGAGAGCCAGAGCCCGTTGATAGACGGCGCGCCGGGGCCAGCCCGTGGCGGCGGCAACGCTGGTGGCGGCGTCTTTGACCCGGCTGTCTTCGAGGGCCGCCTCCAGCAGCCTGTCGATTTCCTCCGGCGCTGTCTCCGGCTGATCGCCCGGCGGCCCGATGACGATGACCATTTCTCCCTTTGGCGCGCCCCGTCCGTCGTAGGCATCGGCCAGGTCGCTTAAGGTGCCACGGGATTGTTCTTCGAATTTCTTGGTTATTTCCCGGGCAATCATGGCAGGCCGTGGCCCCAATGCCTGCGCCATGTCCTTGAGGGAAGCCGCCAGACGGTTCGGGGATTCGTAGAATACCAAAGACGCCGGGATCACCGCCAGGACTGCCAGCTCTTTGCGCCGCGCCCCTGATTTAGAGGGCAGGAAACCGGCAAACAGGAACCGGTCGGTAGGCAGGCCGGAAGCCACCAATGCCGCCAACGCGGCCGACGGCCCGGGGACGGCGATGACATTGATGCCGGCGCCGATGGCGGCGCCCACCAGCCGGTATCCCGGATCCGAGATCAATGGCGTTCCGGCATCGGATACCAGGGCCACAATCTGGCCTTCTTCCAGGCGCTTGATGAGCGCAGGTGTCGCTTTGGCGGCGTTATGTTCGTGATACGGGATCAGAGGTGCTGTGAGCCCGAACGCAGATTTAAGCTTGCCGGTCACCCTTGTGTCTTCGCAGGCGATTGCATCGGCCCGGGACAGCACGGCCAGCGCGCGCAGGGTGATGTCGGCGAGGTTGCCAATGGGAGTCGAGACGATATGAAGCCCCGCATCGACGACAACGGTCTCCAGTTTACTTCGGATCGGCTCGGCGATAGGGTCGCCACCGACGATTGCTTTCGGATTATCGCCACATGTCTTGGTTGAACCCAGATCATTATCGCCGCCCCGAAATTTCTCCGGGCTCCCGTGGCCCCCGGGGGATAATTTGGCGGTCGGTTGTTTACGCATGGGCGGCACTCCTGTGTCTGGCCGTGGCGGCCTGCGCGCCCCCCAACCCTAGAAAGCCCGGCGGGACGACGCAAGAGCAGACAAGCTCTCTTCCGGGACGGGACGAGTTGCGCCCCAATATTCCCACGCGCCGGGCGGTGCCCCCTCCGCTGCCGACGCGGCCGCTCCGGGAAGAACCGCTGTCACCGGGTGAGATCGTTCTGAAGCCGCCCCCCGGCTGGGAAAACAGGGTTCCGGTGGGGCTGCTGCTGCCGCTCTCGGGGCCGCGGGCGGCCCTTGGCCAATCGCTGCTGGACGCTGCTCAGCTCGCGCTGTTCGAGGTGGCCGACAAAAATTTCGTTCTCATGCCCCGCGATACCGGGGGAACGCCGGCAGGGGCGCGGAAAGCGGCGGAATCCGCCGTGGAATCCGGCGCTAAACTAATCCTTGGGCCGGTTTTCGCGGCGTCGGCCATTGAAGCAATCTCGGCGGTGGGGTCAAAGGGCGTCAATATGCTCGCCTTCACCAACAACCGCGCGGCGGCGGGCAGGGGGACGTTTGTGATGGGATTTCTGCCGGCGCAGCGCATTCGCCGGGTTGTTTCCCTCGCGGCATCGAAGGGCGCGCAGCAATTCACGGCACTGCTGCCTGAGGGGGCCTATGGCGACGGTGCGCAGAGAGCCTTTATCGAGGCGGTAGCGAGCGTCGGCGCTCAAGTTGTCCGCATAGAACGATACAAGGGGGGCACGGAGGCGAAGGCCGTCAAGCGTCTCGGTAATTACGATGCGCGGCGCGCGGCGCTTCTGCAGCAGCGGAAGCTATTGACCGAAAAGGACGACGCCATTTCCAAGCGCGCGCTGAAGCGGCTGGAAAAACTCGAAACTCTCGGTGACGTGGAATTCGATGCCGTGCTGTTGCTGGAGACCGGCGAGGCGCTGAAGGGACTGGCGCCTTTGCTGCCCTACTACGATATAGATACGCGCAAGGTTCGTATTCTCGGCATCAACGATTGGTCGGCGCGATCGCTCCGCCGCGAACCCACGCTCGCGGGCGCCTGGTATGCCAGCCCGTCGCATGAGGCAAGCGCTGCCTTCGCCAAACGGTATCGACAGATTTATGCGCGCCGCCCGAGCCCGCTCGCCGCTTTGGCCTATGATGCCACCGCCCTGGCGGCGGTCCTCGCCTCACGGGAAGGCTCCCGCGATTTCAGCGTGGATTCCCTGGCCGCATCGAACGGATTCGCCGGCAGTGCCGGCCTGTTTCGGCTGTTGCGTAGCGGGCTGGTGGAACATAGCTATGCCGTCTATGAAGTGCGCCCCGGCGGGGTCACCATCGTGAGCGAGGCTCCGCAGGCGTTCGGCGCCCTGTCCAACTGATAGATAATTTTGTGGGGCCATGTCAGCCCGCTCCCCCTCCCGGCCACCCCAAGGATAATCCCGTTGGGTGGCCGGGAGGGGGAGCGGGCTGGAGCGATCCAGTTATGCAGACAACACCTCAAACAAGCAGTTCCGCCAGGACCGCATTTAGCCTGAGCCGGCCCGCCGCCGTTGCGCGCAGACCGTCTTCATCGATTTCCAGATAATCGGCATCGA
The DNA here is from genome assembly GCA_018660305.1 of Rhodospirillaceae bacterium. Next base: position 10,910 of record JABJKO010000004.1, read on the forward strand.
GCAGGCGCCGCAAACGGCGCGGCTCGACGACATCTTCCAGCTCCATCGATTGGCGCGTCAGAAAAGCCTGCCGGGAAATGCCGCGTGGCAGGCGCAATCCCATCATCAAGACTTCCTCGATCCGTGCCCGGTGATCCAGCGGGTCCGCCCGCCGTGTGGCATGCCCGTCTTTGTTCACGGCCGCGAGCCAATTGGTTGGTCCCGGGATCTGTTCCGTTGCCAGGGTGATGTCGTTCCGGGTAAGGCGGCCATGGGCTCCCGGGCCGACACCCACGTAATCGCCGCCGGTCCAGTAGGTCAAATTGTGACGGCATTCCGCCCCCGGCCGGGCGTGGTTGGAAATCTCATAGGCCGGCAGCCCGCCCGCCTCGCACATTTCCTGGGTCAGGTCATAAAGCGCGACACCGAGATCATCGTCCGGGATGTCGAAATCGCCATTGCGGTGGGCGCTGTAAAAAGGCGTGCCGCGTTCGATGGTCAGTTGGTACAGGGACAGATGTTCCCCGGCCATGGCCAGCGCTTCCCCCAACTCGCGCCGCCAGCCTTCCAACGTCTGGCCGGGCCGCGCATAGATCAGGTCGAACGATGTTCTGGGAAAGATTTTGTTCGCCAGCCCTACCGCGTCCATCGCTTCCCGGCGGTCATGGCCGCGCCCGAGGAAGACCAGCGCGTCATTGTCGAGGGCCTGTACACCGATGGAGACGCGGTTTATTCCCGCCGCCCGCAGATCCTGAAACTGGCCCATCTCGACGGATGTGGGGTTGGCCTCCAGCGTGACTTCGAGATCGCCGGCGACTGGCCAGTGCTGGGCGACGGAATCGATCAGCGCCGCGGCCGTCGATGGCGCCATGAGGGACGGCGTGCCGCCGCCAAAGAAAATGCTGGTAACCGGCCGGCCCGCGGTCTGAGCCGCGTAATGGGCAAGCTCGGTGAGCAGCGCCTCCCGCCAATGATCGTGATCGACGCTCTCCGCCACATGGCTGTTGAAATCGCAATAGGGGCATTTCGACAGACAAAACGGCCAGTGAATATAGATCGCCAGCTCGTTGCCCAGATCGTTGCCCAGATCGTTGCTATGCCCGTTCACGGCATCACGCGCGAAAACAGGCGGCGGTCAATTGCCGGAAGGCATGGGCGCGATGGCTGATGGCATGTTTGTCATCGGGCGCCCGCTCGCCAAAGGTCAGGTCGCTTCCGGTTGGCACGAACATGGGGTCATAACCGAAGCCCCGGTCGCCGCGAGGCGGCCAGACCAGCGTGCCATCGACGCGGCCTTCGAAGGTTTCGCAATGGCCGTCCGGCCAGCAGAGAGACAGGGCGCAGGCGAACCAGGCGCCGCGGTTATCGGCGTCCCCAAGCTCGGCCTGGATGCGCTCCATGGCGGTGTCAAAATCGCCCCCCGGCCCGGCCCACCGAGCCGAATAGATCCCCGGTGCTCCGTCGAGGGCCGCGACGCACAGGCCGGAATCATCGGCCAGGGCGCACAGGCCGGTGCCCGCCACCGCGGCGCGCGCTTTCAATTCGGCGTTTTCGATGAAGGTGACGCCGGTTTCGTCGGGCTCGGGAAGCGAGAGCTCACCGGCCGATTTTACGGTCACGTTGAACGGTGCCAGCAGATCGCCGATTTCGCGAACCTTGCCGTTATTGTGACTGGCGATGACGAGATCACCGCCTTCGAAGAGCCGGCTGAGCGTCACGTTACGGCCCTCCGTCGCTCCATCCCGTCAGCCGCCGACGGCCGCGCGTTGCATGGTGGTCAGCTCCATGACGCCCTTGTGCGCCAGATCATGCAGCTCGTCGAGCTGGGCACGGGTAAAGGGCTCGGTCTCCGCTGTGCCCTGCACTTCCACGATCCCGCCGCTGCCGGTCAGGACGAAATTGGTATCGGCCTGGGCCGATGAATCTTCGGCATAATCCAGATCCAGCACCGTCATGCCGTTATGGATACCGCACGAGATCGCGGCGACGGAACCGATCAGGGGTATGGTGTCCAGCGCCTTGTCGGCGACCAGCTTCGCAAAGGCGATATGAAGCGCCACCCAGCTGCCGGTGACCGACGCCGTTCTGGTGCCGCCATCTGCCTGGATCACGTCGCAATCGACCCGGATCTGCCGCTCGCCCATGGCGGCAAGATCCGTCACCGCCCGCAGCGAGCGCCCGATTAGCCGCTGGATTTCCTGGGTCCGGCCGCTTTGCTTGCCCCGCGCTGCTTCGCGATCGCCCCGCGTATGGGTCGCGCGCGGCAGCATGCCGTATTCCGCGGTCACCCAGCCCGAGCCGGAATTGCGCATGAAAGGCGGCACCCGCTCCTCCACCGACGCCGTGCACAGCACGTGGGTGTTGCCGAACCGGGCCATGCAGGACCCTTCCGCATAGGGGCTGAAGCCTGGCTCAAGTGTCACCGCGCGCATTTCGTCGCGGCGGCGTCCTGACGGTCGTGTGGTCATATCGACCGCTCTCCTTTTTTGCTGTCTGGTGGTCTCTGGGCCGGCAAGCTATCCTTAGCGCCGGTCCCCGTCCAGTGCGGTAATGTCCTAACGCCCGTTGACCCTGTTGGGGTGCGTTACTACATTCCACACCATATCGGAATGCTGACATGAAACCTGTATCGCACGGCATAATTGGCGAGCTCAATGAACGCTCGCGCACGGTGTTCAGCGAAATCGTCTCGTCCTATCTGGAAAAGGGCGAGCCGGTGGGCTCGCGGACGCTGTCGCGCCGGCTGGTGGATCCGCTGTCGCCGGCGACCATCCGCAACGTCATGGCCGATCTGGAAGATATGGGTCTGCTTTATTCGCAGCATGCGTCGGCCGGCCGCCTGCCAACCGATCTTGGCCTGCGTATGTTCGTCGATGGCCTGCTGCAGGTCGGCAGCCTGACCGAAGATGAGCGCGAAAATATTGAAACCCAGTGCAGCGCAGTCGGCATGACGGTCAATGATGCGCTCGAGGAAGCGACCTCGGCCCTGTCCGGCCTGTCCCGTTGCGCCGGGCTGGTGGTGGCGCCCAAGGATGACCGCGCGCTGAAGCATATCGAGTTTGTCAGCCTCGGCGATGGCCGGGCGCTGGTCGTCATGGTGGCCGAAGACGGCTTTGTGGAGAACCGGATTATCGAGATGCCGCTCGGCACGCCACCGTCGGCGTTGGTGCAGGCGGCCAATTATCTCAATGCCCGCCTTGCCGGCCGGACCATCGATGAAGCACGGCAGACGGTGGAAACCGAGATCGCCGAACAGCGGGCGCAGCTCGACGCCCTGACCAGCAAGCTGGTGCAGGCCGGGCTCGCCACCTGGTCCGGTGACGGCGATGCGGGCTCGCTGATTATCAAGGGTCATGCGCGGCTGCTGGACGATGTGAGCGCTGTTGCCGATCTGGAGCGGGTGCGGACGTTGTTTGATGCGCTCGATACGCGGGATACGCTGGCGCGGCTGCTGGATGTGACAAAAACCGCCGGCGGCGTACAAATTTTTATCGGGGCCGAAAATGAGCTTTTCAATGTGGCTGGCTGCGCTATGGTCGCCGCGCCGTTCGTCGGCTCGCGTGGCGATATTGTCGGCGCGATAGGTGTGATCGGCCCGGCCCGCATTAATTACGCCCGTATCATTCCCATTGTGGATTACACGGCGAAGGTTGTGAGCCGGCTGGTTGGTTAGAAAGTAGAAGATGACAGAGAAAAAGAACCCAGAAACCCCCGAGACCGAAGAGAACCCGGAAGAAGCGGCTCATCCGGAAGCGGATGAAGCCCCGGAGAGCGAAACCGCTGAGGACGAGGCAGTGGAAGCCGCCGCCGAGCAACCCGCGCCGGTTAAGGAGCAAACCCCGGAAGAGGAAATTGCCGAGCTTAAGGACAAGCTGCTGCGCTCGCTTGCGGAGAACGAAAATCTGATCAGACGGGCGCGCAAGGACCGTGAGGACGCCTCCAAATATGCCGCGTCCAATTTCGCCCGCGATATGCTGGGGGTCGGCGATAATCTGCGCCGCGCCATGGACGCCGTGCCCGATGAACTGCGCGACGGCGATGACGCGACAAAAGCGTTTCTTGAGGGGGTGGAGCTGACCGAGCGCGAACTTCTCAGCGCGCTGGAACGTCACGGCATCAAGAAATTGTCCCCCCTGGGCGCAAAATTCGACCATGACCGCCATGAGGCCCTGTTCGAAGTGCCCACCGGCGATGCCGAGCCGGGCACCATCGTTCAGGTGCTGGAAGACGGCTACATCATCCATGACCGGCTGTTGCGCGCCGCCCGGGTCGGTATCGCGAAGGCCCCGACGGAGTCCGGCGAAGATAAGGAACATTCGATCGATACCACGGCCTAACGGGCTTCATTGGCTCAGCGATGGGAGCCCTGGGTCGTGGCATTTGTGGCGGTCCCGGGCAATGTCCCGCCGTTTGACCGCATAACAATAGGCGCAGCCCATGGGGCAGCTGTCATAGGCGCCCATATCCCGGGACTCGGAACAGAGACAGCCCGGACGGTTTCCCTTATTTTTGGCGGAAATCTGCCGGTTTGCGACGTCTGACAGCCGCGCCGCATCGATGCATCTTGCGCCGTCTATTCCGTTAACCAAAAGTGAAGGCTGGGAGCAGATCGTGAGCTTCATACGGTGGTCCGCGGCAATCCCGGCCAATCGTTTCGCAAGCGTTTCTTTTTCGTCAATGGCGGGGTCACGCCAGGAAAATCCATGGCGGGCCGCGGCGGAGTCCAGATTTCTCTTTGTTTTCCGATAGATATGAGCGAACGAGACAATTACCTCGTCGGTGGCGCCGGTCAGGGAGGCCGCCAGACGCTGAAAATTGGCCACATGCCAGGCCGTTGCGGTCAGGCTGGTCTCGATGATGGGGTCATAGCGCCAGACAATCGCCCGGCTTCCAAAGGAATTAGCAAGCATTTTCAATAGCTTGATAGATTGTTCCGTATCCGGAACAGATTGCTCCAGCGGTGTTGGATAGCCGGTGATGGTGAATTGGACCACGAACGGATAGCCGCGCGCTTCAATGGCCGCCAGCGGCTCCAGAAAGGGCGCCGGATTCTTGGTCCAGAACACGAATCCATCGACCTCGCCGGGGCGCAGCGACACGGTGTAGGGACCGCTGCCATAGGGGTTGGCGACCTGACAATTGCCGGCCGCCAGCCGGTCCATGAACCATGCACCATAAAAGGCCGGTATATCGGTGCGATAGCTCGCGGAGACGATCATGGGTCCTTCATGGGCGGCTATATTTCCCCCGGATTACCGACAGATCGTCGACGGATCACGGAAAAACATCGTCCACACCCGAATTTCATAGCGTTTCTGGGCGTTTTCAATGGCTTCAACGCTTGCAGGCACCTGAAACCATGCCTATATAGGCTGCAGAAACCAATTCTTTTTATTAATCGTCCTGAGGGACATTGTAGGGGATCCCGCCGGCGCCAAACCGGGCTGACGGTATCTGCCACACGGAAGAGGGTAGCATGAGCAAGGTAATCGGTATCGATCTGGGGACGACCAACTCCTGTGTCGCCGTCATGGAAGGCACGGAAGCCCGTGTGATCGAAAACTCGGAAGGCGCCCGCACGACGCCCTCCATGGTCGCCTTCACCGAAGATGGCGAACGTCTGGTCGGACAGGCCGCCAAGCGCCAGGGCGTGACCAATCCGGAAAACACGCTGTTTGCGATCAAGAGATTGATCGGGCGGACGTTCGACGATCCCATGACCGAAAAAGACATGGGACTTGTCCCCTACAGCATCGTGAAAGCCGACAATGGCGATGCCTGGGTTGAATCCCGCGACAAGAAATATTCGCCGAGCGAAATTTCCGCCTTCATCCTGATGAAGATGAAGGAAACCGCCGAGGCCCATCTTGGCGAAGAAGTCGATCAGGCGGTCATTACCGTCCCGGCCTATTTCATCGATTCGCAACGCCAGGCGACCAAGGACGCGGGTCGCATTGCCGGTCTCGATGTTCTGCGCATTATCAATGAACCGACGGCGGCCGCGCTTGCCTACGGGCTCGACAAGAAAACCACCGGCACCATCGCGGTCTATGACCTTGGCGGCGGGACGTTCGATGTGTCGGTCCTGGAAATCGGCGACGGCGTGTTCGAGGTCAAGTCGACCAATGGCGACACCTTCCTCGGCGGCGAGGATTTCGATCAGCGCATTATCGATTATCTTGCCGACGAATTCAGAAAAGAACAGACCATCGACCTGCGTGAGGACAAGCTGGCCCTGCAGCGTCTTAAGGAAGCGGCGGAGAAGGCAAAGATCGAGCTGTCGAGCTCCATGCAGACCGAGGTCAATCTGCCCTTCATCACCGCCGATGCCGGCGGCCCGAAACATCTCAACATCAAACTGACCCGCGCCAAGCTCGAAGCTTTGGTCGACGAGCTGATCGACCGCACCATTACGCCCTGCAAGGCAGCCCTCAAGGATGCCGGGCTGTCGGCCGGTGAAATCGACGAGGTGATCCTGGTCGGTGGCATGACCCGCATGCCCAAGGTGATCGAGGCGGTGAAAAATTTCTTCGGGCGCGAGCCGCACCGGGGCGTTAATCCCGACGAGGTGGTCGCCATCGGTGCCTCCATCCAGGCCGGCGTGCTGACCGGTGATGTCAAAGACGTGCTGCTGCTGGACGTGACGCCGCTGTCGCTGGGCATCGAGACGCTGGGTGGCGTGTTCACCCGCCTGATCGATCGCAACACCACGATCCCCACCAAGAAGAGCCAGGTCTTCTCCACCGCGGAAGACAATCAGAACGCGGTGACCATCCGGGTCTTCCAGGGCGAACGCGAAATGGCGTCGGACAATAAGGTTCTCGGCCAGTTCGATCTGATGGGGATTCCCCAGGCGCCGCGCGGCGTGCCGCAGATCGAAGTCACCTTCGATATCGACGCCAATGGCATTGTCAATGTGGGGGCCAAGGACAAGGCCACCGGCAAGGAACAGGCTATCCGCATCCAGGCCTCGGGCGGGCTGTCCGATGACGAGATCGACCAGATGGTCCAGGACGCCGAAAGCCATGCCGATGACGACAAGGTGAAGAAGGAAACGGTCGAGCTGCATAATCAGGCCGATACCCTGATCTATGCGACCGAGAAGAACCTCAAGGAATATGGCGAGAATATCTCCGACGAGGACAAGACCCAGGTCGAGGCCGATGTCGCCGCGCTCCGCGAGGTGATGGAGGGCGAGGATCTGGAAGCCATTAAAACCAAGACCGAGGCGCTGTCGCAATCGGCGATGAAGCTCGGTGAGGCCATGTACAAGGCTCAACAGGAGAGCGAAGCACAACCCGATGGTACGGACGCCGATATGGGCGATCAGCCGGACGCCGGGGGCGACGATCCGACAGTCGTAGATGCTGATTTCGAAGAGGTTGAGGACGACAAGAAAGACAAGTCCGCCTGATTAGGCGGCACTGGTCTCAACCCTCAGTCCCGGAGTTCACGCTATGGCGAAGCAGGACTATTACGACGTCCTGGGCGTTGATCGAGGCGCCGGCGAAGACGAGTTCAAAAAGGCCTATCGCAAGCTGGCGATGAAGTATCACCCTGACCGCAATCAGGGTGATACGACGGCCGAAACCAAGTTCAAGGAAATCAACGAAGCCTATGACGTCCTGAAGGACGATCAGAAACGCGCGGCCTATGACCAGTTCGGCCACGCGGCTTTCGAGAATGGCGGCCCTGGCGGCGCCGGTGGATTTGGCGGCGGTGGCGGTGCCGGGTTCGCCGATATCTTCGACGAAATGTTCGGCGATTTCATGGGCGGCCGTCAGCAGCAACGGGGCGGCGGTGGCCGTAGCCGCGGCTCCGATCTGCGCTACAATCTCGAGATTTCCCTGGAAGACGCCTTCAAGGGCCGTGAGACCCGCATCCGGGTGCCGAGCTCGGTGGGCTGCGAGGAGTGTAATGGCTCAGGCGCGGCCAAGGGCAGCCACCCGTCAACCTGCGGCACCTGCCAGGGTCACGGGAAAGTCCGCGCCAGCCAGGGCTTCTTCACCATCGAACGCACCTGCCCCACCTGTGGCGGGGTCGGTCAGACCATCGAAAATCCGTGCGGCGTCTGTTCCGGCGCCGGCACCGTGCGCAAGGAAAAAACCCTGTCGGTGACCATTCCCGCCGGGGTGGAAGACGGCATGCGGATCCGTCTTTCCGGCGAGGGCGAGGCCGGCAGCAAGGGCGCGCCGGCGGGTGATCTCTATATCTTCGTCGCGGTGGGCTCCCATACCCTGTTCCAGCGCGATGGCGCCAATATTTTTTGTCAGGTACCGATCCCCATGACCACGGCGGCTTTGGGCGGCGCGGTCGAGGTCCCCTCCATCGATGGCAGCCGCGCCAAGGTGACCATCCCCACCGGCGTCCAGACCGGCCACCGGCTGCGCATGCGGGCCAAGGGCATGTCGGTTCTCAACTCCAAGAACCGCGGCGATATGTATATCGATATTCGGGTCGAGACCCCGGTCAATCTGACCAAGGAACAGCAGCAGAAGCTCAAGGATTTCCAGGCCTCGCTCAAGAAGGGCGATAAAGGCGGCGGCAAATCCACCAGCCCCGAATCCGAAGGCTTCTTCGCCCGCGCCAAGGAGCTGTGGGAAGATTTGACGGACTGATCCCGGCCGGCCACAGCCTGCCGTTTTCCAGTATGAATTCATCAAGGCGTCTCGCTTTCGGGTCCCTGTTTGTGCTTATATCCGCGCACAGGAATTCGGTGGGAGACTCCAATGCCAGATATGAAAATCGGGGTGGTCGGCGCGGCCGGCCGCATGGGCGGCACGGTGGTGCGTCAGGTTACCGAAACCGAGGGCTGTGCCGTCGCGGCGGCCAGCGAGATCCCTGGCAGCGAGGCGGTGGGGCGCGATGCCGGTGAGCTTGCCGGCATAGGATCGCTCGGGATCGAGGTGATCGACGATGCGGCGGCTATGTTCGACCGGGTCGATGCGGTAATCGAATTCTCCATCCCGGGCTCCACCGTTACCCACGCCCAGCGCGCCGCCGACGCGAGCTGTATCCACATCATCGGCACCACCGGACTTGATGCCGGGCAGGAAGATATTCTGCGCCAGGCGGGCACCAGGACGCCGATCATGTATGCCCCCAATATGAGCCTCGCCGTCAATATCCTGTTTGCCCTGACCCGTCAGGTGGCCGGCATGCTGGATGAGGATTTCGATATTGAAATCGTCGAGATGCATCACCGCTATAAGGTCGATGCGCCGTCCGGCACGGCGCTGGGTCTCGGCCGCGCCGCGGCGGCCGGGCGTGGCGTGTCGCTGGATGATGTGGGGGTGCTGTCGCGTGAAGGCCAGACGGGCGAGCGCAAGCGGGGCGATATTGGCTTTGCGACCCTACGGGGCGGCGATGTGACCGGCGATCACACGGTGGTCTTTGCCGCCGATGGCGAGCGGCTTGAGCTGACCCATAAATCCACCACCCGCCAGATATTCGCGCGCGGCGCGGTGCGGGCGGCCCTCTGGGCCCGGGATCAGAAGCCGGGGCTCTACACCATGTTCGACGTCCTCGGCCTGCCCAACGAATAAGCGCTCGCTCTACGCGGCGCGGCCGCTTTCTTCATTCCGCGTCTCGGTGCGTGCCGCTTCGGTGCCGATCAGGGCGAGCTTGCGGGTGGTTCCCCAGCGGTAGTCGGTATCGAACAGGCCGGTGGCGCGGATGACGCGATGGCAGGGGATCAGAAAGGCGATGGGATTGGCGCCCAAGGCGGTTCCCACCGCACGCGCGGCTTTGGGCCGGCCGACGGCGCGGGCGATCTGGCCATAGGTGGTGAGTTGGCCGGAATCAATCCGTAACAGGGCCCGCCAGACGCTGATCTGAAAATTGGTGCCCTTGAGCCACAGGCGCAGGGGCTTGTCCGGCTTGCCGCCGCCCTCGGAGAAGATTGCTTTCGCCATGGCTGCCGTCGCCGTGTCGGACCGGAAAAAATCCGCGCCCGGCAAGGTGGCGCGAATTCGTTGCAGCGCGCCGGCGGGGTCATTGCCGTCCACGAACTCCAGCCCGCAAATGCCGCGGTCCGTCATGGCGATGACAAAATTGCCGAATGGCCCGGTATGCATCCCCCAATTGATGGTGAGCATCTCACCCTGCTGCTTGAATTCCCCCGGGGTAATGGCCTCCAGGGTGACGAACAGATCGTGCAGACGCCCGGGGCCCGAAAGCCCGGCATCATAGGTGGCATCCAGCAGATCGCCCGAGGCACCGAGAGCGCGCTTGGCGTGGTCAATGGTCAGGCAGCGCAGGAACTGCTTCGGGCTTACGCCGGCCCAGCGGGTAAACAGCCGTTGAAAATGATAGGGGCTCATATGGATTGCGGCGGCCACCTGCTCGAGCCCGGGCTGCTCCACCGCATGGGCCTGGAGAAATCGGATCGCCGCTTCGATGCGGGCATAGTCACGCCCGGCTTGCGAGGAGGAGTGGCTCGGTGTTGCGCGCATCATGTGGCTCTTTCTATTCCCGCCAGAACGGCTTGTCATATTCCGCAACCGCCTGGCTTCGGCCCAGCCCCATATCGTTCAGGGCCCGCTCCGGCAGCCGCATCAAAGCACGGCGGCTCCGGCGCCGATCCTGCCAGATCCATAGCCGGTCGGCAAAATCACAGATCGTCCTGGCCATATGTTGGGCGAGTGGTTGGTCGGTTTGCATGGCCCCAGGATAGGCAGTGCCTCCCCGCCGACCCACCCGAATCTTGCGGAGTTTGCGCGCACCGGCTCAGGCGGCGTGCGCCCCCGGCCCGATGTAAAACCGTGGTGTTTCGATAGGGCTCTAGCGGCGGCGATTGTTGGCGCGGGCCCTGATGCGGGCGGGCTGTTGCGCCTTGATCATCAACCTGAACACAACACCCAGAATTGCCATGGCCATGAGGATCGCGGGCAATGCGCTGGCCCCGGCGGCGGTACCCTGCAGCGTTGCTGCATCGGCCCAATTGACGCCGGCCGCGAGGGTCATGCCCACGAGCGCCATCAGCACCAAGGCCTGCCGTACCATATTCCGAATAGAGCGTGTCATATCAGTCATCTGTCTCATCCCTGAATTATGTCAACCCGATCTCTTTTCGAACCGGCGGGCGGACTCTTCGAGGCCCGTCCCGGCAGCACTCTCAAGGACATGCAAGATGCGTGCCAAGCAGGTTAATTGTTGAATTTCAGGGAGTTAGAAACCGTCGGCGACGGCCAATTCGTTAAACTGTCAAATCCACCGACGGTTAATGCGTTAACCGTCAGTGCGCAGTTTGGCCAGTTCGATACGCAGGGCGTTGGCGAAATCGAGCTTTTCTTCCGGGCTCAGGAAGCTGCCGATTTCAACGATACGGCCGTGGGACCGCAGGGTTACGGCGCTACCGGGCACCGGATCGTCGTCGATTTCGACCTTGAGCCAATAGGGCTGGAAACGCCAGCGTTCGCGCCGGCCCGAGGGTGTAAATCGTTCCACCGTCAGGGTCGAATCGGTCAGCCGGATGGTCTCATACCGTCTGGCATCCCGGTAATTGAGCTTGAACGCAAAATAGACCAGCAGAATATCCAGCCCGAAAAATCCAAAGACCGGCCAGGCGCCGATGGTCACGAAGGCGATGCCGGCGCAGAAGCTGATCAGACCGATAAACGCCATCAGCAGGAAAAACCCGCGTGGCGACAGGCTGGCATTGGGGTGCAAAACGGCGTCGAACCGTATGGGATCGCGATCCTCGGTCCCGACTTCCGCCTCGTCTGTTTTTAATTCCGTTTCAGTCATCACGGGCAGTAGCTTACAGCGCCGCGCCGGGGTGACAAGAAGAATCAAAACGAACGTTTTGGGTTAACGGGATTTTTTCAATGTCATCACCATCAGCCCTGAAACATCCATTCTGCGGCGGGGCGGGATGAAAGACAGGACAAGGTGCGCTATAGGTGGGGGATGGTCATGAAACGCGACGCCATCGAAGAGTTCTATCGCCGGCTCGAGGAAGCCGATCCGGAACCGGTGGGCGAACTCAACTATGTGAATAATTATACCCTTCTGGTCGCCGTGGTGCTGACGGCGCAGGCCACCGATGTGGGGGTTAATCGCGCCACCGGGCCTTTGTTCAAGAAAGTCGATACGCCGGAGAAAATGGTGAAGCTCGGCGAAAGGCGCCTGATCGACTATGTGAAAACCATCGGGCTATTCCGCACCAAGGCAAAAAACGTCATCGGGCTCAGCGAACTGCTGATCGCCAACCATGGCAGTGAGGTCCCGGCTGACCACGATGCGCTGGTGGCGTTACCGGGGGTGGGCAACAAGACCGCGAACGTGGTCCTCAATATTGCTTTCGGTGTGCCGACCATCGCGGTGGATACCCATATTTTCCGGGTGGGAAACCGCACCGGCCTGGCGCCTGGCAAAAACGTCGATGTGGTCGAAAAGAAGCTGGTAAAGCGGACCCCCGATGCCTTCAAACGCCATGCCCACCACTGGCTTATCCTGCATGGGCGCTATATCTGCAAAGCCCGCAAACCGGAATGCCCGCGCTGCCCGGTGATCGATCTGTGCCAGTACAAGGCGAAGACCACCGCCTCGGTCTGACGGGGTTATCTGAAAATATCAGCCTTGCTGTTTGGTTGTACGTGCCTTGATCACGGCGGCGATGCAGGCCTTGGGGATCATTTTCTGGCCAGTAATTGACCGTGCCTCGATATGTTCCACCGCCTGGCCCAATGCCGTGTCGCCGGTACTTGGCCTGGGTACCGGATAGAGAAAAAGATCCAGAATGCAGCCGTCCTGCCGGTAGCGCAGCAGCAATGCCGGCCGGTCGCGGCGCGAAAACGCCGGCCGGCCAAGAATCTCAATGATTTCGGTGCGCTGTTTTCCCATCAGGTCGGGCGGTGGCGGTGGGGCGGCTGGCTCGGCGGGTGGAGACGGCTGGAGGGTCGCGACGCTGGTTTTGGATCCGCCCGTCCCGGTTTCCGCTCCGGCTTCTGTGCCCGGCTCCACGCCATCGGCGGCGCAGCCCGCCAGGGCCCAACAAAGCAGGAGCCCCGCCACGGCAAAAGCCTTCCGCCGGGCGGTTCCGTGCCGGTATAGATGTTCCGGGCGGCTCAGCATTTTCCGGTGGCCTGAAAAGGCAGCGACCCTACTCGGCATCCAGGATCTGGACATCGCCCCGGATCTGGCCACCGCGCTCGACTTCCAGCCGGCCGGCCCGAACCGATCCGGTCACTCGGCCGGTGGACCGGATGATCAGCAAATCCCTGGCCGTGATGGTGCCTTCGAAGGCGCCGCTGATCTCCGCGACTTCGATTTCCGCCTCGCCCTTGAACATGCCGGTCTCGGCGATTTCGATCTCCCGGCACTCGGACATGCTGGCTTCGACCCGTCCTTCCACCACCAGCTTTTCGCAGGAGCTGATCTGGCCGTTGAGGGCGATCTCCCGCCCGACGATGAGCTTCTTGCCGTCGCCATAGCTGCCCATGGTGCGGTCATCGGCGGGTCCGCTGGCATAATCCGTCGCCCGCCGGACAATTTCCGGCCGGGAGACAGTACCGCGACCCTGCGCGGCGGCCGGCATGACCTGCGCCGGGCGCGGCGGCTTGGCGCTATCGGCGCCGGCCGTTTCCGGGGTCTGATCCTCCGGTTTCTTGTCACCTAACGTTGCCATGGTCGAAATTCCTTTCGGCAAAATAACGCGCGATCGACTGGATTTAGCCGTCTCGCCGGCGCCTGCCCTCGAACATATGGAGCATGAACGCCACCGCGACAACCGGCATAAACCAGTTTACAAGCGGAATACTCAGCATCACCGTGATCAGCACACCGGCAATGCACCATCGGCTCCGATGGCGCCGCCACATCGCTTTCATCGATGGTACATCCAGCCGGCGCAATGCCACCAGCTCGAAATATTCGCGTCCCAGAAGATAGCCGTTCAGGGCCCCAAAAACAAAGATATTCAATATGGGTATAATATAAAGGGGTAGCAGGATCAGGTTGAGAACAATGGCAATGGCGCCGTAGCGCAGCCCGATCATAACGGCCTCGGATACCGACTGGTTGCGGGGCGGCTCCAGATCCGGAAAATGTTTTCGCTCCACCGCGCGGGCCACCGGCTCCAGCATGAAGGAAATGATGATCAGCGCCGCGCCGGGAAACAGCACGAAGGCCGCGATCACAGCCGCGGCCCCGCCCAGCCAGTCGACGATGGAATCGAGCCAGCCCCACTGAAACAGCTGGGTCGAAGTCAGCAGCCACCATGCCGCCGCCACCAGTCCGGCAAACAGCAGGATGCTCCACAACAATGTCTTGAGCACGACCCGGCGAAAGGCCGGATCCGGCAACTGGCTCAACGCTTTAAAGAAGGCGGAAATCATGATGGTTCGTGGCGGCCACGGGCAATTCTCGGAATACCCTGTTTAAACGGACTGACGGTTGGGAGGCAAGCGCTCCCTGCCCTTGGCGCGAACACATCCATCGCTATACTGCGCGGGATTTATTATCGCGGCGGGCGATCAGCCGCCATACCAACCCCGATCGCCCGCCTTTGTTTATTTGTATGCAGGAGAAATCATGGCCAACGCGACCTATGACGTGATCGGTGTGGGCAATGCCATCGTCGATGTGCTGTCCCCCACGGAAGAATCCTTTCTAGAGGAGCATGGGCTCGATAAGGGCATGATGACCCTGATCGATACCGACCGGGCGCGGGATCTCTATGATGCCATGGGGCCGGGTGTGGAAGTCTCCGGCGGGTCGGCGGCCAATACGCTGGCCGGGCTGGCCTCGCTGGGTGGCAATGGCGCCTATATCGGCAAGGTCCGCAACGATACGCTGGGCGGCGTTTTCCACCATGATATCAATGCCATCGGTGTCGATTACCGGACCCCGGCGGCGACCGGCGGGGAAACCACGGCGCGCTGTCTGATCTTCGTGACGCCCGACGCGCAGCGCACCATGCAGACCTATCTCGGAATCTCGATCACCCTCGGGCCGGACGACATCGATGAAACCGCCATCAAGGAATCGCAGATCACCTATCTCGAAGGCTATTTGTTCGATCCGCCGGAAGCCAAGCAGGCCTTCGTCAAGGCGGCCGAGATCGCCCATGCGGCGGGCCGAAAGGTGGCGCTGACCCTGTCTGATCCGTTCTGCGTCGACCGGCACCGGGCGGAGTTCATGCATCTCATCTCCGGCCATGTGGATATCGTGTTCGCCAATGAAGATGAAACCAAGTCGCTGTTCGAAGTGGATGATTTCGATGCCGCCCTGCAGCAGATGCGTGGCCATTGCGAGATCGCGGCCATGACACGCAGCGAAAAAGGCTCGGTGATTGTCGCCGGTGACGACATTCACGTGGTCGATGCCGCACCGGTGGACCGGGTGGTGGATACCACCGGCGCCGGCGATCTGTTCGCCGCCGGATTTCTGTTCGGGCTGACCCAGAGCCGCGATCTCGTCGATTGCGGCCGCATGGGCGGGCTCGCCGCCGCCGAGATCATCGGACATTACGGCGCCAGGCCGGAGGTGTCGCTTGAGAAGCTCCTGGCCGAGAGCGGGATTTAGAGGCCTCGTAACGATTCAGCGCGCGCCCTATCATTGCCCCCTAACCGGATGGGGCGATGGCGAAGGGTTTTACGACAAATGGCTGGCGGGGGGCGTTCGCGCTCTATACGGACCGCCGCCTGCTGGTCATCCTGCTCATGGGGTTTTCCAGCGGCCTGCCGTTGCTGCTGGGATTTTCCACCCTGTCCTACTGGTTGTCAAAAGAGGGCATTTCGCTCACGGCCATTGGCGGATTACTGGCGGCATCGGCGCCCTATTCCTTCAAATTCCTGTGGGCGCCGCTGATCGATCATGGCCGGCTCCCCCTGTTTACGCGCCTGTTCGGCCGGCGGCGGGGCTGGATGCTGGCCATTCAGATCCTTATGGCGGCATCAATTGTCGCGCTTGGCTTCGGCGATCCGCGCGAAAGTATCGCCTATATCGCCGCCATGGCGCTGATTGTGGCGACCCTGTCGGCCAGCCAGGACATCGTCATCGACGCCTACCGCATCGAGATTCTGGAAGACCATGAACAGGGCGCCGGCGCGGCGATGACCCAGACCGGTTATCGCTTCGGCCTGCTGGTCGCCGGTGCCGGCGCCATCGCCCTTGCCGACTTCGTGTCCTGGCTGTGGATCTATTGCTTTATGGCGGCCCTGGTCGGTATTGGCATGTTCGCTGCCCTGATCGCGCCGGAGCCCGAGCGCCTTGTCGAGGACCGCACCGAAAAAGCCAGCCTGCGGGGTACGCTCCGCCATGCAATCATCGAGCCCCTCTCGGATCTGATGGGCCGCCAGGGAATCATCTGGATCATCCTCTTTGTCCTGCTCTACAAATATGGCGACGCGCTTGCCGGCGCCATGGCGAATCCGTTCTTTTTTCAGATCGGCTTTAGCGGCGTGGAAATCGCGAGCGTAACAAAAATCTTCGGCGTGGCCGCCACCCTGGTGGGGATCTTTGCCGGCGGCGTGCTGGTGGCCAAGGCGGGTGTGTGGTGGGCGCTGGTCATTGGCGGTGTGTTACAGGCCGTGACCAATCTGCTCTTTGCGGCTCTCGCCGCCGCCGGAAACGATCTCACCCTGTTGGCGGTGGCGGTGGGGGCCGATAATTTCGCCGGCGGTCTGGGTTCCGCCGCTTTCGTTGCCTACTTATCCGGCCTGTGCAATCTGTCCTTCACCGGCACCCAATATGCTCTGCTGACGTCGTTGATGGCATTCGGGCGGACGTTGTTCGCCACCGTGTCCGGCCCCCTGGCGGAACAGACAGGCTGGGTGGTGTTTTATATGTCGACCACCGCCATCGCGGTGCCCGGCTTGCTGCTGCTGCTCCTGCTCAGGCGGCAGCCAATATCCGTCCGCTCAGCCCAATAGGCGATCCACCGCCGCCGCGACCGCCGCCACCGGAATCGCCTTCATCTCCGGTGCGCCGAAGGATTGTGCTTCGATAATTTCGCGGCGCAGGGCCGAGGGGGCGAACTTGGCGGCCGGTGTCGGGCCGAACAGCGAGACCAGCGGCGTGTCGGCGGCGGCCAGGATGTGACCGGCCCCGGCATCGTTGGCGACGGCGGCGGCAAGACGCTGGCCGACGGCGATGGTCAGGGCAATGGAGGGAGTCGGCTGGCCATGGTCGCCCAGCGTCGGGAACAGGGCGTCGGGCACGGCGGCGCGCAAGGTCTCCACCCAGTCGCCCTCCCCCGGCCCGAGAATGAAGACCGGCACCCGGCCGCACGCGATCTGCTGATCGGCCAGGGCGATGAAATTCTCCAGCGGCCAGCATTTCTGGCGCCCGCCGGCGCCCGGTGCGAAACCAACATAGGCGGGGCCTTCGGGCAGTGCCACCTGCGCCGCCGCCCGGGCTTCCGGATCGATGACCAGCGGCGCGTCCGGTTGCGCCGTTTTGCCCGAGGCAAGCTCAAGCAGATCGAGCATCTGGCGCACCATGGCGGCGGGGCGCTCATATCCCTTTGCCGGCTTTGCACCGGACAGATAAAAATCCGCCGCGCCGGAGACCAGCAGCCGGTGGCGGATGCGATGCAACAGCAAGGTAGCCGGGACGCCGCGCTGGGTGTCGATCACCAGATCGAAATGACGGCCTTCCAGGGGCCGGCGCAGCAGCAGCGGCAGCGGCCGGTCGAATCCAGCCTCCTCGATCACCTCGTCGATCAGACCGCTGACCAGCGGCGCAAGTTCGGTCGCAAAGGCGCTTTTATACTTGCCGGCGCACCAGGTGATGTGGGCGTCGGGCCAGGCATGGCGCGCGGCGCGGACGAAGGGCAATTTCATCACCGCATCGCCCACCAGATCGCCACCGACATAGACCAGAACGGATTTGGGAGAGGGCTCCATAATCTCCATGCAGTAGCACATTTTCTTTCTGGTCAGAACCGCGCTCCCTCGCCATTCTGTCTTTCATGACGGATCGCATGGAAATCATCGAGGCCGATATCACGGGGCTTCATGTGGACGCCATCGTCAATGCCGCGAACAATACGCTGCTGGGCGGCGGCGGGGTCGATGGCGCCATCCATCGGGCGGCGGGTCCGGGATTGCTGGAAGAATGCCGCACCCTCGGCGGGTGCCCGACGGGGGATGCGAAGATCACCGGCGGGTATGATCTGCCGGCGCGCCATGTGATCCATACGGTGGGGCCGGTGTGGGAAGGGGGCGGGGCCAATGAAGCCGCCCTGCTGGCGAGTTGTTACCGGCGCAGTCTGGAAATTGCCGACGGCCAGGGTCTGACGACCGTCGCCTTCCCGGCCATCAGCACCGGAATCTACCGGTTTCCGGTGGTCCGCGCCGCGGAAATCGCCATGGGCACCGTTAAAGACTGCCTCGAACAGTACCCGGATATTGCCAGGGTGATCTTCGCCTGTTTCGGCGCGGCAAGCGCTGCCGCCCATCAGGCGGCGATGGACGCGCTTTCCTGAAGTTTCCCGGGTCTATTTCTTCGCCGGCTTCTTGATGGCGTCGTGGGCCGCGAGCACGGCGTAATTCACCAGATCGGAAACCGTCGCATCGAGACGCGCCACCTGCGCCGGCTTGCTGAGCCCCACCAGTAGCGGCCCGATCACCGCGCCGCCGCCGAGCTTTTGCAGCAGACGCGACGAGATCGATGCCGAATGAAGTCCGGGCATGATGAGCACGTTGGCCGGACCGTTGAGCCGGCAGAACGGATAGACCGAGGCCAGTTCCGGGTCCAGCGCGACGCTCGCCGTGATCTCGCCGTCATAGGCGAAATTGCGCTTGGCGGAATCGAGAATCTCCACTGCCTTCTGCACGTCGGTTGGCGCTTCACCCGGCGGGTTGCCGAAATTGGTGTAGCTCAACAGCGCGACCCGCGGTTCGTGACCCAGCATACGGGCCTTGGCCGCGGCCTGGATGGCGAAGTCGGCGAGCTGCTCGGCGGTGGGCTCCTCGTTGATCATGGTATCGGCGATAAACACCGTACGGTCGCGGGTGACCATGATCGACAGTCCGAAAAGCTGCTGCTTTTTGTCCACGTCGATGGCCCGCAGGATCTCGGCGCGGCAGGTCTGGGAGTTGCGCGTGAGACCGGTGACCATGGCATCGGCATCGCCGCAGGCCACCATGCAGGCGGCGAAGACATTGCGGTCCTGGTTCACCATGCGCTGGCAGTCGCGGTAGAGCAGGCCGTGGCGCTGCAGCCGCTTATACAAATAGTCGGTATAGTGCTTGTTGCGGTTGGAGAGTCGCGCATTGTGGACTTCAAGCGCGTCGCCGCCCCTCATGCCGAGCCCTTCCATGGTCTCGGATACGACATCGTCGCGCCCGATGAGCACCGGGCTGCCATAGCCCGCATTGCGGAACACGGTGGCGGCGCGGATGGTTTTCTCCTCTTCGCCTTCGGCGAAGACGACCCGTTTGGGATTGGCCTTCACCTGCTCGAAGATGTTGTGCAGGCTGCTGACCGTGGGGTCGAGCCGTGCGGTCAGGGCCGCGCGATAGGAATCCATGTCCTTGAGAGTGGTCCGGGCGACACCGCTCTTGATGGCGGCCTCGGCCACCGCTGGCGGCACGGCTGAAACCAGCCGGGGATCGAACGGCGTCGGGATCAGATAATCGGGACCGAATTGCAGCCGGCTACCCGAATAGGCGCCGGCGACTTCATCGGGCACATCTTCGCGGGCAAGTTCGGCGAGCGCCTTGGCGGCAGCGACCTTCATCTCGTCATTGATGGTGGTTGCCCGTACATCGAGGGCGCCCCGGAAGATATAGGGGAAGCCGAGAACATTATTGATCTGATTGGGATAATCCGACCGGCCCGTGGCGATGATGGCATCGGGCCGGGCGGCGCGGGCGTCTTCCGGGGTGATCTCGGGATCAGGATTGGCGATGGCGAAGATGATGGGCTGCTTGGCCATGGACTTGACCATTTTCTTGGACACCGCGCCGCCAACCGAGACACCAAAGAAAATATCGCTGCCGACCATGGCCTCTTCCAGGGTGCGTGCCTTGGTGTCCACCGCGTGAGCCGACTTCCACTGGTTCATGCCCTTTTCGCGGCCCTGATAGACCACCCCCTGGGAATCGCACAGCGTGATGTTCTTCTTGGTGAACCCCATGGCGGTGAACAGATCCAGGCATGCGATGGCCGCCGCACCGGCGCCATTGACCACCATCTTGCTGTTCTTGAGGGTCTTGCCGGAAATCTCCAGCGCGTTGATCAGACCGGCGGCGGCAATCACCGCGGTGCCATGCTGATCGTCATGGAACACCGGGATGTCCATGAGCTCGCGCAGACGCTGCTCGATGATAAAGCATTCCGGTGCCTTGATGTCTTCGAGGTTGATGCCGCCGAAGCCGGGTCCGAGATAGCGCACGCAATTGACGAACTCATCGATGTCCTTTGTGTCCACTTCAATATCCACCGCATCGATATCGGCAAAGCGCTTGAACAGAACGCACTTTCCTTCCATCACCGGCTTGGCGCCGAGCGGCCCGAGATCGCCGAGACCGAGGACGGCGGTGCCGTTGGAAATCACGGCCACCATGTTGCCCTTATTGGTGTAATCAAAGGCCTTGTTCTCGTCCTCCGCGATCCGGAGACAGGGGAACGCCACGCCGGGCGAATAGGCCAGCGACAGATCGCGCTGGGTGGTGATCTGCTTCAGGGGCGCGATGGACAGCTTGCCCGCGGGCGGGCCCGCATGCATGGCCAGCGCGTCGCGTTCAAGATTGCTCATGCGGCCGTTGCCGCCGTTGGTTGTTTTTGTCTTCGCCTGAGTGGCTGTCTTCGATTTACTACGCGGCTTTTTCGCCGTGGTCGCCTTGCGCGCCATGGCCTCCCCCTAAAACGTTACGAACGAAGCCCCTAACTTGATGGTTTTAAACGCAATCCGCAAGCCACGAAAATGGGAGGCGCTCTATTTAGAGCGTGTTTGTCGGGAATGCCGAGCCTGACCCGCCGCCGGTCGCCCCGGTTCCATCACCTGGGGGGTCTGCCGCTCCGTGCCGGGTTTACGTAGCCGCCCGTCGTTATGCCGAGGTCGGTTTCGTTCTTGCCGGTGGTCACGGTATAGGTTTGCGTGCCGCTATGGGTGCGGCCTTGCCGGTCTGTCCAACCGGTGACGATGCGGTAGGTGCCGGGCGGCAGGTTGGCCTCCAGTTTTGGCCTGCCGCCGCTCTTTCGGGTCGTTTTGCCCTGCGCCACGGGAATGCCGCGTGAATCAATCACCACGACCGACGCGCCCTCGGCTTGGTCGCTGCCGGCCGTTACGGTGATGGAAACAGAAACCGGCGCCGCAGGTGTGGCGGGGCGGGTGGTGCTGGTCGAGGCGCTGCGCTGCGGTGTTGAGGTCGCGGTACTTTGTTCGGTTTTGCCCCCAGCTGCGGCCGGCTGCTTGGCATTCGGCGGCAGCGTCAGGCTTTGACCGGAATACAGGGGCGCGTTGATATCCGTGATTTTATTGGCGGTAGCCAGTTCTTGGACGGTCAGGCCATAGTCTGCCGCGATTTCAGAGAGCGTCTGGCCAGACTGGACGTAATGGTTGTTGAATTTGAGCGGCGTATTGCCGTTGGGAGCGCCAGTGCCGTTCCGGCGGCTATCGGGGAGATCGAGGAGTTCGCCGAGATCCCCGTCGTATAACAGGAGACCTATGGCGCTGGCGGCATCGAGACTACTGCCGAAGCCTGGAACATCGCTGAACTTGTTGGTGACCGGCGGCACCGTGTCCTGATCCATCGCGGAGATTGCCTTGTCGATCGCGGTCGCGGTGCCGGGAGGGAGGGATTCCACACCCGAAAGAGGCAGCGGCGATCCAAGGTGATTGATGATCTCGTCGAAATTCGGATCCCCCGGTCCGGTCCCCGCCGGATTGGGATTGCCGGGGCCAAAGCCGAACGGATCGGTGCCCGGGGTCGGATTTTTCGGCTCGGCAAACCGATCCAGGAAGTTGCTGCCGCCGCCCTCGGGGCTGCTGCCCTTGAGCGGGCTGGCGGCGGACGGCGGGGCGGCCACACTCAGAACCAAAGCGAGGGGCGCCGCTAAAAGAAGGGTACGGGCTGTGGTCAGTTTCATGGCGTATCCTCCGCATGGGCAGCGGGCGGGGAACCCGGCCCCGATGGCAACAGCTCAACAAGGCCCGCTTAGCATAGCCCCCATCGCCCTGATTTCCCAATAGGAACCATAATCTGAAGTCTGCCGCCTCAAGGCGATTGACGGACCGTAACGCGCGCGGTCGGGACGTGAAATCGGTTGAACGACGATCGCCGGTTTTCAGGGCAGGCGTTACCGGATTCGTGAATAATCGACGGTCAGAAACCCATCGATCTCCCTAACCGCGCCGGGGTACATCAGCAGGGCTTCCTGCGCCATGACGCCGATATGGGTGGCTGGCGACCAGATATATTTGAAGCGGTATAGCGGTAGACCGGAAGGCAACGCGCCGACGCGCACGATATCCGTCTTTAGCCGTCTGTCGCTGGCGATCCAAGCCTCGGTGTTGCCACTTTCGAAGCCGTCTTGGAAGGGCTGCGCGGACGCCTGGTCATCCGCAGCGCCCGCCGACTGGTTGGCCGACGGCGGCGGCAGGGGGTATCCGTCATCGAAGCTATATTGCTTCTGGTCGGGAAAGGGCTGGAGCCGGCTCTCATGCATGGGTCCCAGGTTATTGCCATTGGCGTCCACGCCATAAATTTTGCCGTCAGCCGTCTCGAGAACGGTAATCTCTCCCTGCCGGGTGGCTCTCTTCCCATGGTTCGCGGTGACCCGAGAGCCGTTGAGATTGAGACCATCCGGCACTTGGATCTGTCGGCCATCTGGCAGAGTGATAGTTCGCGTGGGGTGTGTGAAGCCACCCGGCCTCGGCGGGCCGGCTGGCGTCGGCGTATCCTGTATTTCTATGGTCGCCGAATCGATCGCATTATCCATGGATTCGGTGCCGGCAGGGGTGTCCGGGCCAAGTTGCTGGGTTCCGCGCGAATCCCGCCAGACACCTAAATTACCGTCCCCGGAAAGGTAGCGGGTCGCAAAACTCGTGGCCAGAGGTTCCCGGGTATCGGCGCCTGCCCCACTGGTATACCGGCTGTAAAATGTGTAGCCGCCGGCGCTGGGCTCGGCATTGGGATCGGCCTCAACGGAAACCAGCGAATCGCCGCCAAATCCTGTTCCGCCACCAACCAGAAAATAATCGCCCCAAAGGACATTGTCGCCACTGGCCGCCGCGGTGCCCCCAGGGTTGAAATACTGGTCTAAATACAGGGTGCCGATACCCTCGACCCCGCCGCCGCCGAAACCGGCACAGGGTGGCGGCAGTGGCCCTGACAGGCAGGCATTGGCGGGCGCTGTCGGAAGTGTCAACAGGGTCGCTACCGGGACGGCAATGACAAGGAAGCGGATCATGGTTTTTTTCATGGCATTTCCTCCTGATCAGAACCGGGCCAGAACGCCGGCGCCAAAGACTGTCTGGGAATAGGTAAAGAGCGGAATATTAGACGTGGTGTCTGTGAAATCAAACTTGGCGAAGCCGCTCACCCGATCAGTGATCGGCCGGCTGACCTGGAGCTTGAAGGCCGCCACGTCGTCGTCGCGGGCAAAGGCGAAGCCCAGGCCCGAGAGGACAAATGGCGCCAGGCTGTGGGGCGCTGTGTATCGATAGTCGGTCTTGGTGTATTGCGCGTTGACCGTATAGTCTTCGAACAGTTTCAGCCGGGCGCCCACCGAAAACCGCGTGCCACGATAACCATGGTCCGATCCGTCGGCATTGTTATGCAGCCGGGCAAGCCCAAGCGAGACCGCCATGTTGGCGGACGGAAAATTGATGACAGCGCGACCGCCGAAGCTGTTGAGATCCGCGTCGCGGCTGCTGTTGACGGGGATGCCGGCGTCCGCCTCCCGCGTATCGCTCATGGTGCGGGCAAAAAAGAACTCCAGACCAACATTGTCGGCCGGCTTCACGGCGACGCTGGGGCGGACACTGAAGGCGTCGCGGAAGCGGTCGCCATCGACCTGGGTATGGCCGTAGGAAGCCAGTATCGATGCCACGACGCTGCCCGGCAGTTGCCGGACGGCGCGCTGATACCGCGCATAGAAATTATTGTCGAAAACATCCTGCTTGTTCAGCCTGAAGAAAACGTCGTAACGCATGCCGTAGCCGGCGGCGACCGTCTGGTCCTGGCCGAACCGCCAGGCATATTCGCCGCCCCCTTCGAGGGAGAGGAAGCCGGAGCTTTTGCTGGTAATTTCCACCGGCAACGGGACGTCACTACTAAAACCGATGACATTGTCGTTATGACCGACGGTGGTCGCCACATAGGCCGACCAGGGCTTGGTGGGCCGTCGCGCCGGCCCGGTCCCCAGGATGCGGCTTGTATTGAGGGCTTCGCCGATTTTGCTATCCGGCGCCTCCCTGAGAAGCTGGTTAGCCAGCTGGTTGGCCTGCTCGGTATTGCCGCGCCGCGCCGCGATCTGGCTGAGCACCAGCAAGACCGTCGGTTTTAGCCTCGGGTTCAGGTTTAATGCTTTGCGCAGCGAGGCTTCCGCCTTGTCCAACTGGTTGGTCCTGGCATAGGCGCGGCCGAGGAATTCGTGGGCCTTGGCGTTCTTCGGGAAATTCTTTACGTAGGGCTCTAGAAGCGTGATCGCGGCCTTATTCCGGCCGGTCGCCTGCGCCGCCCAGCCGGCTTCGAACCCAAGGTCGCGGTGGATCTGTTTCAACCGGCGTGAAGCCTGAAACTGCCCGTAGGCTAAATCATGTAAATTCAGCCGGTTGAGCGCTACGCCGAGATAGAACCGGGCTTTGCCGTCATTTTTGTCCGCCTTCACGGCGCTGTTAAACAGCTTTGCCGCACCCGTGACATCCTGTGCCGTCAACTTGACGAGTCCGGCACGGATCAGCCGTTCAGATTGAGGCGAGGCCTGGACGCTAAAACTTGTTGTAAATGCGCAAAAAAACAAGCGCGCAAATAATGGCCCGGATCGGACTAATCCCTACGTATTTCATTGTTCCCCCGACGGTTTACCGTCTGTCCCACCAACCCGTGGAGATTGGTTTAGGTCAGCCTAGACCAACCCTCCCGCAATTTCCAAGACTAAAGTCCTGTCGCGGATATTAGCATCCGTCAATTAACGGAGTTGGGAGCAATCAGATCAAAGTAGACTTCGGTTCCGGTCACAATGTCGGGAGGCGCCGCGAATAGGGGCCTTTCCTGCATCACCGAACTTGGGAATAATTGTCATTCGGATATAATATTGGTCTTTGATGCCGCATATTGCCGCAGGGGGATGCTCAGCTGATCCGAAACGCAGAACGGGGAATAGGCCGGCTCTTCAAAGGAGGGGCAATCGCGGCGTGTGCCGTTCTAGCGGGATGCGCCGGTGCTCAGGATTATGTGGATGCCTTTGTGGCGCCCAATCCGACGGTCAGGGAGCTGACTGTCTGCCACGGCTACGGCTGCCGCTGGATGACCAATGTCCGGATCGAACCGTCGGCCCAGGCTGAATTTGCCGCGCTGTTTAAGCCCGCGCCGAAGACTGCGGCGGAGGAACGGGGCCGTCTGGGCCGCGCCATTGCCTTGTTTGAGCTTAAAATCGGCGTGGCGACCGGCACCAGCAACGACCGTTACGCCGCTGCCACCTTTAACAAGGACCCGGGCCAGCTCGATTGTATCGACGAGACGGTCAACACCACCACCTATCTGAAACTGCTCACCACCATGGGCCTGATGCGCTTTCACCGCATCGGCGAGGCGGCCCAGCGCGGCTCCATATCCGGTTTTGCCTTCAATGATTTCGTGACCAATACGGCGGTCATCGTGGACAAGAAGACCGGCGCGCCCTTCGCCATCGATTCCTATTTCTTCGGCAATGGGCGGGAGCCCAAGATCATGCCTCTGGCCGCCTGGCGCAACAACTGGCGCCCCAGCCTGGACGATCCTAATTTGACGCCGGTCCCCGTTGCCAGTCGCACGGTGCCGCGTTAACCCCCAAGCGTCATACCGAAGACTTTTTTCAGAAACCGGAAGGCTTCTTTTTGCAGGCTGCCGCCGCCGAGAAATGTCATCGCCATAAACGTTGCCCGGTGATCATAGGCATAGACGATCCGTTCCGGGCGCCCCATGACCTCCCATAGCTGGCGCCGGGCTGGGGCCGGCAGGCAGGTGTCCTCTCCGGCTTCGATGATCAGAATGCGCCGCGGATCCACCCTCCCGGGATAACGCGCCGGATCTATGCGGGCGAGCGGCGGTTTGATCTTGTTTCGGTACTGGTCGGTAGACCACTTAAAACGGTTGGTCACCAGCTTGCGCATCTGGCCCGCCGAGCCACCACAGGTCGCGAAAGAATCGTGCGGGCTCGCGCTTCCCACCGCCAGAATACCGGCACCGAGGCGCGGTTCGTTGGCAAGTGCCACGCTGGCGACCATGGCGCTGAGACTAAATCCGACCAAGGCAATTCTGTCGCGGTCGATGTCCGGCTGGGTCTCGGCCCAATCCACTATTCTGCGGATATCAATCACCGTGTTCACGACACGGCCGATCATTTGATCCAGCAGGGACATAAACGCGTTTGAATTTGGGGCGTAGGCCATTTTTGCCATATCAAACAGCATTCCCCAGCCATGGATTTGCAGGATGTTCACCGACCCGCCGCCTTGCGATCTGATCTGCGCGGTGAGCGCGTTGGAAGGCAGGGTGTGAACGCCCCAGATCGGCAAAATTATAACCAGCGGTTTGGCGCCGGGTGCCTTGCTCTGGTAGTAACGCGCCGTGACCAGATTGCCTGCCTGACCATTGTCGCCATGGGAAGCCATCTCGAATGACAATATTCGGAATATGTCCGTATCTCTTTCCACTCTGCTGACGACGGGCGTTCGCTGCTTCTTATAGGTGAAGTCGTTCTGGGTATGAGATACCTGAACCAGCGGCGGCGACTGGATCCCTGTTGGTCCCGGATAATGTGTGCGGGATGTACAGCCTGTCATAATCAGGGCGGCAATCGTGGCGGTGAAGACGCAAAGTCGGCGCCCGAAGATGATGACCATATGCATGTAATCTGAACCGAAGCGCCCCCAGATCTGGGTCGTGGTTTTCGGTGACAATCCTAGTCGAAAGAAAACGGCGGTCCAACCGGACCGCCGCTATACGTTTTTATCTGAAGGCGGATCTATCTGATTTTTGAATAATCAACCGCCAGATACCCATCAAGCTCGGATACAGCTTCCGGGAACAACAAGAGGGCTTCCTGGGCCATCACCCCGATGTGCCGCTTCGGCGCCCATGCATAATTGTAGCTGTAGACAGGCAGGCCCGACGGTAACGTGCCGATGCGCTCGATGTTTTCCTTCAGCCTGATATCGGAATGGAGCGACATGACGAATCTCACCATCGCCGTGACTTCGTCGGAAGTGCCATCGACAATCTGCGTTCGGGTCGTGGCGGAATCCGATAGCTCGTAGCTGGGGATGCCGGTTCTTACGGCGTATCCAGCCGCCAGCGTAACAGCCCCGGGTCCCGCGGGAAACGCCAGGGCTCCAGCAAGCCCCATCAGAGTCCCAATATTTGTATCTGAGTCGCTGACGGAGCTGGTGCTGCCGGCCACGGACTGGCTGCCTTCCAGGGAGGAATCATTGTAATCGATCCCGAGACGTCCCTCGAGGATGCCGCGAACGCCCCCCACCACGGGAACATTTACACCCAAGCTGACTTCAGTGCCCACACGGACATTATCAACCTCAATGCGGACCTCTTCCGAAGTGCCGGCTCGTGTGTACGTTAGATGGTCTTCCTGGGTTCCGACACCGCCGCTAACTTTGGCGCGGGCAGTGACAAAGGCCCCATTATTGCGCCGCGGCTTACCGAGGTTACCAAGGCTAAGGTTACCAAGGCTAAGGTTACCAAGGGAAATATTGCCGACGCTGCCCGGAGAAAAATTACCGGGGCTACCGAAGCCATATTTCATGCCCGCATAAAGTGCGAATTCGATGTTATCGTATTCGGAGGAGAGGTTGAGGTCGTCGACCTGGTTGCCACTGGCGTTGACATTGCTGCCTTCACCAATACGCGACACATCGGCGGGGCTGGCTAAATTGAAGCGCCCCACGTTACTGATCGCTTCGGCCCATTGGTGGGCCAAGCCCAAACCGAAGAATGTCTTGGCTCCGCCAAGATTTCCCATAGGCATGTCTGTTGCGCCGCCGACCCGGAGTGATTCCTGGTGGCCCCGCAAGGTATCGCGCTGGGAAACGGCAGATCCCTCATTACTCTGCGGGAAGAAATTCATTCCTTGCCGGTCGGTTTGGAAATAGCCGGCAGCGACCGCAATCTGAAAATCTATCAGCGTCGAGAGGCCCAAACTCAGCGGGTCGATAACCTGCTTATTCTGAAGAGCAGTATTTCTCGCGGTGCCGGCGGGACCGAGGTTGGTCACGTCATTGGCGGCGGTGCCTCCTTGCGGAGGATTAACTTTGCCGCCGACGGCGGTGTGGATATTGTGGCTGCCCCGTTGTCCGGCGGTAACAGTTATGCGCATGGTGCCGGTTTCGGTTTGTCTGCTAGCATTGGTCCCATCGAATGAAACATCATAGGTGCCGGGGGGCAGATCGACCTTGAGTTTGGGGGGGATTCCCGAGGTTGCGCCGGACTGGGGAAGGGGCGTTCCGCCACTGGCTGGTGTAATTTGGACATTGCCGCTAATTTGATCGGATTGACTCTAAATGCCTTTGATCGAGACTTCCTCGGCGATGGCGCTCGATGACAACCCCGTCATCAGGGCAAAAACGGCCACGATCATCAGGGACCAGATTGAACCGCGCATTCCGGTTTTTGCGCTGGTTGCGGATTTCATTCCACTCTTTGTCATCGAATTCTCCTGGATCTTCGCATCAATCATCGTTCATGCCGTAAAACGCGACGCTGGATATTCAGACGCCGGTTGTTCTTGTGTAAGTCATGCCAAGGGGAGGCCGCATCGCTGCTGCGGGCGCGTGTCATTGCGGCGACAAAAGATGCGATATTTAGGACCCGGACCGGGCCAACCCCCGCGTTCCTCATTCTTCCCCCGACGGATTACCGTCTAACCCACTTAACTCCTAGCTAATCCTACCGGCTTTGTATAGTGCGCCAAGTTAATCTTTTCCAACGATAACAACAATTTGAGCATTTCAATATCCGTCGAATGACGGAGATTTGCCCCGGTATCACTGCAGGAGGTGATTGGCGGCACCCCCCCGGCAACCGGACAAGGTCGACCTGCTTGTGCGCCCCCCCGATCTGGCTGCCCGCCCCCGGGCCGTGATAAGGTGCTTCCATGGCGGATCGCGGACAGGCAGCACCAACCAACCAGGCGGCGAAGGCATCTGTCGTGACGCCCATGATGACGCAATATCTCGCCATCAAGGAGGCCCATCCCGACTGCCTTCTGTTCTACCGTATGGGCGATTTCTACGAGCTTTTTTTCGACGATGCGGTGGCGGCATCGGCGGCGCTGGACATCACCCTGACCCATCGCGGCAAACATGACGGTGCCGACATTCCCATGTGCGGCGTGCCGGTCCATGCCGCGGAAACCTATCTGTCGCGCCTTATCCGAAAAGGCTTTCGGGTGGCGGTGTGCGAGCAGACCGAGGCGCCGTCGGAAGCCAGGAAACGCGGCGCCAAATCCGTGGTGGCGCGCGATGTGGTGCGCATCGTCACGCCCGGCACCATCACCGAGGAGGCACTGCTCGACGGCACGCGGAATAATTTCCTGGCTGCCCTGGCCGATGTGCAGGGCGCGCTGGCGCTGGCCTGGCTGGATATGTCTACCGGATCGTTTTCCGTGCAGCCCATCGATCCCGCCGGCGTTGCCGCCGCCCTGGCGCGGGTCGATCCCGGCGAAGTGCTGATCCCCGAACGCCTGTTGCAGAACGCGGCCCTGTTCGATTCCTTCCGCGACTGGAAGGACGATCTGGTCCCGCTGCCATCGGTGCGGTTCGACAGCGACGCCGCGAGACGCCGGCTCGAAGGGTTTTACGGCGTTGCCGCCCTGGATGGGTTCGGTGCCTTTGGCCGTGCCGAAGTGGCGGCCTGCGGCGGGCTTATGGATTATGTGGAGCTGACGCAGAAAGGCCGCCTGCCGCGCCTGGATGCGCCACGGCTTGTGTCCGATGGCGCCGTCGTCGAAATCGATGCGGCGACAAGGCGCAATCTGGAATTCACCCGGACGCTCTCCGGCGAGAGGCAGGGCTCGCTGCTGTCGGTGATCGACCGAACGGTGACCGGCGCCGGGGCACGGCTGCTGGCGGCACGGCTGGCGGCACCCCTGACCGATCCGGTTTCCATCGGCGATCGTCACGATGCGGTGGCGTACTTTTTCGAGGCCGCCGATGGCCGGGAGCGTCTGCGCCGGGCCTTCGCCGCCTGTCCCGATATCGAGCGCGCCCTGTCCCGGCTGTCTCTGGGGCGGGGTGGCCCACGGGATCTGTCGGCGATCCGCGACGGGCTGTTTGTCGCCGCTGACATCAGGGACCTGCTGGGCGAGCTGGAAGGCGCGGGCGCCCTGCCGACGGAGATTGCCGCCAACAGAAGCGATCTCGGGCATCAGGGCGAGTTGATCGATCGGTTGAACCGGGCATTGGCGACGGATCTGCCCATGCTCTCGCGGGATGGCGGTTTTATCGCGCCGGGCTACGCGCCCGAACTGGATGAGCTGATCAATTTGCGCGACGACAGCCGGAAACTCATCGCCGGTTTGCAAAGCGACTATGCCGCAAAGACCGATATCGGGTCGCTCAAGATCAGGCACAATAATGTGCTGGGCTATTTTATCGAGGTGACGCCGACCAATGCCGATAAAGTCCCCACCGAGCCGGAGGGCGGCTTTATCCATCGCCAGACCCTGGCCAGCGCGGTCCGCTTTACCACCGTCGAGCTTGGAGAGCTGGAAGGCCGCATCAGCCGCGCGGCGGACAAGGCGCTGGCGCTCGAGCTCGAGCTGTTTGCCGATCTGGTGGCGGAGGTCACGGCGAGAGACCGCGAGATTGCCCTGGCGGCTCAGGCCCTGGCGGCCCTCGATGTCGCGGCCTCGCTCGCCGAGTTGGCCCGGATCCATCGCTATGTGCGCCCTACAGTCGATGACAGTTTGATTTTCCATATAAAAGGCGGCCGCCATCCGGTGGTGGAAGCGGCGCTGCAGGTGGATGAGGCGGCATCCTTTGTTCCCAACGATTGCGACATGGCGCCGGACAACCGGCTATGGCTGCTAACCGGACCCAACATGGCGGGCAAAAGCACTTTCCTGCGCCAGAACGCCTTGATCGCGCTTCTCGCCCAGTGCGGCTCATTCGTTCCGGCGGACAGTGCGCATATCGGCGTGGTCGACAGGCTGTTCAGCCGGGTCGGCGCGGCCGACGATCTGGCGCGTGGCCGGTCGACGTTCATGGTCGAGATGGTCGAGACCGCGGCGATCCTCAATCAGGCGGGACCGCGGTCCCTGATTATTCTCGATGAGATCGGCCGCGGCACGGCAACTTTCGACGGGTTGTCCATCGCCTGGGCGACCCTGGAACACATTCATGAAGTCAATCGCTGCCGGGCGCTGTTTGCCACCCATTATCATGAATTGACGTCCCTCGCGGCGCGGCACGAGGCGCTCAAATGCTACAGCATGCGGGTCAAGGAATGGCAGGGCGACGTGGTGTTTCTCCATGAGGTGGCGCCGGGGGCGGCGGACCGGTCCTATGGCATTCATGTGGGCCGGCTGGCCGGCCTGCCGTCGGCCGTGATCGACCGGGCGGAAGAAGTACTGGCCGCCCTTGAAACCGGTGAACAGAGCAGCGCCGTCAACCGGCTGGCCGACGATCTGCCGTTGTTTCAGACGGTTCGGTCGTCATCGCCGTCAAAGGCCGGTCCCTCGCCGGTGGAAGGCGCATTGGCGGAGGCGGATCCGGATGCCATGAGCCCGCGCGACGCCTTGGAATTTCTTTACCAATTGCGCGCCATGGTCAAAGACGCTACCGATCGCTAGGCCGAGGGAACTATAAAGCGTCATGGCGACTGTTCTGAAACAACGCAGCATCATCGATATTGCCCGTCTCGAGGCGGCGCTGGACGAGCGCCTGGAAGAAGAGGCGCCGACCAATGCTGCGCGCAGCGAAATCTTTGCGCTGGTCAAGGATGCCATCGCCGACGGGCGGGCGGAAATAAAACGGCGCTTTGAGGAAGACGGCGACACCGGCGAAGCCAACGGGCGGGCCGCCGCTTTCCTGATGGACCAGATTTTCCGGTTTGTGCTGGATGCCACGACGACCCGCGCCTATCCCACCGCCAATCCGACCTCGGCCGAGCGTATCTGTGTTGTGGCGGTGGGCGGCTATGGCCGTGGCGCCCTCGCGCCGTCATCGGATATCGATCTGCTGTTCCTGCTGCCCTACCGGCTGACGCCGCGGGTCGAGCAGATTGTCGAGAGCGTGCTCTATCTGCTGTGGGATCTCGGTATCAAGGTCGGGCATGCCACCCGCTCCATCGACGAGTGTCTGCGGCTGTCGCGCGACGACATCACTATTCGCACATCGGTTCTCGAAGCGCGCTTCCTGTGGGGGAACCGGAAGCTGTTTACCGAACTCCGGCGCCGGTTTTCCAAGGAGCTGGTGGAAGATACCGGGCTCGAATTTATCGAAGCAAAGCTCGCCGAACGGGATCATCGTCATCGCCGCATGGGCGATTCCCGATATGTGCTCGAACCCAACGTCAAGGATGGTAAGGGCGGGCTGCGTGATCTGCAGACATTATTCTGGATCGCCAAATATCTGTACCGCGTCGATGCGGTTGCCGATCTGGTCGAGAAAGGCGTGCTGACGGCGTCGGAGGCAAAGCGGTTCGCCCGGGCGGAGAATTTTCTCACCACCGTGCGTTGTCATCTGCACTATCTCTCCGGCCGTGGCGAAGACCGACTGACCTTCGATGTCCAGAAAGAGATCGGCGAGCGGCTTGGCTATAAGGACCATGCGGGTACCCGCGGCGTGGAACGCTTCATGAAGCATTATTATCTGACTGCCAAGGAGGTCGGCGATTTGACGCGCATATTCTGTGCCGCGCTCGAATCCGAACACCGCTACCGGCCGTCATTTTCCATCATGGGGCTCGATATATTCCGTCGCGAGATCGACGGCTTCCGCCTTGAGAACGGGCGTCTGTCCGTCCAGTCCGGCAGCGAGTTCGTCGACAACCCGGTACGTATTCTGCAGCTTTTTCACACGGCGCAGAAACACGACCGCGATGTCCACCCCAAGGCCCTGCGGCTGATCACCCGCCATTTGCGTCTGGTGGATAGCATCCGTGATGATCCCGAGGCCAACCGTCTTTTTCTGGAAATGCTGATTGCGCCCAAAGGGGCCGAGGTGACGCTGCGCCGGCTCAACGAGGCCGGGGTCTTTGGCCGGTTTGTCCCCGATTTCGGCCGTGTGGTGGCGCAGATGCAGCACGACATGTACCACGTCTTTACGGTCGACGAGCACACCATATTCGCCATTGGAATCCTGCATGCCATAGAACGCGGCGCGCTGGTCGATGACATGCCGGTCGCCTGCGATGTGATCCATAAAATCGTGTCGCGCCGCGCTCTGTTCGTCGCGCTGTTTCTCCATGACATTGCCAAGGGGCGCGGCGGCGATCACTCGAAACTCGGTGCCGAGGTAGCGCTTTACATGTGTCCGCGGCTCGGCATGACGGAAGAAGAGACCGAGACCGTTGCGTGGCTGGTGCGCCAGCATCTGTTGATGAGCCGGGTCGCGTTTCACCGGGATCTCAGCGATCCCAAGAGCATCCGGGATTTCGCCGAAACCGTTCAATCGCTGGAGCGGCTGAGGCTGCTTCTGTTGCTCACGGTGGCCGACATCAGGGCGGTCGGGCCCAATGTCTGGAACAACTGGAAGGCGTCCCTGCTGCGCGAACTTTATTTCGCGACCGAGGCGCAGCTGTCCGGCGGCCATGACGGCAAAGGAAGGGAAGCCCGTATCGCCGCGGCAAAGGAAGCCGCGCGGGAGCACCTCGCTGAATGGTCGGATCCGGATCAGGAATGGTTTCTGGATCTCGGCTACCCGTCCTACTGGCTCTCATTGGATACCGACACCCATATCCGCGACGCCGCCTTTGTGCTGGCGGCGGAGCGGAAAAGAAGTCCGCTGTCATTGGATATCCGCGAGGATCAGACGGCGGGCGTCACAGAAATAACCATCTACACCGCCGATCACCCGGGTTTGTTTTCCAGTATCGCCGGTGCGCTGGCCGTGTCGGGCGCCAATATTGTCGGCGCCAAGATATTCACCATGACCAACGGCATGGCGCTGGACACGTTTGCGGTTCAGGACGCCGCCGGGGGCGCGATTACGCAGAAACAGCAGCTGGATCGTCTGCGCGAACGCATCGAGCAAACCCTGCACGGACAATTGCGTCCCAGCCGGGAGCTTGAGAAAAAGACCTCCATACCGAGCCGCACCAGCATCTTTACGGTGGCGCCCCGGGTCCTTGTCAGCAATTCGGCAAGCCGGACCCATTCGGTCATCGAAATTAACGGTCGCGACCGGCCCGGGCTTCTGCACGACGTGACCAAAGAACTTACCGATCTTGGGCTGCAGATTTCAAGCGCCCTGATCACCACCTATGGCGAGCGCGCGGTCGATGTCTTCTATGTGAAGGATGCCTTCGGCATGCAGGTGACCCACGATGCCAAGCTGCAGGTTATCCATGACAGGGTTCTGGCGGCGCTGGCGCGGGACAAATCTTCGGAAGAGGCAGGCCCGGATTCCGGCAATTCCCGTACGGCGCGGGAAAAGTCAGCCGGTTCCGTGTCGGCTGGCGTTTAGATCGCCGCCGGATTTGCGTATGCACCGCCTTCCTCTCGCCGCTATTTTCCTCTAAACGTCGCCGTCATGGCGCTTTTGCGATCCATCGCCACGGTCGGTGGCTACACCATGGCGAGCCGCATCCTGGGGTTTGCGCGCGATATTCTTATTGCCGCGCTGCTGGGCGCGGGCCCGGTGGCCGACGCCTTTTTTGTCGCCTTCAAGCTGCCCAATTTCTTTCGCCGGCTTTTTGCCGAGGGGGCCTTTAACGCGGCGTTCGTGCCCCTGTTCAGCGGCCGGCTGGCCACCGAAGGCCAGGAGGCCGCGCGGGCCTTCGCGGTCACTGTGCTCTCGGTCATGGTTGTCTTTCTCTATCTGTTCGTGACGGTGCTCCAGATCGCCATGCCGCTGCTGATGTACGGTTTCGCGCCGGGCTTCGCGGATGATCCCGTAAAATTCGATCTTGCCATCGAGCTGACGCGCATCACGTTTCCCTATCTGCTTTTCATCTCCCTGGTTTCCCTGCTGGGCGGGATCCTGAACTCGCTGGGGCGATTTGCGGCGGCCGCGGCCACACCCATCATCCTGAATATCGTGCTCATCGCCGCGCTTGTCGGCGCGACGCCTTATCTGCCGACCCCCGGCCATGCGCTGGCCTGGGGGGTGGCGGTCGCCGGCATGGCACAGTTCGTCTGGCTTGCCATCGCGTGCCATCGCGCCGGCATGACGCTGGCTCTGCCGAGGCCGCGCCTGACACCGGGGGTCCGGCGTCTTCTGCGCCTCATGCTGCCCGGCGCGGTGGGCGCCGGGGTGGTGCAGATCAATCTGCTCATCGATATTGTCATCGCCTCGCTGCTGCCCACCGGCGCGGTGTCCTTTCTGTACTACGCGGACCGGGTCAATCAATTGCCGCTGGGCGTGGTTGGCATTGCCATCGGCACCGCGCTGTTACCCCTGTTGTCCCGACAGCTGCGGGAGGGGTCGGCCGACGCGGCACGGGACAGCATGAACCGGGGCATCGAGTTCGCGCTGCTTTTGACCATCCCTGGCGCGTCCGCCCTGCTGGTCATCGCCGAGCCGATAATTACGGTCCTGTTCCAGCGCGGAGCGTTCGATGGCGCGATCAGCACCGCCACCGCTCAGGCTCTCATGGCCTATGCGGTCGGGTTGCCGGCCTATGTTTTGATCAAGGTGCTGGGCCCGGGGTTTTTCGCCCGCGAGGACACCAAGACACCGGTTAAAATCGCCATCATCTGCGTCGCGGTCAATGTGGTGCTCAATCTGACGCTCATCCATTGGCTGGCCCATGTGGGTATCGCACTGGCGACGGCGCTGTCCGCCTGGCTCAACGCCGTTTTGTTGATATGGACACTGCGGCGCCGCGGCCACCACGCGCTGGATGCCCGCGTGAGGAGCCGCACTCTGCGTATTCTGGTCGCCTCGGCGGGCATGGCGGCGGTTCTGTGGTTCATGATGTTCTGGGGCGGTGATTTATTCACCGGCGCGGCTCCGGTGCGCATTGCCGCCCTTGCCGTCCTGATCGGCGTCGGCCTGCTGGTTTATGCCGGTCTCGCCATTGCAACCGGCGCGGCCAACCTGGCGGATCTCAGGGGCTTCCTCAAACGGGGCAGCCCGCCCCCGACGCTTGACCAACAGCCCTAATGGCGGGATAACGCCGCCCGGCCCGGCCCCTTGCCGGGGACAAAGGATCATCTCATGGCGCGGGTATTTTCAGGCGTACAACCGACCGGCAATCTTCACCTCGGAAATTATCTCGGGGCGATCCGCAATTTCGCGCGGCTGCAGGACGATAACGAATGCATCTATTGCGTGGTCGATATGCACGCCATCACCGTCTGGCAGGACCCGGCCGAGCTGGTGAGCAATACCCGCGAGGTCACCGCGTCTTTTCTGGCCGCCGGCGTCGACCCCGCCAAACATATAATTTTCAATCAGAGCCAGGTGGCGCAGCACGCGGAACTCGCCTGGATCTTCAACTGTGTCGCCCGCATGGGCTGGCTCAACCGGATGACCCAATTCAAGGAAAAAGCCGGCAAGCATCGCGAGAACGCCAGCGTCGGACTCTACGTTTATCCCAACCTGATGGCTGCGGACATCCTTGCCTATAAGGCGACCCACGTGCCGGTGGGCGAGGACCAGAAACAGCACCTCGAACTGACCCGGGACGTCGCCCAGAAATTCAATAACGATTTTGGCGAGGAATTTTTCCCCATTGTCGAGCCGCTCATTTTAGACTCCGCGGCGCGGATCATGAGCTTGCGCGATGGCACCAAGAAGATGAGCAAGTCGGACGCCTCGGATTATTCGCGCATCAATTTGACCGACGATGCAGAGACCATCGAGCTCAAAATCCGCAAGGCCCGCACCGATCCGGAACCGGTCCCCGACGGATCCCCCGAGGGCGGGACCAGAGAATCGCGGCCCGAGGCCTTCAATCTGATGGAGATCTATGGCGCCCTGACCGATTCCACGCTGGAGGGCGTTCAGCAGACATATGGCGGCCAGCAGTTTTCCGCTTTCAAACAGGCCCTGACCGATGTGGCCGTCGAAAAACTGGGCCCCATCGGTTCTGAAATGCAGCGCCTTGTCGCCGATAGCGGTCATATCGATAAGGTGTTGGCGGACGGCGCGCGCCGCGCCCGTGAGATCGCCGGGCCCATCCTGGAGGACGTCTATCGGATCGTCGGTTTCCTGCGAAGCTAAAAACTTGGCGGCATCATTTTGATCAATTTCGCCTAAACAGCCTGTTTTTGCTTGAAGTTTTTTTTGTCTGGGCGCACAACGCCGGGCGATCCTCTGATGTAATCTGCCGACACCCTAGAACCGATGGATATCTATTTCCCAATCGCGGAGATGTCGCTGAACGCGGCGCTGTTGCTCGGACTCGGTATGGGCGTCGGCATACTGTCGGGCATGTTTGGTGTCGGTGGCGGGTTTCTGATGACCCCGCTGCTGATCTTTGTCGGTGTGCCGCCGGCGGTTGCGGTGGGCACCGAGGCGAACCAGGTGGTGGCGGCGTCGGTTTCCGGTGCGCTGGCTCACTGGCGGCGCGGCAATGTCGACATAAAAATGGGCGTGGTGCTGCTGATCGGCGGATTCATCGGCTCGACCTTCGGTGTTTTCATCTTCACCTGGCTGCGTCAGCAGGGCCACGTCGATGTGGTCATTGCACTGTGCTACGTGGTTTTTCTTGGCATCGTCGGTGTCCTGATGGTGACGGAGAGTGTCCGCGCCTGGTTACGCAGCCGCAACCCATCGGCGCCACGCCGCAAACTGCATCAACACACCTGGGCGCACGGTCTTCCGTTCAAGGTCCGGTTCAGGCGGTCGAAACTCTATATCAGCGCGCTGCTACCCCTTGCCATTGGTGTATTCGTCGGCATCCTGTCGGCGATCATGGGTGTCGGCGGCGGTTTCGTCATGGTGCCGGCGATGATTTATCTGCTGGGAATGCCGACGTCGGTGGTGGTTGGTACATCCCTGTTCCAGATTATTTTTGTCACCGCCAATGTGACGTTCCTGCAATCGGTCAATAATCAGACGGTCGATGTTCTGCTGGCCTTGCTGCTGGTTGTCAGCAGCGTCATCGGTGCGCAGATCGGCACCCGGGCCGGCGCACGGCTGCGCGGTGAACAGCTCCGCATTCTATTGGGCCTCATCGTTCTCGCGGTTGGTCTCCGGGTGGCCTACAGCCTCATCGTGACACCGACGGAATTGTTCTCCTTCGCCGTGACGGGAGGGCATTGATGTCGCGGGCCCCTACCCTTGTCGGCCTATTGGTGGCGCTGCTGGCGGGCGCGGCGGGGCCGGCTATGGCGGCGCCGGCGCTGGTCGCGGATCTTTCACGCGATCAAATTGAGATTACCACCAGCTTTACCGGTACGCGCCTTCTTCTGTTTGGCGCTACCGACGGGCCGGGTGATGTGATTGTCGTTGTCCGCGGGCCCAATCGGCAGGAAATTGTGCGGCAAAAGGAACGTATTGCCGGCATTTGGGTCAATCGCCGGCCGGTCACCTTTGACGGTGTGCCGGGCTATTATTTCCAGGCAAGCACCAAAAAACTGAATGAGGTTACGTCCGATGCCGTCCTTAAGAGCTTGAAAATCGGCCCCGAGCGGTTGTCATTGCCGGTGGCGGCCGGGACTTCACGAGAAGACGCAAAGGGCTATCGCGCTGCCCTGATCCGCCTGAAACGGGACCAAAAGCTTTATAATGCGCCGGCTGCCCCGATCAGGTTTGTCGGTGGCCGGTTGTTCCGCACTGAATTGCTGTTTCCGGCAAATGTTCCAACCGGCGCTTACACCGCGGAGATCCATCTATTCCGTGGTGGCAAGCAGGTCAGCGTCACGAAGAAAGAATTGAGTGTTCGTAAAGCTGGCATAGAGGCCGCGATTTTCAATTTTGCGCATGAAAACGCCGCCAGTTACGGTATCGTTGCCATCGTGGTCGCGTTATTTGCCGGCTGGCTGGGCGGCGCCATTTTTAGAAGGGCCTGACGATCATGTCTGACCAAGTTGAAAAATCAGACGACGCCACGGATACCGCGACATCCACCTACAGGGAGAGCCGAATCTTCCTTGTAGTGGTCGATGCCACCGAAGAAATGAGTGTCGCGTTGCGGTTCGCCTGCCGTCGCGCCAGCAACACGGGCGGTCGGGTGGCGCTACTGTATGTTCTGGAGCCGGCCGACTTTCAGCATTGGATGGCGGTGGAGGAAAAAATGCGCCAGGAACGCCGCGAAGAGGCGGAACGCGTCCTGCATGAACTTGGTGCCGACGTAAATACGCTGACCGGCCGCATGCCCATCCTTTATGTCCGCGAAGGAAAGACAAGTGATCTGATCGCCGAACTCGTCGAGGAGGAACCCGACATATCTATTCTCGTTCTCGGTGCGGGGACCGGGAAAAAGGGGCCGGGCCCGCTGGTTTCTTCCCTTGTTGGCAAGCTGTCGGGCAAATTCCCGGTGCCGATCACCGTGGTGCCGGGCAATTTGACGCTTGAACAGATAGATGCATTGACCTGAATCCGTGGCGGTGCTACCTGTGCGCCCGGACATATCCATAATAGTTAGTCATTTATCCGAAGGTTGTTCGAGGAACGCCGCAGACTAACTTTAGTTTAGGCTTACGAACTATTCCGGCGAACTCTCTCTGACAATTGTCGTTTTCACTTGAATTCATGAACTTCATTCGCACATACAGGCGCGCCGATTGTTCACCCGAAGCCGGCGGTGGAAACAGGCGACCCGCTGGGTTGTTTTAGTTGTTTTATGTGTCGAAGGACCTGACCTTAATGAATCGCTCTTCCCCGTCGCCACAAACCTATCAGTGGTCCCTCGTCGCCTTTGCCGGGCTCTGTGTTGCGCTGATCTATGGGCAGGTCGCAACGGACTTTCTGGCGCGGAAGGATGTTGTGCCGATTGTTGCCAGCGCCAGCGAGTCCGAAGCGCATGGCGCGCGATATGGTGGGCGCATTAAGACTGTTTTGCAAAAGCCTGTGACCGTTCAGTATCTGGCGCCACCCTTAAAGTTAAAGGCGTTCTTCGAACAAATAGGCTATCGGCTGGACGCGGTACGGCGACATGGCGAGGTGCCGCGCGTGTTTCTCGCCCACTTTCCCGAGGATCTGCGGCAAATCGAGCAGCCCGGCGACCGCAAAATAATCTTCATAAAGACGGTGTTGCCCCTGATCCTGCGTGCCAACGAAATGATCCTGCAGGATCGTAATATCATTTTGGCGCTACGGGAC
This sequence comes from Rhodospirillaceae bacterium, assembly GCA_018660305.1. The sequence continues at coordinate 51,438 of JABJKO010000004.1, forward strand.
AGGCATGAAGTTGGCGATACGCTGACGGCATTTGAGACACGCTGGCTGGAAGCCAGGGCGCAGGAATACGGCCTGGAAAAGCTAGATTTTGCCGCGCTGGTCCGGCGCGTTGATATCATTCCACCGTCTTTGGCTCTCGCGCAGGCGGCCGAGGAAAGCGGATGGGGGACGTCGCGGTTTGCACGGGAAGGCAACGCCATATTCGGTCAGCGTGTCTGGCGCGGATCAAACGGCATGGTGCCCGGACGTCGCGATGAGGGCGAGACATTCAGGGTGAGATCCTATGACCAGCTCATAGATGGGGTCATGTCCTATACCCGTAACCTGAATGGCCATTCCGCCTATGAGGATTTTCGCCGGGCCCGTGAGAAGCAAAAACAAAGCGGCAAGAGGCCGCGCGGGTATGAGCTGGCTCTCGACTTGTTGTCCTATTCCGAACGGGGCGCAAAGTACCTGATCACCATCCGCAAAATCATGCGGGTAAACGGCCTGCATAATTTCGACAAGGCGCGGCTGCGCCATCGTCGTTTTGTCGAAGCGCCCTCGCCGGACGCTTAGAGCCCTAAGAACGCTTCGTTCTAACGCTGCCGCGGCACGATAAACTGCCGCCCGAACCAGCGCCAACGGCCCCCGTCTTCAGGCAACGTGCAGTTGATACGGGTGCGTCCCGGGGGAAAAGCCTGCGCCATACGCACCTCGATTCGCCGGTCCCCCAGGCGCTCCAGACGCGCCTTGCCCTGGGTCGATACATAACAGGCCAGACGCGACAGGCGTTTCGGCGAGAGCCCCTCCACCGTAAACCCGAACATCGGCGGGTTGCTCTTTTCGGTAATCAGGGTGTCGGCAGGGGTGATGTCCCGGGCGCGGAGGGGGAGTGCCCGGGCCGCCATGCGCATCCGTCGGACATCGCCATAGACTTCGTTGAAGGCAAAGCGCGGCAGATAATAAAAATCGCTGCCGCTATGCATGACGCCGGAATGTTGTCCGAACGCCGCCACAAACCCGGCTTGCCGCGTCACCTCACCCACCGCGAGGCTATATTCGCCATAAGGATAGGCGATCAGCGTCGGGGTCTTGCCGAGCTCGGCTTTGAAGCGCTCGTTGGATTTCTTCAGCTCATCGGCATTTCGGGCCGTACTGCGAAAAGCCATATGAGGGTGGGAGGCGGTCTGGCTGCCGATGGTCGCGCCGGCATTTGCCAATTCCCGAATTTGATCCCATGACATGTATCCGCCGGCGCGGTTGTCGATGGAGTTGGTGGCAACGAACAGGGTAAAGGGAAGGTTCGCGCGCCGCAGGCGCGGCCAGGCAACACGGTATACCGATAGAAAGGCGTCGTCGATGCTGAGGCCCACCGTATTGTCCGGCAGTGCCTTCCCGGCCCGCAAAGCGGTGACAATGTCCGGCAACGCCATGACGGCATATTTTCCCGAGGACAGCTCCTCAATATGTGCGTCGAATTGTTCGATGGTTGTGTTGGTCGACGGGCGCCCGGTTTCACCGAAGCGGTGAAACATGAGCACCACTGCGGACTCCGCGGCCACCGCCGATACAATCTGTGTAACAAAAAGTGCTACAAAGATTATTGAAAAAATAGCTTCACGTACTCGATTAACAGTGCAGATCATCTCTACAACACACCAACCTTCTGAGAATCGTGCCAGTTTTGTGCCGTATTTGCTGCGGTAATGCAACGGGTCGCCGTCATGACGCTGCCAACGGGCGGTTGGTTATATCAATGGTTTGGGCACGTCATTGTTGTTTATCAAGGGATAGTCGCGCGACTTGAACAGCTGATAGTGCCACCATTCATTACGGTAAAAATCCCATCCGGCCTGTGTCATAAGGCCGAGTAGAATCAATCGGTTCTGTTGTGCGGCGACCGGGATCTCTGTGCTGCCATGGTGGGAAAGCGGGGTAAAGGCGTCGAAGGGCGTGCCCATTTCCAGTGCGTTGCCGGCCTCGTCAATCAGGGTCAGGTCGATAGCGACGCCGCGCGAATGGGGCGAGCCGCGACGGGGGTCCGCGAGAAAATCCGGATCGGGCGTATGGTTCCACAATGTCCATTGGGCCTCGGTCGGGCGGAACGCGTCGAAAATTCTGACGCGATACCCCAATTCTCGTGCCGCGTCGATGGCGCGGCCCAGCGCTTCCGCGGCCTCCCCATGGAGATAGCAGACCGGATTATTATAGACCGGCACGCCGGTAAAATTGTCTGCTGTCGCGTAGGCGAGAGATATCTCGACGTCGAACGCGGGGGACGATATTTCTATGAGGTCCATGGTTGAGGATTTCATCTTTCGAGAGTTGCGTGTGACTAGTACTTACCATATTGGCCAGAGTGTGTGATGAAGCTAATAGCGTTGGATACGGCCTGCGCGGCCTGCTCCGCGGCTGTTTGGGCCGATGGCACCATCGCCGCGTCGCGGACGGCGGCGATGAAGCGGGGTCATGCCGAAGCTTTGCTGCCCATGATACTGGACGTTATGGGCGCCTCTTCAGTTGCATTCGCCAGCCTCGATATGGTTGCCGTGACGTTGGGCCCCGGCTCCTTCACCGGTCTGCGGACCGGGCTGGCGACCGCCAAGGGGATCGCCCTGGCCCATGATCTGCCCATCGTCGGCGTCACCTCCCTGGAAGCCGTCGCCCTGGCGGCACAATCGGTGGCGCCGCGGGATGTGCGAAAGCTGCCCCTGACGGTGGTTCTCGAAACACGACGCGGTGGCGTCTATCTGCAGAATTTTGCCGCCGACAGAACGCCGCTGGATGATCCTTGTTCGGCGACGTTGGAAGAGGCGATGACCAAGTTGCCGAAAAATGGTGCGGTTCTTGCAGGCGACGCGGCATCCCGTATAGTTTCGGCTATGGGCCTTCGTGTGAAAGACCAAAAGATTGCGCTGATGGAAACAGTAACCGGACCGGATGCAAGATATGTCGCGGAGATCGCCGCCGGCCGCTGGGTTGACGGTGGCGCCCCGGTGGCGGCGGGTTCGCTGGCGCCCCTTTATGTGCAAGCGCCCGAGGCAAAACGGCCGATCGCCGGTGGGCGTTTGCGGTCATGAGCGCCGATCAAATCGAAACCCTGCGGTCGTCGGATATCGACATAGTCTCGAAGCTCCATGCCCGCTGTTTTTATGATGCCTGGGGGTCGACCATGATCGGCCAGATCCTGAGCATGCCTGGCGCCTTTGGATTTGTGGCGCGCCGGGCGGGGTATGGATCAATCATCGGGTTTGCCTTGGGCCGGGTCACGGTGGACGAATGCGAGTTGTTATCGCTCGGCGTTGCCCCGGAATATCGCGCCAACGGCGTCGGCGCGCGGCTCCTATCCGCGGCGATGGCCCGCGCGGCGGTGGAAAAAGCGCGTTGGTTTTTCCTGGAGGTCGCCGAGGACAATGAGCAGGCCCTGAAATTATACCGGACCTATGGGTTGTCCCAGGTCGGACGGCGCCTGCAGTATTATGAAAATGCCGATGGCAGCCGCACCAACGCTTATACGATGCGCTGCGCCCTTCCCGTGCTCGCCGCCGTACAGGACGCCTAGAGCAGTATCCCGCGCTATGTTTTCTGAATGCGAAGGCAGTGAATCTCTTTATCGCCTTTGGCGCCATCGCGCTCGATACCGAGAATCGTATGTCCTAATTCGGTTACCGAGGCGGGTACGTTTTCGAGCGGTTCGCCACCCGTAAGCCGGATCTCCGCCGTCTCACCGGTCCCCATTTTTTCAATCAGAAGCCGGGTTTTGACAAATGTCATGGGGCAGACCTCGGATGTAATATCGAGGAAATGGTCGAATTTTTCATCCATCGACGGTGTTCTCCAGAACAACAAAAGTAGAATTACCGCGGTAATACATCAATTATTGGGTTGAATTATTGGCATTATTCAACCTCAATAGGCAAACATTGGATTTGTGTCAGTCTGTGGATTGTCGATTTCAGTTGTCGACTTCGATTCTGCATCAAATGAAGAGGCGGCATAATGGACTCACTACCCCCGAAAGATACTTTGTTAGCCTGGACCACTCAGATTCTTTCTTCGCATTTGAAAAATAACGCCATGCCGGTTGCCGACCTGCCGGGAATGATCCGCAGCATCTACGACACGCTCAACGCCACAATGGCCGGACCATCAACGCCAGACAACGCTAAGCCCGCCGTGGCGGTCCGCCGCTCAATCACACCCGATTATATAGTGTGTCTCGAGGACGGAAAGAAACTCAAAATGCTGAAACGCCATCTTCGAACCGCCTACAACCTGACCCCGGACGAGTATCGCCGGAAATGGGCGCTGCCGTCCGATTACCCCATGGTCGCGCCGAACTATGCCAATCAGCGAAGTGTGCTCGCAAAGAAGATCGGCTTGGGAAACAGCCGCCGCCGCAAGACGGCCAGCAATTAATTGCGCGCGGTCGTAGAGAAAATCGCGGGGTTTCGCTATACTTGCCGTCATGGCTAAGGCGGGGCAAAGCAAACAGGCTGAAAGCGCGGTTTCGCGTATCGAAAAAGCGTGTCTCGACAAGGGCATGAAAATGACCGAGCAAAGACGTGTCATTGCCCGTGTTTTGTCCGCGGCCACCGATCATCCGGATGTGGAGGAAGTCTATGGCCGGGCCTCCGCGGTGGACCCCCGGATCAGCATCGCGACTGTCTACAGAACTCTGCGGCTGTTCGATATCGCGAACATCATCGACCGGCATGATTTTGGCGATGGCCGGTCGCGATACGAGGTTGCGGACGAGGTCGGACATCACCATCATTTAATTGACATGAAAAACGGGCATGTTCTCGAATTCGAGAATGAAGAACTTGAAAACATGAAGAGGCGGATTGCCCGTGAATTGGGATATGACCTTGTTGGCGACCGGTTGGAACTCTACGGCGTGCCGATCGATACCAAGAATGAGGGCGACGACTAGGGGCTGGGAACGCCTTGCTAGCGTCAGGCAAGCAGGTTTTTTGCGTGTTGGGGTCCGGTGACATGGGTGTTGCAGATCTTAGTAGCAAAAGCTTCGAGCCCATTCGGGCAGGCAATCTGGTCGCCCGCCTTGCAAGATCCACGGCAGAAATCGATGCGGCACAGGCCCTGCGCTACCGCGTCTTTTTTGAAGAGATGAGCGCGATCCCCTCCCCTGAAAATATTGCCCGCAAACGGGATTTCGATCGTTTTGATACCATCTGCGACCATCTTCTGGTGATCAATCAGGAACGCGACGATCTCCCCGAAGGGGTGGTCGGTACGTACCGGCTGCTGCGCCGGAGCGTCGCGGATCAGGAGGGCGGTTTTTATTCGTCCGACGAATATGATATCGCGCCCCTCCTGCGTCTCGACGGTGAAATCATGGAGTTGGGCCGCTCCTGCGTGGATGCGCAATCGCGCACCCGGCACACCATGCAGCTGCTGTGGCAGGCCATCGCCGCCTACGTCAATCAATTCCAGATCACCATGATGTTCGGCTGTGCCAGCTTGCCTGGAGCGGACCCCGCCGAACAGTTGCTGGCCTTGTCCTATCTTCATCATTTCCATGCGGCGCCCATAGCCTTCCGGCCGCGGGCAGTGCCGGGTCGCTATGTGGATATGAACGGGCTTCCAAAGGATGAAATTAATCCGCGCGCCGCGTTGGCGGCACTGCCCCCCTTGATCAAAGGATATTTGCGGCTGGGCGGTTTCGTCGGCGACGGGGCGGTCATCGATCCGCAGTTCAACACCACCGATGTTTGCGTTATGGTGAAAACCGATCTGATTACAAAGAAATATTTCAAACATTATGAGAGATCGGCGCACTGGTCAGCCACGGGCTGAAGCCCTTTCTTCGCCGTGGCAGGCGACGGGCCGGCTGCTGGTCTATCTGCCGTTCACCCTGGTTCTTCTTCCCGTTCAGATGCTGGTGCTGGCGCTTGATCTCCGGGTTGCCCGATGGCTGCCGCATTTTTATCACCGGCTGTGTTGCCGAATGCTGGGGTTCAAGGTTGTCGTAAAAGGCGACATTTCCTGTAACCGGCCCACCTTGTTTGTCTCGAATCATATTTCCTATATCGACATCATTGCCTTCGGCTCGGTCCTCGAAGCGTCGTTTATCGCTAAGGCCGAAATCAAGGATTGGCCCCTATTCGGGCGATTGGCCAAATTGCAAAGGACGTTGTTTATCGAGCGGCGAAGCCGTCATGCCGCCAGACAGCGGGACGAAATTAGCGAGCGGCTGGATGCCGGCGACAATCTTATCCTCTTTCCCGAAGGAACGAGCTGTGACGGGCAGCAGGTTCTCCCTTTTAAGAGCGCCCTCTTTTCCGTCGCCGAACGATCGACGGACAGCTCAAAGCTGACCATTCAGCCAGTGTCCGTTGCTTATACGCGCCTCGACGGCATACCGCTCCGGCGGGCGCTGCGCCCCCATTATGCCTGGTATGGCGATATGACCCTGGTGCCGCACCTGATCGAAATGCTGGGCATTGGAAAAGTGACAATTGAAATTATCTTTCATGACCCTGTCCCGGGAGATCACCTTCCAACCCGCAAAGAGCTCGCCGATTACTGCCGCCGGGTGGTGGTTGCCGGCGTCGATGCGGCGAATAGCGGCCGCTCCGCGCCGGCCGGCGACGCCGATCTCGTCACCGCGAATTCTTGACTATTGTGCCGGCAATGCTACTGTAAATGGCGCGTCGCATGACGTTGTGGCCAGGCCGCCGCTATAGAGCCAGTCGGGGTGCCACGGGAATTTTTCGGATATCACGCTTGGCGAAGAAAGTTTTCATTAAGAATTACGGCTGTCAAATGAATGTCTATGACGCCGCCCGGATGGCGGATGTCTTGGCAACGGTCAACTATGTGCCAACGGAAGACCAGGATTCGGCGGATCTGATCATTCTCAATACCTGCCATATTCGCGAAAAAGCTGCGGAAAAGGTTTATTCCGAACTGGGCCGCGTGCGCCGCCGGCAGACCGACCTGGCCGAAGACGGCGCCTCCGATCCCCATGATGCACCGATCATTGCCGTCGCCGGTTGTGTCGCTCAGGCCGAAGGCGATGAAATTCTGCGCCGGGCGCCCTATGTGGATCTCGTCTTTGGCCCGCAATCCTATCATCAGTTGCCCGAGCTTCTGGCGAAGACGCAACGCCGGCCACGGGACGCAAAGCGGCGCCAGGCCAGTGACGGCCTTGTGCTGACAGATTTTCCGGTGGAATCGAAATTTGACCATTTGCCGCCGCCGCAGTCTCAGGGGGCAAGCGCGTTTCTGACCGTCCAGGAAGGATGCGACAAATTCTGCTCTTTCTGCGTTGTGCCCTATACGCGGGGAGCGGAATTTTCGAGACCTGCCGGCGACGTGGTGTCGGATGCGCGTCTCCTCGTGGCGTCGGGCGCCCGGGAAGTGACGCTGCTCGGACAGAACGTGAATGCCTATCACGGTCTGGAGGGTGGTCTCGCCGCCCTAATTCGGGAATTGGCCGCCATCGAGGGGCTGGATCGTATCCGATATACGACGTCGCATCCCCGAGACATGGATTCCGCCCTGATCCGGGCCCATGCCGAAGTGCCGGCGTTGATGCCCTACCTGCATCTGCCCGTTCAGTCCGGCTCGGACG
>JABJKO010000003.1 GCA_018660305.1 Rhodospirillaceae bacterium
ACAATGCCATGCCGCGCAAGATCCTGACGGCGCCGCACGGGCTCGAACAGATACCCGACATTCCCAACTATAGCTGGGCCGAATACGGCATGCGCTGCGGTATGCCTAGACTACTCGATTGCTTTGCCGAGCGCGGCCTGCCCGCCAGCGTCAGCCTGAATGCCGGCGTGATAGAGACATACCCCACTGTCGCCGCCGCCATGCGTGACGCCGGCTGGGAGTTTATCGGCCATGGCGTACACCAGAAATCCATCCAGGGAGAGGCGGATGAGGCGGCGCTGATCGCCCAGTCCCTTTCCATGATCGAGGCCTTTACCGGGCAGCGTCCGGACGGCTGGTTGGGGCCTGGACTGAAGGAAACCATGGACACGCCGGACATCCTGAAGGCCCAGGGTGTCGAGTATGTGTTTGATTGGGTGCTGGATGATCTGCCGTGCTGGATGACCACACTGCACGGGCCGCTCCTGTCCATGCCCTATACGCTGGAAATCAATGACAGCGTCATCTATGCCGTCGAAAAACACGCCTCACCGGAAATGCGCCGGCGGCTGGTGGACACGTTGGAAATATTTGACCGGGAAACCAAGACCCAGCCCCGTGTGCTGACCCTCGGCTTACATCCGCACCTTATCGGGGTGCCCCACCGCATGGTCTATCTGGAAAAAATGCTGGATCTCCTGCAGGATCGCGGCGACACAGTGTTCATGACCGGGCGGTCCATCGCCGACTGGTTCGAAAGCGCCTGCCCGGCGCCAAAGGAGTAAGGCTATGGAACCGACCATGCTGGCAACGCTGGAGGACCGGATTGATCCCGCCCACACCGCGATCCTGCTCATCGATATGCAGAAGGATCTCGTCTATGACGGCTTCCTGTGCGATCAGGCGGGACGCGATCTGGCGGCAACGCGCAGTGTCATCCCGACCATGTCGCGGCTGCTCGACGCCGCGCGGTCCAGCGGCGCGCTGGTCTGCCATGTCGGGTTCTGGACGCTGCCGGATCACGGGTCGGATTCGGCGCCCTGGCTGGCGCAGCGCCGGCGCTCCACCTATTCGTCGGATGTGCTGTGCATCGCCGACACCGAAGGCGCCGAATTTATCGACGAACTCGCGCCCATGGAGGATGAGCTGGTCATCCACAAACACCGCTACAGCGCCTTCAAAGGCACCGATCTGGATATGACCCTGCGGGCGCGGAATATCAAAACCGTCATCACCACAGGGGTTTCCACCAATGTTTGTGTGGAAAGCACCCTACGGGATGCCTTCGAGACCGGCTATTACGTCTGCATCCCATCCGATGCCACGGCAAGCTGGGATATGTCTTTGCATGACTCCACATTGCAAACCGTGACCCACCGGTTCGGTCTGGTGACCAATACCGACGAAATAGAATCGCTCTGGACGCGGCGCGCCGCTCAGGCGGCGGAATAACCACGTCAGGAAGGCCATCCGCGCGGGTCGCGGTACCGGCCAAGATGGTCTAGTCTCGGCCCATAAAGAAATTTTTAGCACAAGGGGGATTACTCAAATGAAGATGCTACCCGTACTCGCTGCGTCGCTGCTGGTCGGTTTTTCATTCGCCGGCACGTCCGGCACCGCGCTTGCCCAGACTGAAATCAAGGTGCCCATGGAGACACCGCCGGGCCATATCAAGACGCGGTCGGCCATCGCTTTTAAGAACACTCTGGAGAAGATTTCCGGCGGCAAGTACAAGGTGTCGCTGTTTCCGTCTGCCCAGCTCATGATGGGCAAGGACGAGGTTCCCGCGGTTGCCCGCGGTCAGGTCCAGATGGCCATCCCGACCATCGGCTATGTCTCGACCCTCGATCCGGCCTTCAAGCTGCTGGAAGTGCCCATGCTGTTCAACAGCTATGGCGAGATGGAAGACGTGCTCAACGGCCCGGTGGGCAAGGAGCTTCTCGGCCGCCTGAAAAAGAAACGCGTGATGGGCGGTGGGTTCTGGTATGACGGGTTCGTTGCCCTGTGGTCGCAGACCCCCATTCGCACGCTGGAAGATTTGAAGGACCGCAAGATCCGCGTCTTCCCATCCGAAGTCCTGGCCAGCTCGACCAAGGCGCTGGGCGCGGCCCCGACCGCCATCCCCGGTCCCGAAGTCTTTCTCGCCCTCAAGCAGGGCGTGGCGGACGGCGCCTGGACAACACCGCCCTATGGCAACCGCATCAAGCTCTATGAAGTGCTGAAATCGGTCACCAAGGTAAATCTGTTCCCGTTCGGCTATGTCGTGGTCGTCAATCCCGCCTGGTACAAGAAACAGGGCGCGGCCGGACAGAAAATGATCCAGACGGCGCTTGCCGCCGGCAAGGCCTATAATCTGAGGGAAATCACCAACTCCATTGACGAGGCCTACAAGAACGTCGCGGCCAACGGCATGCAGGTGGTGGGTTTCTCGAAGAAGGAACGGGCCCGGTGGGTCAAGGCGCTAAAGCCGCTTTATGACGGGCTCGATCCGGAAGTGAAGCGGATGCTGAAACGGATCAAGAAATAGGCGTAGAACGCCTGGATCATGGTCTCACCGACCGAAACGGAATCGAGGCCGCGCAGTAGAACCAGTGTTCTGTTGCGCGGCCTCGACACGTTTGTGGATGTCGCAACCGGACTGGTGTTCGTGTTTGGTGCGGTCGCCATGTTTATCATGGTGGTGACCCGCTACGGCTTTTCCTATTCCGATCCCTCCGTCGAAATTATCGTCCGATACTGCATGATCTGGGGGACTTTCATCGGCGTCGCGGCGGCCGTTCGGTTCGGCGTGAATATCCGGTTTACCCTGCTCGAACATTTGTTCAACGATAAAGGGCGCCGGATCATCCAGACCATCGCCAATTGCATTACGCTCCTGCTGGCCCTGGGTCTTACTGTCTCCGGCTATACGCTGGCCGAGGAGACCCTGATGTTTGAAGAGCGCATGCCAACCGCCCTGCGATGGCCGGTCTGGCCCTTTCACAGCGCCATCTTCGTCGGCAGCCTCATCTTGAGCGTTCAGATTGTCCGGTCCATCGTCGCTCTTTGGCAGCCCGGTGGCGGACCTGACGGCGATGCCCCCGATATCGGTGTAGCGTAGGCCACCGGCATGGACGTCGGCACAGCCACGCTGCTCCTGGTCGGTACGCTCGCCGTTCTATCCATTATCGGTGTGCCCATCGGGCTGTCCCTGGCAGCCGCGGGCACCTCCTATATCTATATCACCACCACGTCGCTCCCCGTATCGGCGGGCATCATGTTCAGCTCGCTGGATAAGACACCGGTGCTGGCGATCCCGTTTTTTATCATCGCCGCGGAGATTCTGAGCCGTGGCGGCGCCATAAAGCGGCTGGTGATGAGTATCGACACGTCCATCGGCCACCTGCCCGGCGGTCTCGGCGTGGTCGCGGTCATATCGACCATCATCTTTTCCGCCATGTGCGGCTCAAGCATCGCGACGGCGGCCGCCATCGGTGTCGTCGTCCTGCCGGAGCTGATCGAACGGGGCTATCCCCAGCGGTTCAGCCT
>JABJKO010000002.1 GCA_018660305.1 Rhodospirillaceae bacterium
CGATGTCTTCGGCGTGCGGTAGCCGGCGGCTTTGCGGGCCTGCATGAATTGTTTGTATTGCGCCTTGGTGGTTTCGACCCGGTTTTCCTTATGTATGTAGGGGCAGGCATCGACACACACATGACAGTAATCGGCGGCGAGCCGTGAATAGGGATAGCATTTCTCCATATCGGTCAGCCACCGGCGGTGGCCGTCGGTGGTGATGAATTCCTTGGGGATCGCCTCGCCCGGGCAATTGTTGGAACAGAGATTGCATTTGAGGCAGTAATCCTGGACGCCGAAATCGAGGGGCTGGTCGCAATCCAGGGGTAAGGACGTGGTGACGAAACTGGGCCGGAAGCTCGCGCCATAGGTCGGGTTGATCAGGCTGCCATGTTTGCCGAGCTCGCCGAACCCGGCGTGATACATGGCCGGGACTGCCTGCACGTAGGTTCCGCCATTGTGGTGCGCCAGAGCTGGCCAGCCCATGTCGCGCACATAATGGCCCATGGCGTCGCCGATCCGGGCACAGCGCAGATAGACGCTGTAGGTCTCCGCCTCGACGCCGCGCGGACCGTCCAGCACAACCTCGTAGCGCTCATGCACGGCCATGCAGATGACATACTCATGCGGGCAATCAACCCCCATATCGATCATGTTGGGCTGTAGTCGCGCGATGCCCACCAGATCGGCGCCCAGTTCGTGCGCCTTGGCCTTGATCTCTTCGGTCATGACGGCGGAGTCGGTGACCTCTCGCCGGATCGGCGCTACGGGACCGTCACGGCTGTCGCCGAAGGCATAGGTCTGGCGCTTTGTTTCTGCGATTTCGGGAGATTCCTTGCCGAAGAGCGGCACCGTTTCATAACCGTTCTCACGCAGCACTTCCCGCAATAGCGCATCCTTGAGTCCCTGCTCGCGTGCCCATGTGGTCCCAATCATATGACCGCCTCCATAAAGCCCTGTTCCCAGTCGCCGCGGCAGAATGTGAGGATTCGCAGGGGCTCGTCCTCGTTCCAGCAAAGGTCGTACACCACCAGCGGGCAGGTCAGGGTCAGCCGGTGACTTGCCGACCAGCCGGGAGTCTGGGTACGAACCATTTCATAATCGGCGATGGAGTCTGGAATAAATTCCGGTAAGGAAGGCCCTTTGTACGTCAGCGCCGCGACATCGCCATTGGGCAGGGCGATCTCAGCCCGCCGTCCGTCCGCCTGCCGTAGACAATTGATCGCCGCTCGCGCCAAACTGTGCACTGGTGAGACGTCCAATGTGTCCATTGCCTACCTCCGTTCTTCCGTCGCGGAAAGCATGGCATGGCTGCGGGACCTCATCAATCGGCCAATTAAGGGGATAACAATAGAGAATGTCCGACCAACCTGAAGCATTTCGCCGTTCTTCCGGGTTCGCGGCGACGGATCCTGCCATCTATTACGACAGCCTGACGCCTGCTTCAGGCGCAAGCAAACCGCCGCTGGTTCTGCTGCATGGCTCCGGCCATAGCGGCGCGTGTTATCTGAGCACGCCCGACGGCCGCGATGGCTGGGCCCAACAGTTCGCGGCCCTGGGTTTCCCGGTATTGGTTCCCGACTGGCCCGGCGTCGGCCGCAGCGGGCGGGTGGATTTCGCCGATCTGACGGGGGAGCTTGTGTGCAGGGCGCTGGGCGCTTTCATCGACTCGCTGGATCAACCCTGCGTTCTCCTGACCCATTCCATGTCGGGCGCCTATGGCTGGAAACTGGTCGAGACCCATGGCAGGCGGATCAGGGCGGTGATCGGGATTGCGCCGTCGCCACCGGGCAATCAGGAGCCGGTGCCCGAGATCGTTGGGCGCGGTGAGGGTTATGTGATCGTGCGCCGCGGCATATTCGACCGGCGGGTCAATCTGAACGCACCGACACCGTTCGACGATGATCTGGTGGAGCGAAAGCTGATCGGTGGCGCGCCGCAATTTCCCCATGATTTTCTGGAGGCCTATAAGCGATCGCTGAGGGCTGCCCCGCCCCGTCTGACCTATGAGCGGTCCAACATCGATGGCAGTCAGCTTCGCATCACCAACACGGCACCGTTCACCGATAAACCGGTTCTGGTTGTCTCGGCGCCCCACGATCCCGATCACACGCCGGACAATGACGGCGCGCTGGCGCGCTGGTTCGGGGAAATCGGCGCCGATGCCGATTACTGGTATCTGCCCGATCAGGGCATCGACGGCAACGGCCACATGATGATGCTGGAGAAAAACAATTCCGACATTGCCGTGCGCATCGCCGGCTGGATCGACGAAAAAATTTGACCGTTACGAAGTGGCAGCGGCGATCAGCGGTTCGCCGGTTACCTTGTCGCGCTTGAGCAATCGTCGTTCGTTTGCCGGAAAGTCGGTGCGGGCATGGACCGAACAGCGATTGTCCCAGATGACGTAATCGCCCAGCCGCCAGACATGTTCGTAATCGGCGTGCTCCATATGAGGGAACAGTTGGTCGAGTAGCGCATCACTTTCGTCGGCGGGCAATCCCTCGATGGCGGCCGACATTAACCGGTCCACGTAGAGGGCACACCGCCCGGTGACCGGGTGTTGGACGACAGCCGGCTGCCAGCAATGGGGCACATTGCCGAGGTCGGACAATTCCGGTTTTTCCCGCACCGTGTAATCATAGACCTGCAACACGCGGCGGCCTGAGATTTGCTGCCGCAATGTGTCGGGTAGGGCCTCGTAAGCCCGGTAACAATTGCCGAACAGTGTATTGCCGCCCTGCGACGGGAGTTCCACCGCATAGAGAAACGTCGCCTTGTCCGGGGCGGGCGTAAAGCTGTTGTCGTGGTGAAACCACATCTCGCCATCGCCCAGCGCGCCGATGGGCTGGCCCGCCTCATCGAGGATATTGGAGACCAGCGCGATGGACAGATCGTCGTCGCCCCGCCGGTCCGTCGGCATGGTGATCTCGCTCATGGCGCCCAGCCAGCCGGTGCTGGCTTTCAGATCATTATCGGAAAGCGTCTGGTCGCGAAACAGCAACAGAACGTGTTCGTGCCACGCGTCCTGCAATAACGACCCAACGTCAGGCGTGATGGCCTGCGACAAATCCACCCCGCGCACTTCGGCGCCCATGGAGTCCGTCAAAGGGATAATGTCGATCATCATGGAAAGCAGTGTAGCGCCGTTGTCCCGTCAGGGAAGAGGGCGCGTTGCGACGGGTTGTGTCATTCTGCGCCGTGTGTTCGGTGAAGGAGGTGTGAGAAATGACCATGACAATCCGGTTCTGCCTGGCCCTGTGTCTAACCCTGATCGTCGCTGCGTCCTGGCGGACCGAAGCGAGTGCGCAATCCGCGCCGGTTTTCCTCAAGGCGTTTTACCCGCTGGATGAGCCCCGCTTTCACTGTGTCGATATTCCCGGCCACAAAGCCAAGGTCAATGTGACGCGGCCGCTCTCGGTCCATACCTGCAAGGAAGGCATCTGGCACAAGGATGAGCTGTTCGATCCGGCGGCCCTGAAAAAGGGTCATCTCAGAATGCCGGAATACGGGCTTTGTGTGGAGGCAACCGAGGCCTCGGAGGGCGCCGAACTGATCCTGAAAGCCTGCGGTTCGTCCGCGCTGCAGATCTGGCAGCACAAGAACTATCGGCTGGTCCTCATGGCCCACCCGGACACATGCCTGACCATCGGTCCCGAGCCGTCGCGCCTGACCCGCGGCGGCCAGCGTCTGCCGTCAAAACACATGGCCCGGTCGCTGATGTTGGCGGCGTGCTCGGAGAGCGCCTTCGCCCGCCAACTCTGGCGTTTAGAAGCACCGCAGAACCGGTCAGGCGCCGTGATGCCTTTCGGGAAATAGAATTTTCGACATAAAGCAGCGGGTTACGTTGGCTGTTTGTGTTCAAGACCCGGCGTTCGCTAGACAGCAAACCATCCCTTCAGCCGGGACAGCACCAAAAACCCGGCGGTCAGGATGGCGCTGCACATAACGAACAGCAAAATGTATCGTTCGATATTGGCTGCCTGCCTCGGTTTGGTGGTGTAAATTTTCCGCGCGAGACTCGAGAGGTTACCGACGGCCATGCGGACCTTTGCGCGCTCGATTCCCTGCCAGGACTGAAATATGGCCAGCGCTGAGATCGCCGCCGTTGCAATCGCGCAGGTCAAAATGATCAGTATCCGGGCCATGGTACCCTGATTTCTGTGGTCGATGGCCAGCAGAACGACCAACGCGAATACGGCGAGTGTAGCGCCGGTGATCCGCCATTGGAGGAGTTTGGAAAACCGAATATTTGCTTCTGAATCCTGATACATACAAAGCAGTTCAGCGTGGGTCAGCTCGTCCACTTCCGAAGCAATAAGCTCCGGTTCTTCGGATTTCGTATCCGGTATTTCACTATCAGCCATTCGGAACACCCTCTTGCGGCACGCAGGCGAACCCTATGAAGTGATGAAGGTCGTTAACAGAACATTAAGCTGGAAACCGGGTGCGCCGCGGAAAGGCGCACTTCGCGTCGCGAAAATCCGGATATTGGTTCAGCCGCGAGTCCCCCCCTGTCGCGGCGTTTCCCTCTCTGCTAAAAAGCCGGATAGAAAATCATTGTTTAGAAAATCATTGTGAGGGGAGAAAACCATGCCGACAGCCAATTATCCGAGTCTCAGGGACCGTGTGGTCATCATCACCGGCGGCGGGCAGGGGCTGGGGCGCACCTACGCCCATAATTTTGCGGCGCAGGGCGCGATCCCTGTCATCGCCGAGTTGAACGAGGAAAACGGCGCCCGCGTGGTGCAGGAGATCGAACAGCAGGGCGGCCGGGCCATGTGCGTTCAGACCAATGTGGCCGATGAGGCTTCGGCCAACGCCATGGCCGACGCGGCGCTGTCGGCGCACGGGCGGATCGATTGCCTGATCAACAACGCCGCGGTCTTTTCGCAGATTACCATCGCGCCGTTCTGGGAATTGCCGGTGGCCGAATGGCAATCGGCCATGGACGTCAATATCAACGGTGCCTTTTTCTGTTCGCGCGCCGTGGTGCCCGCCATGCAGGAAGGCAAGTGGGGACGGATTATCAATGTCGCCTCCACCACGGTGCCGACCGGGCGTGCCAACTATCTGCATTACATTACCTCCAAATCGGCGATGATCGGCATGACCCGTTCCATGGCGCGGGAACTGGGCGAATGGAACGTCACGGTGCACTTGTTCATGCCGGGTGCGGTGGAGACCGAAATCGAACGGCCGTCCGTCTCCGGCGCGCAGTTTCAGGCGCTCGCCCAGCAGCAGGCCATCAAGCGCCCGGCAAACATGGAAGAATATGCCGGCTTCATGCTATTTCTGTGCTCCGATGATGCGGAATTCACCACCGGCCAGACCTTTGCCGCTAATGGGGGTATCGCTTTTCCGTAAATGTATAAAGGGGAAACAAGATGGCGTATGTCGACTGGAAGCTTCACTGCGTAAAGATCGGAACTTGTAATTGCCCTTACGGCTGTCCCTGCGAATTCATGGGCTTGCCGGTTCACACCCACTGCAATGGGGTGGAAGCGATGGAAATTGTCGACGGATATTTTGGCGATGTCCGGCTCGACGGACTCCGGACCGCCGGCTGCTTTTACTGGCCCGGCCCCGTACATGAGGGTAAGGGCACTTATGTGCCGGTGATCGACAAGCGGGCGACTGAGGAACAGGTGGAAGCGCTGTTCAAAATTCTGGGCGGCGAGGAGCAGGAGCCGACGACGGTCTTCAACATCTATGGCGCGACCATCGACACCGAGCATGACCCTATCTTCGCCGCCATAGATTTTGCCTGTGACGTCAAGGCCGGAACCGGCCACGTCGCCGTCGATGGTGTCCTGGAAGCAACGCTTGATCCCATCAAAAACGCGGTTACCGGCGAGGACCATCGGGCGATCATCACCCTGCCCACCGGGTTTGAGTTCCGCAACGCCGAAGTGGTCAGCGGGGGCGCCGCCGGCTATGCCGGACTGAAATTCGACTATAAAGGCCAGTACGGATCAATGTGGGAAGTCACCTACGGCCCCTACGGCATTGTCGAATAGCCAATCCATGTCCGCGACAGGCAGCATCGAAGCCCTGATTCGGCGCGACCGGGCAATCGTCGGGTCGACGCTGGTCGCGATCACGGGTCTTAGCTGGGCTTATCTGTTTCATCTCACGTCGTCCATGAACCCTGCCATGCCGGCAATGGACGCCATGATAGCGTCCTGGAGTACGGCGGACGCCTTGCTGATGGTCGTCATGTGGGCGGTGATGATGACCGGCATGATGATTCCGTCGGCGGCGCCCATGATCCTGCTCTATGGCCTCGTCATACGAAAACAGGCAAGGCGCGGAATCGTCTTTGCGCCGACCGGCGCTTTTGCTGGTGGCTACCTCATCGCCTGGGCGGGTTTCAGCGCCGTCGCGACGGGACCCCAATGGGGGCTGGAGCAGACCGGGCTGATGACATCCATGATATCGGCGGCGGCGCCGTGGATGGCCGGCGCCATTTTGATCGCTGCCGGAATTTATCAATGGACGCCGTTGAAGGGCGCTTGTCTGACCCACTGCCGCAACCCCATGGAGTTCCTGTCACGCAGTTGGCGGCCCGGAATCGGTGGCGCGGTGGTGATGGGAATGCATCACGGCCTTTACTGCATCGGCTGCTGCTGGGCACTGATGCTGATCCTGTTTGCCGGCGGGGTGATGAATTTGCTGCTGGTCGCCGGGATCGCGGCTTTGGTGCTGATCGAAAAAATAGCCCCCGCTGGACGGGGTACCGCCTATCTGACCGGTGGTGGCGCTATCGTGGCCGGGACGGCGATCATCCTGCTCGCCTGACGGGTCCGCTCAGCCCTATTCGGGCGCTTCGTCCTGAAGCGCCTCGATGGTGACATCGATCTGGGACCGCAGTTTGGTGAGCCAGTCGATGACCGCTTCGAAATCCTCCGGCGTGTATTCTTCCTTGAAGATTTCGTTTTCGGCCATGAGCTTGGCGAGGATTTCAACGAATTTGAGTTGTTCCGGGTCGAGTGGCTGCACGATTGTTCCTTTCGTCTTCGGTAGCACCGACCTACAGCAGGGCTCTCCTTAATTCAAGGTAGCGATTTCAAGGTGCGGTGACTCCCTCAAAGGCGTAAAAGAGGGACCGAAAATAAAAGGAAACAGTTTTGGACAGCGTGCTGAGCCTCCTGACCGAGGGCACCGATCTCTCGCTCTGGGCATTTTTCGGACTTTGTTTCGTTTCATTCTTTGGCAGTTTCATCGCCGCTTCCCTGGGGCTTGGTGGGGGCCTTCTGGTCATTGCGACCATGACGCTGGTCCTGCCGCCGGCCGTCTTGATCCCCATCCACGGCATCGTCCAGATCGGGTCCAACGGGTTCCGGGCGTTCCTTTTACGAAAGGAAATCCTCTTTCACGTTGCGCCGGCCTTTATCGTCGGCACGCTGCTTGGCTCGTTTATCGGCGGCAACGCGTTTTTCGCCATGGAGACCTGGGTCTTGCAACTCGTTCTCGGCCTGTTCGTTCTCTATGCGACCTGGGCGCCGGGGTTCAAGAGCAGTAATCCCGGGCCCGCGAAGTTTTTCGGCGCCGGGACGTTCGCGGGATTCGCCACCATGTTCATCGGCGGTTCCGGTCCGCTTGTCGCGCCCTTCGTCAATGCGGCCAGCGCCACCCGTCAGAATTTCGTCGCGACCCATGCGAGCCTGATGACTTTCCAGCATCTGTTCAAGGTGGTCATTTTCGGCGTTCTCGGCTTCGCCTTCGGACCCTATATCCCGCTTCTGGTCGGGTTGCTGCTGTTTGGCGCGCTGGGGACCTACGCGGGAAAGAGCGTCCTCAACCGCCTGCCCGAAAAATTCTTTCGCATGGCGTTGCAGACCATCCTGACGCTGCTTGCCGCGCGTCTTCTTTATGCCGCCGCCAGCACGTTGTGGGGCGCGTAATGGGGCAATTTGGTATAGGGTCCCTTGCCTCCAGGTGATCCTGATCGTAAGAGGACGGGCATTCTTATACATTGTGAGGGGAAGAAAATGACAATCAGAAATTTTAAAATCGGCTTTGTCGTGGTTTTGTTCGCGGCGGCGGCGGTGGCCTGCTCGCCCGAAGTCGGCAGCAAGGAATGGTGCACCGACATGAAGGAAAAAGATAAGGGCCAGTGGACGGCCGAAGAAGCCAAGGATTTCGCCAAACACTGCATCCTGTAGGAAACCGCCGGGCATCAGCGGGTTTTCCCGCATGCGTTTTTGTTTGTCGTAATTTTCTTGCAACCTGATCAAACGTGGATCACCATCTTCCTTGATTGAGGCTTTGCGGGCCATTGCGCTCGAAAAGCGGGGTATAAACGGAGGGTATTCACATGGCAGACGTGGCTGTATCTGACGACGTCGAAAAACGGCGCAAACAACGCGCGGCTAAGGCTGAAAAATCAGGCCCGCGCGCACCGCAGGCTTTTAAATACGATAATCCTGAAGGCGAAGGCGGCAAGACTATTGTCAGTCTCGGCCAGACCGACGTGGTGCGCGGGCTCGTGCAAATCGTCAAAAAGGGCGAGGGCGACAACAACCTCCATATCCATACCGGCATGGACAGCATCTGGTTCGTTCTTAAAGGCCGGGTGAAGTTCTATGGCGAGAACGACGAGGTGCTTGGCGAATACGGCCCGCAGGAAGGCCTGATCATGCCGCGCAACAACCCCTACTGGTTCGCGTCCACCGGCGACGAGGATTTGGAATTGCTGCAGTGCGTCGGCTATGACCGTGACGTGAAGAACGAACGCGTCGATTTGCAGAAACGCAAATGGGAGGTCAACGCCACCGAGCACATCGATGGCCGCGTCCCCGTCGGCGAATAGCCGAGAAGCGTTCTAGCCACCCAGATGCTGGTTCAGCCAGCCGCGTAGCCGCTTGATTGCGGCGTCGCGGGCGGCCGGGTTGGAGCCGATAGTGACTTCGCGCTCCTTCTTTTTCCAGCGCTTGTTCCGCGCAATGCGGGTCTTGATGGGAAGGCTGGGATGGTCGAAGGCATGGTAGGCGCCTTCAAACGCCGTAATCTCCGCCGGTAGTCCTGCCTTGCGGGCGTTCTCCATTAATTTCATGCAGGGCTTCGCATAGGTCCAGTTATCGGCCAGCCCGACAAAAATCATCAGCGGCGCATAGGGTCTGTAGACGCCGTCGGTTCTTTTGGTAAGGGTGATGCAGCCCGGATAGAACGCCGCCGCGGCGGTAAAGCGCAGATCGTCGCCGCCAAAGGCCCATGCGTGGCTTTTGCGCATTCCCGACAAGGTCGCCATGGCGCCGTTCGACCAGCCTACCAGCGCGATCCGGTCCTTGTGGACAAACGGCTGTTCCACCAGCCAGCCCAGCCCGCCATAGGCGTCGTAGGGCCGGTCGTCGAGGGAATGGAGCGGGCGCTTGCGCTTGTGGCACATGGAGCGAAACCCGCGCGGCTTGAAGCCGTCGACCGCCAGAACCAGATAGCCCCATTCGACGAACCGGTCGACCCAGGCGGCCAGATTGATCTGGATATCGCCATTCTTGCGATAGAGCCCGGAACAACCATGCATCATGAGGATTGTCCGGTACGGTCCGGCGCCCTTGGGGCGGAACAGGAGGCCCCGGATCTCTGTCCGGTCGGAATCTCGGCTGTTGAACTGCACAATTTCGGGATCGGCGGCCAGGGCCGAAGGCGATCCCAGGAAGCCCGCGGCGAGGAGACCGGTTAGCGTGATCGAAAGCCAGTGTCTGACGGGAGTTCGGTTTCCAGACATGGTGATATGTCCCCCATGAGAAGCCATAAGCCGAAATCATGCGAACTGTCGCCCAAATCGGTTGAGGAAAGCTGAACCGGGACCCTTCCGCCCACCAAACCGAAATGATATACTATAACATATTTTCCAATCCGAGAGGTCGGCCATGGCAGACGGCAACATCCTGGCGCCCTTCCAGACCAGCAATCACGATCACAGCAAATGCATCGACGACGCCATAGCGGCGGCCGAGACCCGTTGTGCCCGCGACGGGCGGAGTTTTACCGCCTTGCGCCGTCAGGTGCTGGAGCTGGTCTGGTCGAGCCACGGGCCGGTCGGCGCCTATGATCTCCTTGATATGCTGCGCGCGGAGCGCCGTAACGCGGCGCCGCCGACGGTCTACCGGGCGCTGGAGTTTCTGCTCGCGTGCGGCCTCATCCACCGCATCGAATCGCTCAATGCCTATGTGGGATGCGGCAGTCCCGACGTGCATCACGGTGGTCAGTTTCTCATCTGCCGCGATTGCGGCGCGGTCGCTGAGCTCGACGATCCGGCGATTTCCCGCGCCATTGCGAAAAAGGCATCGGCGCTGGGATTCCATATGGAGCAGCAGACCATCGAAGTGACCGGCCTGTGCCCGCGCTGCACGGCAGCGGCCGGGAAGGAAAATTGACCATGCCCCGTGACGCCGATGATCCTAATTTGATCGTTGCCGAGGGGCTGTCGATCCGTCGTGGTGGTCATCTGATCGTCGACAAGGTCGATCTTGCCGTTGCGCCGGGCGAGATCGTCATTCTGATCGGGCCCAACGGGTCGGGCAAAACCACCCTGGTGCGCGCCATCCTTGAATTGATGGAGCCCGATGCCGGCCGGGTCACCCGCCGCCTGTCATTGACCATCGGCTATGTGCCGCAAGTGCTGCAGATCGATCCTACCCTGCCGCTGACGGTTCGCCGGTTTCTGACGTTGGGAACGCGGGCCTCCCCGAAGGATCTGGACGCCGCCCTCACCGAGGTCGGCGTGCCGCAATTGCTGGATCAGCCGGTCCAAAGCCTGTCGGGCGGGCAGTTGCGCCGCGTGTTGCTGGCCCGCGCCCTGCTGCGCGATCCGGATCTGCTGGTTCTGGACGAGCCCACCGCCGGCGTCGACGTGTCGGGCCAGGCGGCGCTTTACGATCTTATCAAGAGCATTCGGGACCGGCGCGGCTGTGGCGTGCTGCTGGTGTCCCACCATCTGCATCTGGTGATGGCCGCGGCTGATCGCGTGGTGTGTCTCAATCATCATGTGTGCTGCGAAGGCCAGCCGGAATTGGTCAGCCGCAATCCGGCCTATCTCGATCTGTTCGGCGAAGCCGGGACCGCCGCCATCGCGGTCTATACCCATCAGCATGATCACAACCATGATCTGACAGGCGCACCGGTGTCCGCCGAGGACGAGCACAGCCATGGATGATTTCCTGATCATGGCGCTGCTTGCCGGCATCGGTGTCGCGCTCATCGCCGGGCCGCTGGGCTGTTTCGTGGTGTGGCGGCGCATGTCGTATTTCGGGGCGACGCTTTCCCATGCGGCGCTGCTCGGTGTGGCGCTCGGGCTTTTGCTCGATGTCAGCCCGACCATCGGGATCATCGGCGTGTGTCTCGGCGTGGCCCTGGTGCTCGCCAATCTCGAGCGCGATCCGCGCTTTGCCGCCGACACCATCCTCGGCATCCTCGCCCATGGCACGCTGGCATTGGGGTTGGTGGTGGTGGCCTTCATGGAGAATGTCCGGGTGGATCTGCTGGGCTACCTGTTTGGCGATATCCTGGCGGTGACGCCGGTGGATATTGCCTGGATCTATGGCGGCGGCGCGGTCTGTCTGCTGGTTCTGGCGCTGATCTGGCGGTCCTTGCTGGTCATGTCGGTGCAGGAGGATCTCGCCGCGGTCGAGGGGGTGCCGGTGGCGCGCACGCGGGTCCTGTTCATGGTCATCATCGCCTTTGTCATCGCCGTGGCCATGAAGGTGGTGGGCGTGCTGCTCATCGTCTCCATGCTGATCATCCCCGCCGCCATCGCAAGGCGGTTCGCCAAGACACCGGAGCAGATGGCGGTGCTGGCCGCCTTCGCCGGATGCCTGTCGGTGGCCGGTGGTCTGCTGGCATCGGCGACCATCGACATCCCCGCCGGTCCCGGCATCGTTGTGGTCGCCACGGCGCTGTTTTTCCTGACGCTGTTTTCCGGCAAAGGCGCGGCGCAGGGCGCATGACCGACGATCTGCAGGATCTCAAACAATATATCGGTCTCTCCGACACCGATGAGGATGTGGTGACCGCCTCGACCATCGCCAAGCTTGCGGCGACGCTGGGTGTCGCCAACCCGGCGACCGGGGAGGGCGACGTCCTCCCGCCCGGCTGGCACACGCCGTTCTTCGGCGCAGCAACCCCGCCCGCCGAGCTGCGCGACGATGGCTCGCCGGCAAGTTCCGGCATTACCGTGCCCATCCCCCTGCCGCGCCGGCGGCTGACCGGCGACCGCATGGTGTTTCACGCGCCGCTGCGCATCGGCGACCGCATCAGGCGCCGCGCCGAGGTCAGTAATATCGAGATCGAGGAGACCGCCGACGGGCCGGTGGTGCATCTCACCCTGCGCCATGACATCGAAAACGAAGCCGGCCTCGCCATCGTCGAGGAACGCGCGTTTTTCTATCTCGGGGAAACCGGAACCGGCCCGGCACCGCAGACCCAGCGCCCGCCGGCCAAGGCCGATTGGGAACGCAAAATCGAGCCGACGGCGGTGCTGATGTTTCGTTTCTCGGCGCTCCGTTTCAACAGCCACCGGATCCATTACGACCGCGATTACGCCACCCAGGTGGAAGGCTGCCCCGGACTTCTCGTGCCGGGCGGCATGATCTCCTTCATGCTGCTGGATCTGTGCCGGGCTGAAATTCCCGACCGCATTGTCACCGAATTCGGCTACCACACGGTGCGTCCGGTTTACGATACCGGGCCGTTTACGCTTTACGGAACCCGTGTCGCCAAGGGCAACGGCGTGGCCCTATGGGCCAACGGCCCCGACGGCAAACTCGCCATGACGGCCAGTGCTAGGTTGGGCGGCTAAAATCACTACTCTCTATAAATTATCAAAGTAAGTGGCCTGCCGAATCGGTTTTAGACGTAAAGTCGTCTTTAGTTGTTCCCGGCATCCTAGCCGTCATCGGTTAATCTCGGCGCTCATGCGCGATGCGATTCGGATGACGAGAGTTGGAACGGAAAAGCTTTAAATCTGCATTGTCAGCAGTTGGCCGGGCATTTGTATCGAAGTATTCCAGGGCCGATCGGATCTGTGTATTCGCATCGCAGTTGATGGCAACAGATTCGTGCATGCAAGGTCATGGCCGCGCCAGCGTACCTGCAATTTTTTAGAATTGGCCTTACACACCTACTGAGCCTGTGACAGACCGGTATTTGCTTAATTTTACCTAGTTGGAGATGAAACAGTGGCCCTACCCACTTCATATTTGACGACTGTCAAGAATTTGTCCGCCGTGTTTGACGCGATAAAGGGGGCACAAGCTCCACCAAAATTTACGATCCGTTTTTTAGAATCGCTTGAATTCAAATCTCAATCTGATCGCCTTGTAGTGGGTGTACTCAAGAGTATCGGTTTCTTGGGTGCTGACGGCGTACCGACCGAGAGATATTTCCGTTATTTGGATCAAACGCAATCCGAAATTGTTTTGGCGGAAGGTGTTCGTGAGGCGTATGCCGACTTATTCCAGGTAAGTATTGACGCCCAAAACCTTTCTAAAGGGGAGATAATGAACAAGTTCAAGACGTTATCTCAGGGCCAATATTCGGAGTCCGTCGTGGATAAGATGGCGATGACGTTTACGGCCTTATGCGGGATTGCGGACTTTAAGAATAAACCAGCGCAGCATACGACGCTTTCGGCCGATCCTGAGGTATCTGCCAATGAAAATGAGGAATTGGATGAGAATGGTTCGACGAGCAGTACGTTGAGAATGGGCGGGCTCCATTACAACATTCAAATAATCCTTCCCGAATCTAGAGACCCAAAAGTTTACGATGCGCTATTTCGTAGTTTGCGAGAGCACCTGGTCTGATGACCCAACCTGATCGTGCTTATACCTTTGTTTATCGAGCGTTACTTACTGAAGAAGCTCTTGATCGAGCTGGCCGACAGTCAAGTAGTCATTCAGACATTGATCATCAAAAGATTGCAGAACTTCTATCCTTAGACGCTATGGATGAGGAGTATGTTGAAAATGCTAGAGCGATGGGTACGGTTTACACCGCAATTGCAGCCTTTGAAAATTCAGTTCGGGATTTAGTTGCTGGCACGTTGTTAGAAAACGTCGGTGAGGGTTGGTGGCAGGGTTGTGTATCTGAAAAAATTCGTAAACAAGCTGATTTAAGACAGACAGAAGAAGAAAAAGTTCGATGGCATACACAGCGTGGAGAAGACCCCATTCAATATACAACACTGCCCAATCTACTTAATATCATTAGGAATAATTTTGAACACTTCGAGCCATTTCTACATGATATCGATTGGGCTGCCAGCATATTTGATACAGTTGAGAGGTCACGCAATGTCATCATGCATAGTGGCACGCTTGGTCAACGCGATATCGCTCGCGTTGGAGCGCTTATACGGGACTGGACTAGCCAAGTCGCGGCTTGATGCGCTGTATCAACAAGTAAATGTGGTTGTGCAACCGGTTCAGGCGAAATTTAATTCCTAAGCCTGATGCTAGCTCCCCGCGCACCCGCAGTTTTCCAGGTGAAAAATGCGTTCGGCGACGTTGCCGAAGATGTCGGCTTTTTCCGACTCCGTCAGGTTGGTGTCGTTGACAATCTTGCAGGGTTCCAGGTCGCCGACGGCGAACGGGTAGTCGGAGCCCAGCATGACACGGTCGGCGCCGAACTGCTTGCAGACGAATTCCAACGTGTTGGAATCGTGGACCACCGTGTCGTAATAGCAGCCTTCGAGGCTTGCCTGCGGATCGCCGTATTCCGGATTGTGCTCCTGGCCGCAGCGCATGCGGCCCATGAGAAACGGCAGCCCGCCGCCGCCATGGCTGAGCACGAAATTCATGCCGCTGTATTTCAGCAAATGACCTGAATAGATCAACCGTGCCACCGCCGTAATGGTATCTGTGCCGCGGCCGATAATATTGAGCAGTTGGTAATCCAGCATGCGCTCATCGCCGCAGCCGAACATGGGATGGAGATAGACGCTGGCCTTCAGGTCCGACGCCGCTTCCCAGAACGGGTCGAGATCCGGATCGTCCAGATTGCCATGGCCGCCCTTGGGCTGGGTGCCGATCATGACGCCATGGAACCCGGCCTTGAGCGCTTCTTCCAGCACTTTTGCCGCCATTTTTCCGTTCTGCAGGGGCACGCTGGCCAGCGGCGCCAGTCGGTCTGATGCCTCACAGTTCTTCATCAGATGTTCGTTGAGGAACTGGCTCCACCGCATGCCTTCGTCGTCGGGGATTTCATAGCCGAAGCTGTCCAGCCAGCCGCCGCATACCTGCACGTCCACCTTCTGTTCGTCCATCCACTGAAGGCGTGTATCGCCTTTGCGTAGATTCGGATGGATCGGGCGCGACACCGGACCGCCCGCGAAACCGAGTTTCCAAACGTCGTTTTCCTGCATGCATTCGATGGACGGGAAATCGGACGACCGGTTCCTGAGGTCATCCAGCATGGCCTGCGGCAGGTAGTGTGCATGGGTGTCGACGATCATGACGGTCTCCCTGTCACCGGTTCTTCTTTATCAGTGCTTCTTCATCGCCGCGGCGGTGTTCACCATGGAATGGATGCTGCGGGCGTAGTCGATGGCGCCCTGCTCATCCATGCGCGGCGCCGAATGGAGATATTCTTTCAGCCCGAGGATGGCGGGACGCGGCCGCCCCAACAAAGTCTGGCAGAAACGCTCGACTTCCGCGTCGAGCTGTCCTGCTTCCACCACCCGGCTGACGATGCCGTACGCCATGGCCTGTGCCGCATCGATAAATTCCGCGGAATAGGTCATCCACAGAATGGCGTTGCGGTTCATCCGGTCATAGACCGCCGACATGACCATGGTCGGCATGACATTGTGATCCATCTCCGGGATATTGAACTGCGCGGTACTGCTGGCGAAGGAGACATCGCACACGGAAGCGACCGCGGTGCCGAACCCCATGCATTTGCCTTCGATGACGCCAATCACCGGCACTTTCGCGTCGCGGATGGCCTTGTAGGATCCGAAGATCGCATCGTATTCATCGCGGCGCGTATAGGCTTCCGGGTGCGGCGGGCCGGCATCGGCATTGCGCGCCCGGCCGGTGCAGAAATCGGTGCCGGCGCTACGCAGCAGCACCGCATCCGCGGAATCATGCGCGGTCCGTAGCGCCTCTGACAGCTCTTCGGCCATCCGGTCCGAGACGGAACAATCGTCAGTGCGATTGAAGGTGGCTTCCAGCATCCGTCCGTTTTGTTTGAGTATGAGGTCGTCGCTCATTTTCTTTCTCCCGATAATTGATTTAACGATGGCGCCCGACCGCGGTCAGTCACCATTCAAAAGTTTTTCCAGATCGCGCACCCGCATGGGGAGCGTGGTGATTTCCTTGCCGAGGGGTTCCAGCGCATCGTTGACCGCGCCGGCGATGGCCGCCGGGCTGCCGAGATAACCGGATTCACCCGAACCTTTCTGGCCCATGGGGGTCAGGGGTGACGGGGTGTAATGCTTGACCATGGTGATGGACGGGATCTCGTGCGAAGACGGCAGCAGATAATCCATGAACGAGCCCGACAGATGCTGGCCCATCTCGTCATATTCGAATTTTTCATAAAGCGCCGCGCCGATACCATGGGCGATGCCGCCGAGGGTCATGCCGCGCACGATGTCGGGGTTGATGACCGTGCCGCAATCATGGCCGATATGATAATCGAGGATCTCCACCTGACCGGTATTCCGGTCGATCACCACCAGCGGCACGTGGGCCTCGAAGGAATAGCAGGGATACATCTGCACCGTGCCATCGGCGGCCGGCATGGCACCGCCGGTGGGGACTTCCCAGACGAAATTGGCCTGCAGGCCCGGTTCGGAGCCCAGCGGCATCTCGTGATATTTTCGGTGGGCGATATCGACCAGCTGTTCCCAACTCATCACTTTTGAGGGATCGCCCTCTACCGACACGTCGCCGGACTCATATATCAGACGGTCAACGGGGAGCTGGAAATTATGGGCCGCGATCTCCAGCACTTTTTCTCGGATCTTCGTGGCCGCGCCACTGGCCGCGCCGCCCAGCATGATGGCCATGCGCGAGCCCACCGGGCTGTTGGATGGCAGCGCCATCAGCGATTCCGCATGCACCGCGCGAATTGTTTCCGGGTCGCGGCCGAGTTCTTCGCCGATCACGGTTGAGACCAGCGTTTCGTGGCCCTGGCCGGCTGTGGACGTCCCGATGGAGGCGGTGATGGTCCCCAGCATATCCACCTTGATAAGACACGATTCCATCCAGGTGGTGGTGTCGTTCTTGAGATTGAACAGGGGCTCGAAGGAGGAATTGCCGCCGGACGGCTCGAGGCAGGTGGACAGTCCGACGCCGGCGAGTTTGCCCTCGGCCCGCAGGGCATCGCGTTTGGCGTGGATCTCGGTCCATTGCGCCGACTCCATGACTTTTTCCAGCACGGCATGATAGTCGCCGCTGTCATATTCCGATCCGCTGGGGATGCGCCAGGGAAACTCGTCGGCCCTGATCAGATTGCGCCGGCGGACTTCATCGCGGTCGAGACCAAGCTTGCGGGCGACCTTGTCCACGGCGGTCTCGATGGCAAAGTTGGTCGGCGCCTGACCGAAACCACGCACTGCTTCCTGGCTGGTCTTGTTGGTGGAGACTGAGGTTGCCTCGTATTCGGCGCTGCCAATTCGATAGGGCCCGACGATGGCGCTGACCGGCTTGCCGAGCTGTAATGGCGCGCGGCCCGGATAGCAGCCGCAATCGTCTGTCGCCTTGATGCGCATCGACGACATGATGCCGTCATTGTCGAAAGCCACCTCCATGTCGAAGATGCGATCCGGCCCGTGCATCTCGCCGCCCGACATGTTCTCCAGCCGGTCTTCGATGAAACGGACGGGCGCGCGCAGCTTGCGCGTCAGATAGCTCACGATGACGGTCTGCCGGATGCCGCGCTTGAGACCGTAGGAGCCGCCCACATCCACATCGAAATGCACGTTCACGGCGTTTACCGGCATGCGCAGCGCGCGGGCGATCTGCTCGGGATATTTGGGCATCTGGATCGATGCCCAGACATCGAGCTGGTCCTTGCCGTCATCCCAGTTGGCGGTAACGGCAAAGGTCTCAATGGGGATCGTGGAACACCGGCTCCAGCGTGCGCGGAATTCGAGCGTGTTGGGGGCGGCGGCGAAATCGTCATCCACATCGCCCCACACCCATTTTCTGTTGAAAAAGACATTGCTGCCATTTTCCGGATGAACCAGGGGCGCCCCGTCTTCGAGCGCTTTCTCGGGGTCGATGACGTGGTCGAGCATTTCGTAATCGATCTCAACCAGCTCCATGGCGTCTTCGGCGATATGGCGGGAATCGGCGACCACGGCGGCAACCCATTCGCCGGCATAACGGGCGCGCCCATGGGCCAGCGGCAGGCGCTTCACGTTGGGGAGATCAAGACCTGACAGAAGCGGGTTGATGTGCTCGAACAGTTCGGCGCCGGTCAGCACGTAACGCACACCGGGAAGCGCCAGCGCCTGTTCCGCGTCGATGGATTTGATTTCGGCACAGGCATAGGGGCTCGAGACCATGGCCACATGCAGCATGCCGGGCAGTTGAATGTCGGCGGCGAATTTGCCGCGGCCGGTGACAAACCGCTTGTCCTCCTTGACCCGGCGCTTATGCGAGACATAGCGGAACTCGCGGGTCTCGGTCATGGCCGGTCCCCCCGCATTTTGCCAGCCGCCATCTGCACCGCTTCGACGATCTGCTGATAGCCGGTACAGCGGCACAGATTGCCGCCGATGGCGTGGCGGATTTCTTCCTCCGTCGGGGACGGATTTTGGGCCAGCAGGGCGTGGCTCGCCATCAGCATGCCCGGCGTGCAATAGCCGCACTGCAGGGCGTGGTTTTCCCAGAACGCATCCTGAAGCGGGCTTAGCGCGCCGTCCTCCTGTTCCAACCCCTCGACAGTGGTGATGTCATGCCCGTCGGCCTGCACCGCATACATCAGGCACGAGCGCACTGGCTTGCCGTCAAACACCACCGAACAGGCGCCGCAGACGCCGTGTTCGCAGCCGATATGGGTGCCGGTCAGGCCCAGCACGTCGCGCAGGAAATCCACCAGGGTGAGGCGGGCCTCCGCATGGCCGGTCATCTCGCGGCCGTTTACCGTGACGGTAATCCTATGCTCGCTCATGCGGTACCACCCCTGGCATTGTCGCGGGCCGACAGGATCGCGCGTTCGACCATGACCCGGGCAACCCGCCGCCGATAGGCAGCATCGGCGTGGACATCACCCTGCGGCTCAACCAGACCAGCGACCCGGGCGGTTTCCGCGTTGATGGTCGTGTCGTCAAGCGTCGTGCCGGTCAGGGCGGTCTCTACTTCGGTGAGCCGTAGGGGAGCCGGGGAGGCGCCACCCAGGGCCACATGCAGCCTGTGACAGGTGCCGCCGGCATCGAGGGAAATCTGTGCGGCGGCGGCGGCCAGCGCGAAATCGCTGTCGCGGATACTGACCTCGTGAAAACCATGGCTCGTTCTTTCCGCCGGCCAGATGGGAAAGCGGATTTCGGTCAGGCATTCATGGGGTTCCAGCGCCGTTGCCATGGCGGAATCGAAAAAGGCGGCCGCGGGGATCGTGCGCTGGCCATTGACAGTCCGGGCAACCATCTCGGCATCGAGAAGCCGGGCGATAAGCGGCAGTTCGGCCGCCGGATCCGCATTGCACAGGCTGCCGCCGATGGTGCCGCGATTGCGGGTCTGGTCATGACCCACATGGCTCAGGGCTTCCGCGAGCACCGGGATGTGCCCTCTGACAAGGGTCGATGTCAGCGCGTCGGCCTGTCGCGTGCCGGCGCCGACAATCAGGCGGTCGCCATCCACCGCGATACCGGACATCTCGGCGATGCCATTTATATCGATCAACAATGTCGGACGGGCGAGCCGTATGGCCATCAGCGGCACCAGAGTCTGCCCGCCGGCGATAATGCGGGCCTCGCCATCGCCGTCGGCAAGCGCCCGGCAGGCCTCTTCGATGGAGGCGGCGCGCATATAATCGAACGGGGCGGCTTTCATGGAAACAGGTTCCGGTGTCGGATGGTATGACGGTGCTGACGCGTGATCTCTGGCAAGTTCAGGCGAACCTATGAAGGGGGTCGGGGGTTGTCAATGCGCGGGCGTATGGCATAACGGGCCAACCGCGTTTTGTGGATAGAAATTAAGGTGGATTTGGCTATGGATGGGATGCAGCGGGACTATCGCGATCTTCACGAGCACATCAAGGCGCTCGACGAGGCGGGGCTGTTGATTACGGTGGACGATCCGGTGGACAAGGATACCGAGATGCACTCGCTGGTGCGATGGCAGTTCGTCGGCGGTCTCAAGGAAGAAGAGCGCAAGGCGTTCCTGTTCCGCAACGTGATCAATGCGAAGGGCCGCAAATACGATCTGCCCATCGTGGTCGGTGCTCTGGCCGCCAATCAGGACATCTATAGTGTCGGGATGGGGGTGCCGGTTGAGGAAATCGGCGCCCGCTGGGAGCATGCCATTGCCAACCCGATCCCGCCGGTTATCGTCGATGAGGCGCCCTGCCATGAGGTGATCATCGAAGGCGCCGATCTGCAGGGCGAGGGCAGGGGCATAGATTCGCTACCCATCCCGGTCTCCACCCCGGGATTCGATGCGGCGCCGACCCTGACCTCCACCAATGTGGTCACCCGCGATCCCGATACCGGGGTGCAGAATATGGGCACCTACCGCGCCGCCCTGAAGGCGTCAGACCGCATGGTGGTGCGCATGGCCACCCGGGTCGGCGGCGCCGGAGGGTATGTTCATTACAAGAAGCATCGCGAACGCGGCGACAAGAAAATGCCGGTTGCCATCGTCCTGGGGTGTCCGCCGGCCGTGGCCTTCATGGGGCCACAGAAGCTGCCGGTCGATATGGATGAGGTCAGTGTCGCCGGTGGCCTGGTGGGCGCGCCGATCCGCATGGTCAAGGCGCGCACCGTCGATGTGCTGGTGCCGGCGGAATCCGAACTGGTCATAGAAGGTCTGATCGACACCGAGATGGTCGAGCCCGAAGGTCCGTTCGGCGAAAGCCACGGCCATGTGGCGCTGGAAGAATTCAATATGCCTCTGCAGGTGACCGCCATCACCCACCGCAAGGACGCGGTGCTGACTTCTTATATAAGTCAGGCGGCGCCGTCGGAATCCAGCGTCATCAAGCGGGTCGCCTATGAGCCTCTGTTTCTCGGTCATTTGCGGGACGGGCTTGGTATTAAAGGGGTAAAGAAAGTCTCGCTGCATGAACCGCTCACCGGGCTGCTGCGCGTCACCATTATCACGTTGGAAAAGGACACGCCCAAGACGGAGATCTGGCGCGCGCTCTATGGGGCGGCCTATTTCAAGGGCGATTGCAGCAAAATTTGTATCGCGGTGAACGAGGATATCGATCCCGACAATGCCGATGCGCTGCTGTGGGCCATGGCCTACCGGCTGAACCCGGTGGACGACGTGATCACGCTTGGCCATCGCGGGCAGGGTCATGGGCCCAAGCGCGAACATACGGGCGAAGAAGATTCTACGCTTCTGATTGACGCCACCATGAAAAGCGATATGCCGCCGGTGGCGCTGCCGACCAAGGAATACATGGAGCGCGGTCTGGCCCTGTGGAACAAGCTTGGCCTGCCGCCGGTGCGGCCGCAGCCGCCTTGGTTCGGCTATTCACTGGGCGACTGGACCCAGGATTGGGCCGATGCCGCGCAACGCGCCGCCGAAGGAGATTATCTTGAGAATGGTGCGCGGTCGCTGCAACGTCAGCAAAAGGGCCTCATACCGGAAACCTCGGTGCGCGATGTCGAAGACGGCTGGGACGACAAGGAGACGTTTTAGGGCTGGCCAACGAATTGACACAATTGGGTGGTCTGTCACTATGCGGCGCGCTACACAGGGACTCTATTTTAGGCATCTGGAAGTTCACTCAAACTCGATTTTAGAAACGATCATTAGGGAGACAATTATGATCAACATGAAAACTCTTACGGCAGTGGCTGCCGCATCGGCCGTCCTCGGGCTGTCGAATTCGACGGTGGCCATGGAAAAAACCATGACTTCCGTGACCTCGCTGCAGCAGACCAATGTGCTGGCGCAGTCATTTCTTCGAAAATTTGTCGCCGTAGTGAACAAATCGGGCGGTGGCGTGCTCCAGATCAAGTATCTTGGCGGTCAGGAAATCGTTCCGCCCCGTAAGGCGGCTGCGGCGCTTAAGCGCGGTCAGTTCGACGTCCTCAGCAGCCCGACGGCCTATTACATCGGCACCGTGCCTGAAGGCTACGGCCTGCTGGCCTCGAACCAGGGGCCTCGGGTTCTGCGGTCCAATGGCGGCTGGGAACTTCTGCAGAAAATCTATGCCGAGAAGGCCGGCGCCCATCTGCTGAGCTGGGGCTCAAACATGACGTCCTATCACATGTATCTGGCCAAGAAGCCGAAGATGAGTGCCGATGGTCTGCCGGACCTGAACGGCATGAAGATGCGGGCAACCGGCACCTATCGGCCCCTGTTCCGCGCTCTCGGCGCCACCACCATCAACATCAAGTCTTCGGAAGTGATCACCGCGATCCAGCGGGGCACAGTCGACGGTTTCGGGTTCACCGACGTGTCACTGCCGGCCATCGGCCTTCATAAGGTGACCAAATACCGGGTTCAGCCCAATTTCTACCAGACCAACACAGTCGAGACGATCAATCTGAATTCCTGGAAGTCGTTGAACCAGGCTCAGAAGGACCTGCTGAACCGGATGGCCATCGAATACGAGGTCACCTCCGTCCAGTACGTTGAATCAGAGCGTCTGAAGGAAGAAGTGCAAATCCAGGCTGCTGGCGTGAAGGATATCGTGCTCAAAGGCGCAACCGCCGCCAAGTATCTGGAAATTGCCCATGGTGAAATCTGGAAAGAGCTGAA
Organism: Rhodospirillaceae bacterium; assembly: GCA_018660305.1. The sequence continues at coordinate 22,872 of JABJKO010000002.1, forward strand.
GAAGCGCTCCAAGTATCACGATCAGTTGAAGTCGTTGCTCTACAAGCCGGGCAAGGCCAACCGCCAGCTCAAGATCAAGCAAGCCCTCGACATGAAACGCTAAGACGCCAAGCCTTTCGCTAAAATTTAGGCTTGAAACAAATATCCAGCGGCGCCGGCAGCAATGTCGGCGCCGTAATTTTTATAATTCTACTTGTGGACCCCTGCGCAGGAATTATTTCTGTGAAATTTTGTCGAGAGAGGTGAGTGTCCCCACTGTTCACCGTTTGACATCAAAAAAGAGACCCGTCAGTATGCCGCCCCATGGGATGGGCTCATAAAAGATCCATTTTATTTTTTACCAGTGAGACGAGTCACAGGGAGATTATTATGAATACAATGAAATTTGGTGTTAGTGCGATTGCGGCTACGACGATCCTCGCAACATCGTCGGCCTTTGCCATGGAAAAGACGCTCAACACGGTTACCGCGTTGCAGCAGACCAATATTTTGGCCCAAGCTTATCTCAAAACCTTCGTCGCTGAAGCCAACGCCAACGGTAAGGGCCTCATTCAGATCAAGTATCTTGGTGGACAGGAAATCGTTCCGCCCCGCAAGGCAGCGTCAGCGCTCAAGCGCGGACAGTTCGATGTCCTAAGCTGCCCGACCGCCTATTACATTGGTACCGTACCAGAAGGTTATGGCCTCTTGGCATCCAATCAGGGACCTCGCGCCCTGCGTGCCAATGGTGGTTTTGCCCTGCTTCAGAAGATTTACAAGGAAAAAGCCGGTTCGCACCTGCTGGCGTGGGGCGAGAACATGACGTCCTACTATATGTATCTTGGCAAAAAGCCCAAGATTGGTAGCGACGGTCTTCCCGATCTGACCGGTATGAAGATGCGCGCGACCGGCACCTATCGCCCTCTGTTCCGGGCGCTGGGCGCGACCACTATCAACATTAAATCGAGCGAAATTCTCACCGCCATGCAGCGCAACACGGTTGATGGTTTCGGAATGACGGATACCTCGCTCTACGCCATCGGTCTCGCCAGCGTCACAAAGTATCGGGTATTTCCGAATTTCTATCAGACCAATCAGGTCGTGACCGTCAATCTGAACACGTGGGCAGGCCTCACAAATGCGCAAAAGAAGTTCATGAATGATCTGGCCCTCGCTTACGAGACCTCCTCGGTCCTGTTTGTCGAGTTGGAGCGCCTTAAGGAAGAGCCGCTTGTCAAGAAGGCCGGCGTCAAGGACATCGTTCTCAAGGGTGCGGCCGCGGCGAAGTATCTGGAAGTAGCCCATGGCGAGATCTGGAAAGAGCTGAAGAAGCGGTCCAAATATCACGATCAACTCAAGCCGCTGCTCTACAAGCCGGGCAAGCCGAACCGTCAGTTCGATCTGGGCGACACCCGGCTGCAGAAATAGGATTGCAAACGTAGACCATACGTAGAGCAAGCCTGTGCAGGCATTCGATAAATTCCTGGGACAGACGGTGACGGCGCTCGCGTGGTTCGCGTGCTCCCTCATCCCCTGCATGTTCCTCATGATCACGATCGATGTATCGATCCGGACACTTGGAATGCGTCCGCCGTTGTTCACATCGTCCATAGTCGAGTATGCGCTTCTTTATTTAGCCATGTGTTCGGCGCCGTTTCTGGTGCGGACGCGTGGTCATGTGGTGATCGAAGCGCTTGTTACGGTCATGCCGGATGCGGTGCGTCGGGTGCTCGCCAAAATCGTGTATGTGGTTTGTATGCTGGCATCATTCCTGTTCGCGTATCTATGCTGGGGTATTTTTATCGATTACTGGAACGGCGGCGAACTGGATGTGCGCGGCATCGATATGCCTTATTGGCTCCAGTTTTTACCACTGCCACTTTGCTTCGGCCTGATCGGCCTTGAATTCATGCTCTATCTCGTTGGCGTCAGGTCCTATTACTCCTACGACCTCGGCGAAGTGAAGGACGAACTCTAACCATGTTGTGGTACGAAGCCGGCGGATTGTTGTTGGGATGTGTGGTCGCCGGTATGGCGATGGGCATTCCGGTAGCCTTCACTTTTATGATCACCAACATTATTGGCATTTTTCTGTTTTCCGGCGGTTGGCCGGTCCTGCCGCAGATTGCCGACAATGCCACTAACCTGATCACCTCATTCACCCTGTCGCCGATCCCCATGTTCATTCTCATGGGATCCCTGTTTTTTCATACGGGGTTGGCACTCAGAGTATTCGACGCCCTCGATAAATTGCTGGGCAAGATACCGGGACGGTTGTGTTTCCTGACGGTGATTGGCGGCTCTCTGTTCTCGACCCTGACCGGATCCACTATGGCCAATACGGCCATGCTGGGCTCGCTGCTGGTGCCGGAAATGACCCGGCGTGGCTACAACAAGAAAATGTCCATGGGCCCCATTCTGGGTACCGGTGGGCTGGCCATGATCATCCCGCCGTCGTCGCTGGGCGTGTTGTTGGCCAGTATCGCGCAGGTCGATGTGGGTCGATTGCTGATCGCCGGCCTGTTACCGGGTATCGTTCTGGCCACGCTTTATGCCGGTATGATCGCCTTCCAGCTGTGGCGCGATCCTTCCGCCGCGCCGAGTTATGAGGTCGAAGCCACGACGTGGAAGGAAAAAATCTACCAGGTCTGCGTCAACATCCTGCCCATGGGTCTGGTGGTCTTCATGGTCATCGGCTTTATCGTGCTGGGCTGGGCAACGCCGTCTGAATCCGCCTCCTTCGGTGTCGTCGGTGTGGTTATCCTCGCCGCAGCCCGCCGTGTGTTCACCTGGAAGGCTTTCACCACATCGCTGATGGGCACCATCAAGGTCGCCGGCATGGTGTTCTTCATTCTGATGAATTCCACCGTGTTCAGTCAGCTCCTGTCCATGTCCGGCGCGAGCCGCGGGTTGGTCAACTGGGCGACCGGATTCGAAGTGCCGGCAATCGTTATTCTCGCCGCCATGTTCCTGGTGCTGATCATGCTCGGCATGTTCATGGACCAGGTTTCCATGATGCTCATCACGGTACCTATTTTCTATCCGCTGGCGGGATCCCTGGGCTACGATTTGATCTGGTTCTCGCTGATCGTCCTCATGTCGCTGGAGATGAGTGCCACCACACCGCCCTTTGGGCTCCTGTTATTTATCATGCTGGGGATGGTGCCTGGGACTACCTTGATCGAGGTGGCCAAGGCCGCGATTCCGTTCCTGTTCTGCGATCTCATTCTCATCATAATTCTCGTCATCGCTCCGGGGGTGGCGTTATTTCTGCCAAGCCTGATGTGACGCAAAATCCGCTGAGGGGGCGGAGTCCGTCTGCATGACAGAGTAAAGGCCCGGCCATGTGCCGGGTCTTTTGCATGAAAAACCTACGTTTTGTTAGGCCTGCAGCCCTAAACCAGCCCGTCGTCGCCTTTGATATCGCCAGCGGCTAGTCCACCGACGCGGGCGTTGATCTGACCGCGATTGGCGTAGCAGCAGATGATGGCAATCTCGTCCGGCAACGGGGCGTCCGGCAACATGACGGTCATGGTGTCGTAATGGGACCGCACATAGAGCGCGTCCTTGTGAGCCAGTGGCACATCGATGATGCCGCCCACCGCCAGACGCTTGGAGGTCGAGGTGATCCAGGCCGCGCCGCCGCCCGCCGCCTCGCGCATTACATTACCGTATATGGTTGTGACCATGGCCGAGCCATGCTGTTGCTCACCATTGGTGCCCACCACCGAGGCCTTGCCATAACTTTCCATCCCGTAGGGTTTCATGGCCTCTTTCGCCATCGCCGTGATCTTTTGTCCCAGCGCCTCGCTGGCCTTGGTCAGCGACGACAGATCCTCCTGATAGGGCTTGCCGGCAAATGGATTGTCGATCACCGCGATCACCGCGACCTTGCGCAGCGGCACGTCCGCATCCTGGCCGGCCTCGGTGTAAATTTCCTCAATGGCAGTAACGATCTTACGAGTTTTCATAGACCTGGTTCCCTCAATGACCCTCTCCGCTTCAATGCTTCGCGCCGGAGAAATCCTGCGGGATCTTATTTTGGACGATGCGGATCTTGCGGGTGATGGGTGGGGTGTTGCGGCTGCGGCCCACATAGCGGGGAATGCCGTCGGTGAAGGCAGCGCCCACCGCGGCGAGATCACCGTGCTTGATGGCGTCGAGCGCGGTCTTCTGGCTACCCCCCAGGGGCGCGTCGATGAGCAGCACATCGGCATCCTTGCCGCACGCGATAAAGCCGGAATTCAGACGGTAGATCTTGGCCACATTTCCGGTCGCCGCGGCGATCATCCATTCCGGCGGGTAATCGGACAGGGTCGCCATCTCGGTGACCGACTTGATCATCCCGAGAGGCATGACACCGGTGCCGGTGGGCGTGTCGGTGGCGATCAGGAAGCGGTCGAACTGGTCGTTTTCCACCGCCAGATTGAGACACATCAAGGCAGTACGGATGTTCCCGGCCTGACAGATCTGGAGGGCGATCTCCGTCTCGTTGACGATCATGGGGAAATCCTTGTCGGGCATGGCGATGGGCCCGCCATTGATGTGGAACGACACGTCGGGCCGCATATCCATGAGATGCTTGCCGATAATGGGTGACGAGCCGGGGATGGACGCGCCGCCGGTGTGGCAATTGACGATCATGCCGGCCTTCTGGGCCATGCGAACCAGCGGCGTGTATTCAAACGGCGTCTTGACGCCGCCGAAACCGGCCTTTGCGAACCACACGCCCTTCTTGGCGACCTCGTTGAAGTCCTTTTGCGTGAGGCCGGGCTCCAGGATGATGCAGCCGCCATAGACCTTGGCGCCGCCCGGCCGGAAATTCTCGAAACATTTAAGGGCCGCAACGGCGAGCGATTTGACGCCTTCGGGATCGCTGGGCCGGCCCGGTACGTGGACTTCGCTGGCCGACAGATTGCTGGTCACCCCGCCATGCAGGTAGCTTTCCAGGAACCCGACGGTCTGCTGGCGCGGCGTGTAATCGCCAAATGTGATATGGACCTGGGAATCGATCAGGCCGGGGCAGGCGGTGGTGCCACCGGCATCGACCACCAGATCGCAGGATTTGAGTTCGCCTGCCGACAGGGTGCCGACTTTCTGGATCTTGCCCTTGTCCATGAGGACAGCATCGCCCTTGGCAAAGGGTTTGCGCCAATCGCCGGTGACGATGGTCTTGATATTGACGATGGCGGTCTTCATCACGTGTCTCCCCATTTTGTGTGGCGTGATCTTCACGGGCGCGGACGGCGCGGTCAAGAGGGCGCCACCGGTTGTTGGCTTGTGAACATGCTGATAATTTCCTTTCATCGAAACCGACTATCAGGGAGGCAAATACCATGGCTAAAAAAGGCTATAACGCGATCAAGATCGAAAAGGGGAAGGGTGCGCAGAAAGGGATCACCTGGCTGATGCTTAACCGGCCGGAAAAACGCAACGCCATGAGCCCCGAGCTTCATTTCGAAATGAGCGAGGCGCTGGATATTCTGGCTGAGGACGATGAGACCCACGTGCTTATCCTGACCGGGGTCGGCAAGGCGTTTTCCGCCGGACAGGATCTCGCGCTTTATTTCCGTGCCAATCAGAACGACGCGAAAAACCGCAACCGCGCCCAGAAGGCGTCCCATGCCTGGCGTTGGGAGAAACTGGTCAATTTCCCCAAGCCCACAATCGCCATGGTCAATGGGTTCTGCTTCGGCGGCGCCTTTACCCAGCTTTGCGCCTGCGATTTCGCCATCGCCGCCCATAACGCGACCTTCGGCCTGTCGGAAGTCAATTGGGGCATCATTCCGGGCGGCATCGTGAGCTGGAACGTGGCCGATGTTCTGAGCTATCGCGATGCGCTCTACTATGCCGTCACCGGCGATCCGTTCGATGGCAAGACCGCCGAGAAGATCCGGCTGGTGAACTATTCGGTGCCGCCGGCCAAGCTCAAGGCGGAAACGGTGAAGCTCGCCAAGAAGCTGATGACCAAAAGCCCCAACGCCATGCGCTACACCAAGGAAGCAATTCGCGCGGTGCGCCGCATGAGCGTCAATGAGGCCGACGATTACCTCACCGTCAAGAATCAGGCCTGCAAGGCGACCGACAAGATCCCTGGCCGTGACGAAGGTATGCGCCAGTTCCTCGACGAGAAGAGCTATCGCCCGGGTCTCGGTCAGCTCGATCTCAAGAAGGCGGCGCAACGGGGAAGAGCCGCGGCGGCCCGCTCCTCGACCCCGACCACCCGCGTCCGCGCCAAGAAAAAGGCGGCTGCGAAGAAGAAATAGCCTCCGAGCATGGTGCGTTATCGAAAAGCCCGGCCATTGCGCCGGGCTTTTTGTCCATGCCATCGCCTGATACCGTCATGACGGTCAAACAATCAATCAGGGAGATAGAGGATGGCTGTGAAAAATCTCAATACTGTCAAGCTGGAGAAGAAGGGTGGCATCGGCTGGATCATTTTTAACCGGCCGGAAAAACGCAATGCCATGAGTCCCGAGCTGCATTTCGATATGAACGAGGCTCTCGACCGCATGGCCGATGATGACGACGTCAAAGTCGTTGTGATCACCGGCGCCGGCAAGGCATTCTGCGCCGGTCAGGATTTGGCGTTGTTTTTCCGCGCCAACCAGGATGACGCCAAGGCGCGGGCCAAGGTGGGCAAGGCGTCACATGCGTGGCGCTGGACTAAGCTGGTGAATTTTCCCAAACCGACCATCGCGATGGTCAATGGCTACTGCTTCGGCGGTGCTTTTACGCAACTTTGCGCCTGCGATTTCGCCATCGCGGCCAATGACGCCATCTTTGGTCTGTCCGAAGTCAATTGGGGCATCATTCCAGGGGGCATCGTGAGCTGGAACGTGGCCGATGTATTGAGCTATCGCGACGCGCTCTACTATGCGGTCACCGGCGATCCGTTCGACGGCAAGGTCGCCGAAAAAATCCGGCTTGTGAATTATTCGGTCCCCAAGACCAAGTTGCGGGCGGAAACCACCAAGCTGGCGAAAAAGCTGATGACCAAGAGCCCCAACGCTGTTCGTTACACAAAGGAAGCGATCCGTGCGGTGCGCCGCATGAGCGACACGGAAGCCCAGGATTATCTTGGGGTCAAAGGCATCGCCTGCAAGGCGACCGACAGGATACCGGGCCGTGACGAAGGCATGCGCCAGTTCCTCGACGAGAAGAGCTATCGCCCGGGTCTCGGCCAGCTCGATCTCAAGAAGGCCGCCCAACGGGGAAGAGCCGCGGCGGCCCGGTCATCGACCCCGACCACCCGTGTCCGCGCCAAGAAAAAAGCGGCTGCGAAAAAGAAGAAGTAGACCGCGTTGTTGCGAAGGTCATATGCGCGCTAGACAGCGCGTCACCCCCACCCTAACCCTCCCCCTTCAAGGGGGAGGGGATATTTAATTTGATCTCGCCTCTAAATTTATCCCTCCCTCCTAACAGGGGGAGGTGTAGGTGGGGGGTGCGCGCCGCCGGGCGCGCAGATGACGAAAACCCCTAACCCGCCAGTTCTTTACGCACAATGGCGGCGCCGTCGGCTAGCGCCTTGAGTTTGCCGAAGGCGACGCCGCGGGTGAGGTATTTCATGCCGCAATCGGGTGCGGCGATTACGCGCTCGGCGGGCAGGATCTTCAGCGCGGCGCGGATGCGGTCGGCGACCATGTCCGGCGTCTCGACCGTACTGTCGCCAAGATCGATCACACCGACGATCACGGTTTTGCCCGACAACGCCTCAAGAACCGCCGGGTCGAGCCCCGGCTGGGCGGCTTCGATGGATATCTGATCGGCGGCGCAGGCGGCCAGCTCGGGCAGGAAGGAATAACCGCTCGGCTTGTTTTTGACCGCATGGGCGTAGCCGAAACACATGTGCACCGCCGTTGTGCCCGACGCACCTTCAAGCGCCCGGTTGACCACCTTGACGGCATATCTTTTCGCCTGATCCGGCTTTGCCTGCATCCAGGGTTCGTCCAGCTGGACCACGTCGGCGCCGGCGGCAAACAAGTCATGGATTTCTTCATTCACGGCGACGGCATAGGCCATGGCACAGGCCTCTTCATCGCCGTAGAACTCATCAGCGGCCGTATGGCTCATGGTGAAGGGGCCGGGCAGGGTTATCTTGATCCTGCCTGCTGTATTGGCACGGAGGAATTCGATATCGGCGACTTCGATCGGCCGGGTGCGCTTGATCGCACCGGTAATGCGGGGAACGGCCGTGGGCTTGCCGGATCGTCCCATGACTTCCGCCGGATTGTCGATATCGACTCCCTCCAAGGCCGTGGCAAACCGGTTGGAATAGCTTTCGCGGCGGATCTCACCATCGGTGATGATGTCTATCCCGGCGCGCTCCATGTCGTGAATGGCGGCCAGGGTGGCGGCGTCCTGCGCTTCTTCCAAATTCTCCGGCGCGACACGCCATATGTCTCGCGCCCGCACCCGGGGCGGCACGATGGCCTTCAGCATGTCGCGGTCGACCAGCCAGTCGGGCTGGACGTAGCTGCCGACGACGGTGGTCGGCAGAATTCGGTCATTCATGGAGAGCCTCGTTATTGTACAGAGGGGGGCTTTACCGGATAATCGCCCGCAAATCAAAGATGCGCAAAGGCGAAGCCGAGGAAAAAGGATGATCGAGCTCTATCACAACGGAATGTCCACCTGTTCCCAGAAAGTACGGATTACGCTGGCCGAGAAAGGTCAGGACTTTACCTCGCATCATTTCAATCTGCGGGCCGGCGACCAGCATCATCCGGATTATCTGGCCCTCAACCCTAACGGGGTGGTGCCGACCATTATCCATGACGGCCGGGTGATCTATGAATCGGCGGTGATCGACGAATATCTCGATGAGGTCTTTCCCGACCCGCCGCTCCATTCCGCCGACCCGTATGAGCGCGCCCGCATGCGCATCTGGGTCAAGCAGTTCGACGAGGGGCTGCACGCCGCGTCGGCGACCATCAGCGCCTGTATCGCCTTTCGCTATCAGTTCATGGAAGGCAAGACCGAGGAGGAGCTGAAAAAGACTCTCGACGGCTATGTGGATCCCGGGAAACGGGCGCGCATGACCGAGAACGTCATGGAGGGCGTCGAAAGTACTTTTTTCAAACCCGCCATCCGGCGTGTGGTCAAGATGCTGGACGACCTACAGGAATCTTTGTCCGAGGGGGACTGGGCATCCGGTAACACTTATTCCCTCGCCGACGTGGCGCTGACGCCCTACGTGACCCGCGTCGCCCATCTGCAGCAGGACTGGTTATTCGAGACACGCCCAAACGTCGCCGACTGGTTCGACCGCATCCGCGCCCGCCCCGCCTATCAGGTCGCGCTGGGTGACTGGTTCAACCCCGATTTCCTGTCGTTGATGGAAGCGCGCGGTGGTGAAAACCGCGATGGCGTGAAGGCAGTGCTCGACGCGGATTAAGACCGCGATGGCAGCACGCCGCCCCAGACGTCGGTGGCCACATCGACCACCAGGGACAGTTTGGCAATCTGGTCATCGATGGTGATGGGGTTGCCTTTATCCCGGCTGGCGAAACCGCATTGCGGGCTGAGGCAGAGGCGCTCCAGCGGGACCAGCTTGGCGGCTTCGTCGATGCGGCGCTTCAAATCGTCCTTTTCTTCGAGGCTTCCTGTCTTGGTGCTGATCAGGCCCAGCACCACGATTTTGTCGTCGGTGACATAGCGCAGCGGCGCGAAGTCGCCGGCCCGTGGCGTGTCGTATTCCATGAACAGCGCATCCGCCTTGAGCCCGCCGAAGACGATCTCGGCGATGGCGTCATAGCCGCCCTCGGCGACCCAACGTCCCATGCTGTTGCCGCGGCAGAAATGCACGGCGACGGTCATATCGTCAGGTCGCCCGTCGATGATGCGGTTGATCAGATCCACATAGAGCGCCGACAAGTCTTTGTAATCGTCGCCCCGCGCGGTCAATGCGGCCCGTATGTTTTCGTCGCACATATAGGCCTGAATGACTTCGTCGAACTGGACATAGGTGGCGCCCATGGCACCCAGTTCGGCCAGTTCCTCACGGTAGATGCGCACCAGATCGTCAAGATAGTCTTCCGGATCCGAATAGGCGGCTTTTTCTGGATGGCGATAGAAGAAATGATAGGACGGTGCCGGCAGGGCTATTTTCGGCGTCCGGTCGGTGCGCGGCCGGAGGAACTCGAATTCATGGGTCGCGATACCGCGATTACGGGCCAGCTTGGCGATTGCCAGGGGTGCGTCGCCCAATGGGTGTGAATGTCCGGTCTCATCCCGGGCGGCCCAGATAGGGTCCTGCGGCACTGTGGTGAAACCGTCGACGCGGCTCACCACAGGCGAGCGAAAGGAGGCGCGGCGAAACTCACCATCGGTGACCGATTGCAGACCAACCTTTTCTTGTAACGAAATAACATTGGGGATGTGCCGGTCTTCGAGCGCGCGGAGGTCATCAACGGTCGGTTTTTCCGGTCCCTCAGCGTACCGCGCATCCAGCAGTTCCTCGGGGCGCAGCAGACTACCCACGTGATCGGCGCGAAAAGGTGGTTTTGACAAGGCCGGAATCGACATCATGGGTCCCCTGTGATTGCCGCTCTTATCAAGTACGGATTTAATCCCTGCGTCAAATTGACGGTTGGCAAGTTGATCTCGTGCGTTACTATCGGCGCTTGTGTTCCGCCGCATGGGCTGTAGGGCGGGCAACAAAAATTCATAAGGGAGTTTGGAGATTATGAGGATGAAGAAAACTTTGATTCTTGCGGCATCCGCTCTGGCGCTGACTGTGGCCGCGCCACAGGCGATGGCGGCCAAGGCGAAAAAGATCAAGATCGGTTTCGTGACGACGCTTTCGGGCGGCGCGGGTGTTATCGGAAAGGATATGCGGAACTCTGTCCGTATCGCGCTGGATCATCTCGGCGACAAGATGGGTGGTATCCCCGTCGAGGTCCTGTTCGAAGACGATCAGGTCAAACCGGAAATCGGCAAGCAGAAAACCGAAAAACTGCTGCACAAGGACAAGGTCGACATCATGTCGGGCTATATCTGGTCGCATGTGGCACTAGCGTCGCGCAACAGCGTGGTCAAAGCAGGCAAGTTCCTGATTATTTCCAACGCCGGCACGTCGAAGATCGCCGGACGTCTTTGTCACAAGAATATTTTCTCCACCTCATGGCAGAATGATCAGGTGCCCATGGCGTTGGGAGAGGTGCTGAACAAGCGCGGCGTCAAAAGCGTCTATATCGTGGCGCCAAACTATGCGGCGGGCCGCGACATGGTGGCCGGTTTTGAGCGGACCTTCAAAGGCAAGGTGCTGGGCAAGGATCTGACCAAATGGCCATCCCAGCTCGATTTTTCGGCGGAACTCGCCAAGGCGCGGGCCTCCAAGGCGGATGGCGTGTTCATTTTCTTCCCCGGACGGGCCACCAACGCGTTCATGCGCCAATATGCGCAGGCCGGTCTGACCAAGACACCGCTCTATACGGTGTTCAGCGTCGATTCGCTGAGCCTGCCGAAGTTGCAGCAGGCCAAGCTGACCAATGTGCTGGGGACCTATTCCACCCAATTCTGGTCACCTGATCTCGATACGCCGGTGAGCAAGCGGTTTGTCGCCGATTATCGCAAGAAGTTCGGCTCCTACCCGTCTCACTATGGGGCCCAGAGCTATGATTCGATCATGCTGATCGATAGTGCCGTGCGGGCGGTGAACGGTGATCTGAAGAAGATGGACGCCATGCGGGCCGCATTCCGCAAAGCCAATTATGGCTCGGTGCGTGGCAAATATGTCTATGGCAATAACCACTTCCCGATCCAGGATTTCTATCTGCGCCAAGTGGTCGCCGATGCCAACGGCAACTGGACGACCAAGATCTCTCAGAAGGTCTATAGCGACCATCAGGACGTCTATCATTCCAAGTGCAAAATGAAGAAGACCTGGTAAGACGGATCTTAAAGCCGGGTACGGGGGCGTGTGATGCGCCTCCGTTTCCGCATCTGGTCCCAATGCATTCATGATCGAAGCAACGCTTCTCTTTGAACAGCTCTTTAACGGGATCCAGTTTGGAATCCTTCTGTTCCTGCTTGCCGCTGGCCTGACGCTGGTTTTCGGCATTATGGATCTGATGAATTTGGCGCACGGGTCGCTCTATATGATGGGCGCCTATTTCGCGGCGACGGTCACCCGCGCCACCGATTCCTTCATGCTGGGAATAGCCGTCGCGCTACCGGCGACGTTGCTGCTCGGGATACTGCTCGAGATCGTGGTCCTGCGGCGGCTCTATGACCGCGGCCATCTCGATCAGGTGCTGGCCACCTTTGGCATGATCCTGTTTTTCAATGAGCTGGTGCGGCTTATATGGGGCCCGGACGGCATCGAGATCGTCCTGCCGGCCTTCCTGAACCAGACCGTGGATGCGTGGGGTGTGCCGCTGCCCATGTATCGTATCGTGGTGATCGGTGTCGGCCTGCTGGTTGCGGCCTTTCTCTATGTCCTGGTTACCAAGACGCGCATCGGCATGTTGATCCGCGCCGGCGCGTCGAACCGCGAAATGGTCGGCGCGCTGGGCATCGATATCAAGCGGGTCTTTACGCTGGTCTTCGGATTGGGGGCGGCGCTGGCAGCGCTGGCGGGTGCGCTGGCCGGGCCCCTCTTCGCCGTCACCATCGGCATGGGCGAGCATATTCTGATCCAGGTGCTGGTGGTGATCGTGATTGGCGGTATCGGTTCCATCAAGGGCGCCTTCGTGGGTGCGCTGCTGATCGGTGTAATGGATATTCTCGGACGATCGTTCCTCGATACGTTCTTCAAGCTGTTTCTGCCGGTCAATACGGCGGAAACCGCGGCCCCGGCGGCGGCTTCCATGCTGATCTATATCCTGATGGCTCTGGTGCTTTTTTTCCGTCCCCAGGGGCTTTTCCCGGCACGCACCGGCTAGATCATGGGGAATCGCCGACAAATTGCCGTTGTCATCGTGGTCTTCGCGCTGCTCGCCCTTGTGCCGGCCTTCGCGGCCTGGACCGAGGTGCCGTTTTATACGGATCTCGGGCGCCGCATGATGATACTTGCCATTGGTGCCCTGTCCCTCAATCTGATCATGGGTTATGGCGGGATGATCAGTTTCGGTCATGCCGCCTATATCGGAGTGGGCGCTTACGTGGTGGGAATTTGCGCCGAACACGAAATCGTCAGCGGATTTATCCAGTGGCCCTTGGCGCTTGCCGCCTCGGCGCTGTTTGCCCTGGTGTTTGGCGCCATCAGCCTGCGGACGCGCGGCGTCTATTTCATCATGATCACCCTGGCGCTGGCCCAGATGATGTATTTCCTCGGCGTCAGTCTGGACCGCTATGGCGGGGATGACGGCCTGCCCCTGGCGGAGCCCAGCGACTTCAGCGGTCTGGTGGATCTGAGCGATAAGAACAGCCTCTATTTTCTGGTGTTCGCCCTGTTGCTTCTTTGCCTGTGGATCAGCCGCCGGCTGGTCAATTCCCGGTTTGGCATGGTGATTCAGGGCGCAAGGTCCAACGAAGCGCGCATGGAAGCCATCGGTTTTCCCACATACCGCTATAAGCTCGCGGCCTTTGTCATCGCCGGCACCATGGCCGGGCTGGCCGGTGCTCTGCTCGCCAACCACACCGATTTCGTCAATCCCGACATGATGCATTGGACCCGCTCCGGTGACCTGATCATCATGGTGCTGCTGGGAGGGATGGGCAGCCTGGTGGGGCCCATCGTCGGCGCGCTGGTGTTCATCCTGCTGGAGGAACTGCTGTCCGGCGTTACCGAATATTGGCAGCTCATATTCGGGCCGTTCCTGATCCTGGTGGTGCTGTTTGCCCGCGGCGGCCTGCTTGGATTCCTGGAGCGCAGGGGGGATAGCGATGGCTGACCCCATGCTGCTTGTTACGGGCCTGCGCAAAAGCTTTGGCGGGGTGGTCGCGACCGACAATCTGGATCTCGCGGTTACGGCCGGCGAGATTTATGCCGTGATCGGGCCCAACGGTGCCGGTAAGACGACGCTGATAAACCAGCTGGCGGGCGCGCTGCGGGCTGATTCCGGGAGCATCACTTTCAACGGCCGCGATGTGACCCGTCTGGCGCCACCGGCCCGGGCGGCGCGCGGATTGGCGCGGACATTCCAGATTACCAGCATCTTTCATGAATTTACCGCCCTGGAAAATGTCGCCCTGGCGGTCCAGGCCCATGACGGGCATTCGTTTCGGTTCCTGCGCGCGGCGCGCGGTCAGGCGCGATTGCGGGATCCTGCACTGGCGGCCCTTGATCGGGTGGGGCTGGCAGACCGTGCCAATGTCACCGCCCGCTTTCTGTCCCATGGTGAGCATCGCCAGCTTGAGATCGCCATGGCGCTGGCGACCAACCCGAAGATGCTGTTGCTTGATGAGCCCATGGCCGGGATGGGGCCCGATGAATCCCAGCGTATGGTGGAGATCCTTCAGTCGCTGAAGGGACATCAGACCATCCTGCTGATCGAACATGATATGGATGCCGTCTTTGCACTGGCGGACCAGATAACCGTGCTGGTGTATGGAAGAGCCATCGCTACCGGATCGGCCCATGAGATTCGTGCCAATGCGGAAGTGCGTACCGCCTATCTCGGTGCGGAAGAGGGGGCGGTCTGATGCTGCGCGTGGACGGCATCGACACCGCCTATGGCACCAGCCAGGTGCTGTTTGGCATGTCGCTTACCGTCGAGGCCGGCGAGGTGGTGACACTGATGGGCCGCAATGGCATGGGCAAGACCACCACGATCCGCTCGATCATGGGTCTGCTCTCCCCAAAAGAGGGTGTCATCTCGTTCGAGGGCCGGACGATCACCGGCCTGCCACCCTATCGAATTGCCAAATTCGGAATTGGTTTGGTGCCGGAAGGACGCCAGATTTTTCCAAACCTGACGGTTCGGGAAAATCTGATCGCGACCGCGCACAATGATTTAGGCGCCACTGAGCCCTGGACTCTGGAGCGCGTGCTCGATCGGTTTCCCTCGCTGGTCGCGCGGATCGATGGGATGGGAACTGAGTTATCCGGCGGCGAACAGCAGATGCTGGCCATTGGCCGCGCCCTGATGACTAACCCCAGGCTGTTAATCCTCGATGAGGCGACCGAAGGTCTTGCCCCGCAGATCAGAACCGAAATCTGGCGTTGTCTCTCCGATCTCAAAAAACAGGGGCAGGCCATCCTGGTGATCGATAAGAACGTCGCGGCGCTGACTCAAATCGCCGACCGGCACTATATGATCGAAAAGGGCCAGGTGGTGTGGTCGGGAAGTTCCTCCGAGCTAAAAGCGCAGCCCGATATTCAACACCAGTATCTCGGCGTATAGATAAAAAAAAGAGGCGCCCCGTTTCGGGGGCGCCTCGGTAACTGACCGCGTGAACGCCTATTCAAGAAGCGTTTTGCGCAGTTGCTTAAACATGTCGGCGGGAATCTTTTTCTTGGCTGCTTCCCAGGTCACATTATAGACCGTGTCTGTGAAGGCAGCGGCTTCCGCGCCCTTGAGCGTGATCAGTTTGACGCCGGCATTCGCCAGTTTCTTGGTGTCTTCCGCACCGATCTTACCGTAGTGGGGTACACTGTCTCTCTCGAACTTGATGCCCGCCTGTTTCATGGCGTTTTGCTGTTTGTTGGTCAGCTTGTTAAAGACGTCGAGATTGACGATGACCAGAGAAGACGTCCGCCAGAAACCAGGTCCGACCCGGTATTTGACAAACTCGTGCCAGCCGTAACGGAAGATGTTTCCTTCCGGCCAGGCCAGTCCTCTGACCAGCTTACGCTGCAGTGACGTATAGACATCGCCCGGTGAAATATTGATCGGACGGGCGCCCATCGCCTTCATGAACGGATGATAGAGGGCCGTTGAGCGCATGGTATAGCCACTCAGATCGAGACCGGTCTTGGTGTTGGTCCGCGGCTTGTCCACCAGATAGACGTGGAACTTGGTCACGCCTTTCATCGGATGGGCGATGATCTGCGCGTTGAGATTTTCCTTCCAGCACTTCTCAAGGACTTCCCAACCGCCATTGGAGCGGATCGTGTCCATGTTGTTTTTGGCCAGGGCCACCACCCGTGCACAGGGGACGAGGCCTGAATAATAGCCGCTGGGACCGAAATGCATGTCGATGACGCCGCGCTTCAGGGCTGCGCCCTGCTTGCGGTTGGGGATGACTTCCGGACCGCCCTTGTAGTTGAGGGAAATACCATTATCCGCCTTATGAACGGGGTCATGATATAGGTCCATATAAGTCGTGGTCTGTTTGTCCGTCCTGACAAGACTTGTCGCGACGCTGAGCGTCGCCGCATGCGCGGTTGAAACAATAAACGCAGCGGCTGTCATGCCCACGAGGGCTGCTGCTAATGTCTTTTTACGTGGCATTGGATAGTACCTCCCTTTTGCCCGTTTTAACGATCGACTTAATGTGGCTAATCCAGTCATTGATGCGCCATTCAGTCATGAAATTCGCAAAACAATAAAGTCGTTTCCACGAATTACGGTAACGATGACATTACGGCACGAACTTCGCAATGCAAAGTGGCCGAAATGCGGCAATTTTTGGGCCGTTGGGTGTGAAATCCTCTTTTAGCTGATGGTTTACCCGAGGAACAGTACGCTTTAGGCAGCGGTCATCGGCGCGCTTTAAATAGTTCCGCGGTTCAGAAGACGCCGCGCACTTCTTCGCCGATCGCTGGCGATAAGGGCACAATACCGATAGTCAACGGCTTTCCCAGGCTGCATGAACGGTTGTTCCTGTGAAATTTTGAATGTTGGGCGGTACGGCGGTCTGCATCCATAGACCGGTGTGAACGATGGTTGGCGCGTGGCTCGGGATTGTGATAGGAACGTCATAGCGCCAAATTAAGGCGCATAAAAAATGAGAAAAACCCGGGCCATCCAGAAATAGGCTTCGGGACACTTCAGGGGGATGAAAGTCAATTTCGGCTTTGTTTTCTTTTTCACAGGACTCCGAAATGCGAGTGGCATGTCCGGCCGGGTACGCACCTTAAGGGGTGACCGGCAGGGCTGGGCAGAAAGGACGTTGGACGGTGAGTGTACTCGTTAAATTATATAATCATTTGCTTCATGGCATGGCCATCGGCGCCGGCATTGCAATTTCTACGGCCACGGCGTTAATTATCATCGACGTGCTGATGCGCATTTCAGGTCTCCAGCCTCTGCTTTTCGTGCTGACGGTTGTCGAATATATCCTGCTCTATTTCACCATGCTGGCAGCCCCTTATTTGCTGCGCATCAAAGGGCATGTGTTTATCGATGCCGTAACCCAGTTTATGCCGCCTGCCGTCAAGAAGGTCATCGCCAAGGCCGTCTATCTGGCGTGCTTCATCGCCTGCTGCATCTACGGTTACCAGCTGGTCAATTTGTTGGTTGAGGCCATTCAATCCGGTGAAATCGATATGCGGAGCATGGAAATCCCGGCCTGGATCCTGTTTGTGCCCATGCCGCTTTGTTTCTTTATGTGCGCGGTGGAGTTCGTCCGCTATCTGATCGGTATCGATGACATGTACTCCCAGGATCTTATCGAAAGGGAGAATGTCTGATGGAATGGTATTGGGCTCTTTGCACCCTCATCGGGATGGTGATTTTCTTCATGGCGATGGGCGTGCCCGTCGCGTTCACCTTCATTCTGACCAACATCATCGGCGTCTTGATTTTCTATGGCACCGTGACCGGCTGGACGCAGATCGCCGATAATTCGACCCAGCTGATCACCCGCTTCACTCTGGGGCCGGTGCCTATCTTCATTATGATGGGCGCGTTGTTTTTTCACACGGGGTTGGCAATCAGAGTGTTTGACGGGCTCGACGTGCTGTTCGGCAAATTGCCGGGCCGCCTCTGTTTTCTGACCGTCGCCGGTGGTGCCATGTTCTCCACTCTCACCGGATCCAGCATGGCCAATACGGCGATGCTGGGCTCCCTGATGGTGCCGGAAATGAAGAAGCGGGGTTATAACTCGCGCATGTCCATGGGGCCGATCCTCGGCACCGGTGGTCTCGCCATGATCATCCCGCCCTCGGCCCTTGGCGTGTTGCTGGCATCGGTGGCCAATATCGATGTGGGCCGTCTTTTGGTTGCCGGATTTTTACCGGGATTTGTTCTCGCCGGTCTCTATGCCATCATGATTTTCGGACAGCTCAAGCTCAATCCGGAATCAGCCCCCGCCTATGAAGTCGAAATGCCGCCCTGGAGCGAGCGCATCAAGATCATCTGCGTCAACATTCTGCCCATGAGTCTTGTCGTTTTCATGGTCATTGGCTTTATCATTTTGGGCTGGGCAACACCGACCGAGGCCGCGGCCTTTGGCGTCTTTGGGGTGTTTATCCTCGCGGTCTTGTTCCGCGCCCTGACTTTCAAGGCGATCTATACCGCCGTGGAGGCGACAGTGAAGGTCGGCGCCATGGTGTTCTTTATCATCATGAGCTCCACGGTCTTCAGTCAGCTTCTGGCGTTTTCCGGTGCCAGCGCCGGGCTTTTAAAGTGGGCCGCCAGCTTCGACGTGTCCAAATATACAGTTCTGCTGCTCATGTTTGTCATTTTGATCGCGCTCGGTATGTTCATGGATGCGACATCCATGATGCTGATTACCGTGCCGATCTTTTTTCCGCTGGCGGAAGCGCTCGGATTCGACCTGATCTGGTTCGGGCTGTTCGTCCTGATGACATTCGAGATGGCGGGGACAACGCCACCCTTTGGCTTATTACTCTACGTAATGTTAGGGGTGGCGCCCAAGGGAACCACGCTCTACCAGGTGGCCTCCGCGGCCTTTCCGTTCCTGGTGTGCGATGCGATCCTGATCTTGATGCTGATCCAATGGCCAGCCATAGCACTTTATCTGCCGAGCCTGATGTAACGCAAACTTCCGGCAAAGAGGAATACAGCTGTTCAGACAATTGCTGTATTGAGAGGGGTAAACGATGAGTGCAGTGGTGCGGGGGTATAATTTTATCCTCAACGGGATGGCGGTGATCGCCGGCATTCTGATTTTCGCCAGCTTTGTCATGATCGTGGTCGATGTGACCATGCGGATTACGGGGCTCAAGCCCCCGTCCTTCACCATCGCCGTGGTCGAATACATCCTGCTGTGGTTTGCCATGCTGGCGGCGCCCTGGCTGTTGCGGATCAAGGGACACGTTTTTATCGATGCGGTGAAGCAGTTTCTGCCCGGGGCCGTCCAGAAGGTCATCGCGAAACTGGTCTATTCGATCTGTATCGTTTCCTCTTCGATCTATTGCTACCACGCATCTGGTCTGGTGTATGTCACCTGGACAAAGGAGATGATCGATGTGCGAAGCATCGACATGCCGCAATGGATCCTGTTCGGGCCCATGCCAGTTTGCTTCTTTTTCCTGACCATAGAATTCATCCGATATCTGATTGGTATTGACGATATGTACAGCCAATCCCTCGCTGAGCGCGAAGGGGTCTGATCCATGGATATGGAATGGTATTGGGCGCTCTTCACCCTGATCGGCATGGTCATGTTCTTCATGGCGATGGGTGTGCCTGTCGCCCTGACATTTATCACCACGAACATCATCGGCGTGCTTTTTTTCATGGGCAGCACGGAAGGCTGGACCCAGATCGTCGATAATTCCACGTCGTTAATTACCCGATTTACCCTGGGGCCGGTGCCCATGTTCATCATGATGGGGGCGCTGTTCTTCCATACCGGGCTCGCCATCAAGGTGTTTGACGGGCTCGATGTGCTGTTTGGCAGGCTCCGGGGGCGGCTATGCTATCTGACGGTCGCAGGCGGCGCCGTTTTCTCCACCCTGACCGGCTCGAGCATGGCCAATACCGCCATGCTTGGCGCCCTGATGGTGCCCGAGATGCAGCGCCGCGGTTATAACCAGCGCATGTCCATGGGGCCCATTTTGGGAACCGGCGGGTTGGCCATGATTATTCCACCCTCGGCGCTCGGCGTGTTGCTGGCGTCGGTCGCCAATATCGATGTGGGGCGCCTGCTGGTCGCCGGATTTCTCCCGGGATTTGTCCTGGCCGGGCTGTATGCGGCGTTGATCTACCTGCAAATCCGGTTCCGTCCTGAATCTGCCCCCGCTTACGAAGTTGAGATGCCATCCATATTCGAGAGGGTGAAGATCGTTTGCACCAATATCGTGCCCATGAGCCTGGTGGTGTTCATGGTTGTGGGTTTTATTATTCTCGGCTGGGCGACACCAACCGAGGCTGCGGCGTTCGGCGTGCTTGGCGTGATTATCCTGGCGGTATTATTCCGATCCATGACGTTTTCGGCCCTTCGTGCTGCCGTGGAAGCGACCGTCAAGGTCGCCGCCATGGTGTTTTTCATCATCATGAGCTCCACCGTCTTTAGCCAGCTCCTCGCTTTTTCCGGTGCCAGCGCGGGATTGCTCGAATGGGCAACGGGGTTCGAACTTTCCAAATACTGGGTCCTGCTGGTGATGTTCTTTGTGCTCATCGCCCTTGGCATGTTCATGGATGCGGTATCGATGATGCTGATTACCGTGCCAATTTTCTTCCCGCTGGCACAGCAGCTCGGTTTCGATCTCGTCTGGTTCGGGCTTTTCGTGCTGATGACCTTCGAGATGGCCGGCACGACACCGCCCTTCGGCCTTTTGCTCTACGTAATGCTGGGGGTAGCGCCTAAAGGAACGACCCTGTTCCAGGTGGCGAGCGCCGCTTTTCCGTTTCTGGTATGCGACGCGATCCTGATCATCATGCTGATTTTCTGGCCCGGCATCGCCCTCTGGCTTCCCAGCCTGATGTAGCTTTCCCCCGCCCCGCTCACGCGGTGTACACGCAACATTGATGCCAATTTACTGGAGGGTTTAGCCTCCTGCTTCCATAACGGACCTGCAGGTTACCGCCTGGTACGGTCGTCATGCATTCCGGTTGCGTTGCGCGAGCAGCGGGAAGACGACCGTATTGACCAGCCCCTCACAGGTGGATGATCTGGAACTAGCGGGTCCCGGCCGATCAGGGTCTGGATCCGCCCTTCTCTTCGCATCAGAGGATTAGTATGTGCGTTTGGAGGGAGGAGAGTGATCATCAGGTTTTCCGCACTCGTTGCTTTCCTGCTTGTTTTTGCCGGACCCTTGGGTGCCGGTGCTCAGGGTGCCGAAACGCAGTCTCATATGGTGATTGCCGACCCCGCGGCGCTGAGCGGCACGCGGGCGGAAAGCGTCTATCAGTCTATCCGCTGGACCATGCGTGGGCATTATCTCGACTCCGGCGACCCGGTGACAGGGGCATATCAGACCTGGCCGCGGTACAACAAAGTGCCCTACCGATCGTCGCTGCATGGTGAGATTTTCGTCAACAATTACGCCAATCCTCTTGCGCGTCATTACGGAAAATTCGAGAAGCTTGGCCGCCTGCCGGAGGGTGCCATCGTCATCAAAGACAGTTTTACGGTCACCGAACGCGGCGAGGTCATGACCGGACCGCTGTTTCTGATGGAAAAGAAGGAGCCCGGATTTAATGTGACCTCCAACGATTGGCTGTTCATGACCATAGCGGCGGACGGCACCGTTGAGGGCATGACCAAGGGAAAGGGGGCAAAAAAAGTCCAGTTCTGCGCGACTTGCCATAACAAGGCGCCGGGCGGGCACGACAATCTCTATTTTTTGCCCGAAGAGATCAGGCAACGGAATTAAAGACTGTTAGCCGTGTCAGTGAGGTAGAGGGAGCATCAGAAAAGCGGAAACCCCATGTCAGAGACCGCCATTCACAATCTTTTTTCGACACCGGTCTGGGTGATCGATCTTGAGCCCTCCGCCTATGAAAAGCTGAATGCCGACATTCTGCGCAATCTGGACGAGATGATGGAGGAGCGGCCATCGGTCCCGGTCGGCGGCACACTGCAGACCGACAACGATCTTCATACGTTCGACGAATTTTCCGATCTGACGGACCGTATTCTTGAAGGCACGGAAGCGGTGCTCAAGTTTCTTCAAATCGATTATAAAAATTTCGAGATCACCGGTTGCTGGGCCAACATAAACCCGGTTGGCGGGATGAACACACCCCATACCCACCCGAATAATTATTTGTCCGGCGTGTATTACGTCCAGACCATGGGGGAGGCGGACGGTATCTTTTTCAGCGATCCCCGGCCGCAGGCCACCGTCGTCCGCCCGACCGTCAAGCAGGAGACCATGTACACCGGAAACGAAGTGACCATGGACGTCAAGGAAGGGCGCTTGATCCTTTTTCCCGCCTGGCTGAGCCACGGCGTACGACCCAACCGGGGCAACAGGGACCGCATCAGCGTCAGCTTTAACGTCATGTTTCCGGATTTCACCGAGGAGATGAGCAAACCTCTCTGGTCGCCAACCGTCCGGCTGAAGTCGCGGGCAAAGATGTAGGTAGCGCTATCGTCCTTCGGCGCGCCACGCCAGCATCAGGGCGCCGAGACCGATCAGCAGCACCAGCACGGCCGGCAGAAGAGGGGCTTCGCGCACGCTTTTGACCGAGAAATTGCGGTTGTTCATCACGCCCAGCCAGTTACTGCCGGACGTGACGCGGCCGCCGCGGACACGGCGCAGTTCAGGGGCGCTATCCGCCATCCAGGCAATGCCGCCGCCGGTAGCACGGGTGAGCGCGGCAAAATGGCTGGCCGTGGTTCGCATATCGGCGAATTCCAGAGGGTTAAGCCTGCCGACGGCCGCGAGCGCCGTGTGCTTCTGGTCCTTGATGCGATAGATGCCGGTCTCGCTCACCGGCACCAGGGCACGGGCCCGTCCCCCGATGCCGGCTTTCAGCGTGACACGAATCGTGGCGCCCGAGGGGGCGGTAAGCTCCACCGGCGTTTCATCGGGTTCGACACTGCGGCGGGTAATGGAAAGCCGATCACCGGCCATCCGTGCCTGCAGGCTGTTTTCCTCAAGCTCTGGCTCCTTCATGAGCCAGTGCGCGATGCGGCGCAGCAACTCGCCATGGGGGCCGCCGCCGCCATAGCCGCGCGCCCAGAGCCAGATGTGATCGCTGAGGAGTTGCGCGACGCGGCCTTTCTGGACGCGATTGACCACCAGGATGGGTTTGCCGGCGCGGCCACTCATCAGCGAGAAGCCCTTTCGTTTGTCGACCGAGACCTGACGGAACCAGCGGCCCCAGCGCGGTAATTCCTCACCCACGCCGGCTCCCGGCAGATCGGCGGTTACCGTATGGCGCTGGCCGGTCTTGGTCAGTCGTGGCCGTAGCCCGCCGGTAAAGACCTGACCGTTGGGTTCCGCCGGCAGCACGCGGGCAAGCGGTGTCTGATAGAGCGATTCCGTACTGGCGAATTCCGGTCCCGCCGCTTCCAGAATGGCCCCGCCGTTTTCCACGTAACGGGCGATGTTGTCGATATAGATCGAAGGCAGGACGCCGCGCCGCCGGTAGCGATCGAAGATAATCAGGTCGAACTCATTGAGTTTGATCTCGAACAGCTCGCGGATCGGGAAGGCGATCAGAGACAGTTCACGCACCGGGGTCATGTCCTGCTTCTCAGGTGGCCGCAATATGGTGAAATGAACCAGATCCACCGACGGGTCGGCCTTGAGCAGATTGCGCCAGACCCGCTCGCCGGGGTGCGGTTCTCCGGAGACCAGCAGCACGCGCAACCGTTCCCGCACGCCATTGACCGATACCACCGCCCGGTTGTTGATGGCCGATAGCTCGCCGGCCGCCCCGGCGACCTCCATCTGCAGGATATTCGATCCTGCATGGTCGAGCGTGAGTTCAAAGGCATGATCGCGGCCCACCGGCACGGCAATGGTTTTTGGCGGACCGCCGTCCTTTATCAGCGTGACCGGCACCGATCCGCCATCATTGCGGGTATCCTCGACCCGGATCTTCAGGGTCACATCCTTGCCGACGATGCCGTATTTAGGCACATGTCGAATGACCAACCGGCGGTCGAATTCGTCGCGCTGACCGGTCAGAATGACATGAACCGGGCCGCTGATGCTCTTTGCGGCGGCGTCGTTGGGAATGTCGTGCACCTGCCCGTCGGTGATGATGATGGTGCCCGCCATGCGTTTACGCGGGATATCCGCCGTGCCCCGGGACAGCGCCTTGAACAGCCGGGTCCCGTCAACCGGTCCCGCTGCGCCGTCATCGGCGGCGCCGGCGCGAATGACGCGGACATCGAGATTGCGCATGCGCCCCGCTTCGGCTTCCACATGGGCGAGGGCTTGGGCGGTTATCTCGCGCCGCTTGCCCACATCCTGACTCAGCGATTGATCGACGATTACGGCGAGCACGTCGGTGCGCGCTTCGCGTTCTTCCTCCACCGCCACCGGATTTGCCAGCGCGAGCAATAGGCCGGCGAGGGCCGCGCTACGCCAGCCAAGACCCCGAGCGCGCCGCATGGCGCCAAATCCCAGCAACAAAGCCGTTACAGCGGTCAGGACAGCCAGGAGAGGCCACGGGAATAGCGGCGAAAAATCGATGGTCAGCATGATGCCGTGTCTATCATGCTCATTGACCGAGCCGCTCGATGATGGCCGGAACGTGGACCTGATCGGTCTTATAGTTCCCCGTCAGGCAGTACATGACCCAGTTGACACCGAAGCGAAAGGCCATCTCGCGCTGTCTTTCGCCACCTGGTGTGACCGGCAGCATTGCGACTCCGTTATTGTCCACCGCCCAGGCCCCGGCCCAGTCATTGCCGCCGATAATAATGGATGACACACCATCATTATGACGGCCGCCGCGCCGCTCGACCCACAGCGTGCCCCCCGACCACCTTCCCGGGAAGATTTTCAGTAGATAAAAGGCCTTGGTCAGCACGTGATCTTCCGGCACCGCGGTCAAGGCCGGAACGTCCAGCCCGTTCATCAACCGGCGAAGCTTGGCCGCACCGGCGCCGCCCGTATCAAAGGGATCGAAAGTCAGAGTTGCCTGCTCGCGCGTATCGAACAGAATATTGCCGCCGCTGCGAAGATAGGCATTGAGCTTCTCCACTGCGCGGTCAGAGGGCGGTCTCTGCCTCTGAGAGACTGGCCAGTAGAGTAGCGGGAAAAAGGCGAGCTCATCCCGCTCGATATCCACCGCGACGGGGTCGCCGGGTTCCACCGCCGTTCTCTGACGGAGCATCGCACTGAGCCCTATGAGGCCGGCCCGGCTTACAGAATCCAGTTTGTTGTCGCCGGTAACCACATAGGCCAGCCGGGTTTCCAGCGTTGCCCGCAGGGCGAAGGCCTCTTCCGGATCCTTCGGTTGCTGGATGGTTTGGGCAAAGGCCCCCGTGCTGAGAACGATCGTGCCGAGAGCGGTCATGCCGAGGATTGCAATGGCGATGGCGGCCGTGGCGCCGGCAATCCTCGCCGGACTGCGCCGCGGTCCCAGCCCGCGCATTACATAGCTGACCAGCAGATCGAACAGTACCAACAGCAGCGCCGTCAGCAGCAACCAGGGTTTGATGTCGATTCCCCTTTCAATGTCGTAGGAGATGCTTTCGACCCCGGCGGGAATGTCGCCGATCGGTAAAATCTGTTTTATCCCCGTTGCCACGTTAAGCGCCCGTCTTGCTTCGCCGCGCCCGTAATAGCCCGGCGGCGTCGAGGGGGCCGCGCGGGTGCGGGCAAATTCCGGTCCGGCGATGGCCACAGCCGTCGCCGGTGGTGAGCCCATCACGCCAAATCCGTCCATGGTCTCAAGCGGCGGGTAGGAGGTCTTGCCGGCTTCTCCAACCACCCCCTGGCTCAGGGCGACAATGCGTTGCAGCATATCGATGAACAGGCCGGAGATCGGCAGGTTGGACCAATCGTTATTGGCCGTGGTGTGAATCAGGACAACCCAGCCGTTATCGCGCCTCTCGGCGGTGACCAGCGGCGTGCCATCTGACAGGCGCACCCAGGTCCTGTCGTTGAGGTCAACAGTCGGTTCCGCCAGAACCTGCCGGTTGATGCGGATGTCCTCGGGGATGGTCAGGCCGGCGAAGGGTCCATTCTCGTCGAAGGGCATCAGTTTCGCCGGGCTGGTCCAGGACATGGCGCCGCCCAGCGCGCGCCCGCCGCGCAGCCGCACCGGCACCAGATCATCGGTTCCCTGTGCCAGACGGGGGCCGGCGAAACGCAGCAACACCCCGCCCTTGCTTATCCAGCCGGACAGGGCATCGATTTCGGCGTTGCTCAGCTTGCCAATATCGGCAAGGACGATCATGGCGAGTTTCTGTTTGAGAAGTGCACTTACCTGGCCGTTATGGATTTCGCTGAACGGCTCCAGGGCCCGTACCAGATAATAATCGTCGCTCAGGAGAGGCTGGGCGCCCTCCGTCAAATTCCCCACGGCAATACCCACCGGACGTCGTCGCCAGCGTTCATCAATCAGGAATACCGCGCCCGCCCCGGTTTCGCCCTCGATTTCCACGCGTGCGGCGCGGTTGCGGACATCGGCGGGTATGCGGAACTGGGCAGTGCTTTCCTTTTCACCGTCTTTGAAGACGGCCTGTTCGCGACCCAGCAACCGCCCCTCTTCGTCGATTAGCCGGATCCAGAGTTTTGTCTCGCCGCGGGTATCCGCCCGCAGTGCCGGAATGGCGATGCCATCGGCCAACGCCCGTGGCGCGGCCAGTAAATGCGCGATCGCATCGGCTGATTCACGGTAGAGACGCAGGCTGCCGAATTGCTGAAACCGTTCCATCAGCGCCGTGGCCGATGGACCATCGAGGCCATCTGTCAGCCAGACCACCTGTGCGGTCTCTCCCTGCTCCGCGGCGGAAAGGGCGGCCAGGACGGCGTCGCGGTCGGTCGGCCAGGGTTTCGGTTTGACGCTGCGCAGCCGCTCCCGCGCCTCAGAGGGGCGCAACAGGTCGCTGAGCTGTCGTGGTTCCGACGCGTGCTGCGTCGCCGTGGTTATGTAGCGGACCGCTCTGCCATCCCGTTCCGCCTGATCGATCAGCGCGCCTATGGCGGCAACACGCTTGTTCCAGCGGGGCGCCGCCGCCCATCCATTGTCCACCACCAGCACAAGCGGGCCGCTGCCCTTCAGACGCTCGCCGGGATTCCACAACGGGTGCGCCAGTGCCACGATAATCAGTGTCGCGATCAGTATGCGGAGAATAATCAGCCAGAGGGGCGTGTGGGATGGTGTTTCCTCCTGGGGCTGAAGCCTCAGAAGAAAGCTCAGCGGCGGAAAGGCCCGCACCAGCGGTGCCGGGGGCATCACCCGCAGCAGCCACCACAGCACCGGCAGTACCGCCAGCGCTGCCAGCATCCATGGTGCGGTAAAGACGAGTGCTCCGAGATCCAGCATTGCCTAGCTCCCCGGTGTTTCCGACAGAAGCTGGTAGAGAGCCAGCAGGGCGGTGGCGGGCGGCTGATCGGTGCTGTGGGTTGTCAGTGTCCAACCCAGGCTGCGCGCGATATCTCTGATTGATGCACGGTGATGACGCATCAAATCCATATAGTCGTTGCGTACCGCCTCGACCCGGCCAATGAGGGCTGCGCCTTCGCCTTCAAGCCCCTCGAACCGAACTCGCCCCGAGAAGGGCAGCGTTTCCTCCGCCGGATCGATCACCTGCAGCAGATGGCCCATGATGCCCAGCCCGTTCAGGCGCTGCAGCGCTTTCCGGACGTCATCGGGGGGAGAAAGAAAATCCGATACCAGGACCACACGCCCATAACGCGGCAGCGGTTCGGGCTCGGGAAGACTGTCGGTCGCTGCCTCAGTCCGTGTGAAGCTCGCGGCAAACCGTTCGAGGACGGCCCGCCCGCTCATGGGTGAAATACCCGACCCCAGCAGGGCCAGCCGCTCGCCGCCCCGCACCAGCAGAGAGGATAGCGCCAGTGTGAGAATGGCGGCGCGGTGATGCTTTTCCGGCAGGGAGTCGTCCGAGCGATAGCGCATGGAGGCCGATTGATCGAGCCACAGCCAGACACTTTGTGCCGCGGCCCATTCGTTCTCCCGGATAAAGACATGCTCGCGCTTGGCCGTCTGGCGCCAGTCGATGCGCGGTAAGGGGTCACCCGGCTGATATTGTCGAAATTGCCAGAAGGTCTCTCCCTGACCGACCCGCCGGCGGCCGTGCACGCCCTGTGCGACGGTTGCCGCCACACGCTCGGCGGCGACGAGCAGCGCCGGCAGACGGGCTGCCGCCTCTTCGGAGCGCTGCCGAATGCCGGCGGCGGTTACCGCATCGGCTTCCGGCTTGCGCCCGGTCAGTCTTACGCCAAAGGAGCGCACAAGCGGTCTATGACCTCATCCAATGTCACGCCATCGGCGCGGGCCGCGAAGTTGAGCGCCATGCGGTGGCGCAGGACGGGTTTTGCCAGCGCCAGCACGTCATCTATGGACGGCGCGTAACGGCCGTCGAGCAACGCGCGCGCTCTTGTGGCAAGCATCAGCGCCTGGCTGGCGCGGGGTCCCGGTCCCCAGGCTATACTTTCGCGGATCTCCGGCAGAGCGCTTTCCTCCGGCCGTCCCGACCGGACGAGATTGAGTATCGCCTGCACGACACTGTCGCCGACGGGAATTTGGCGCACCAGTTTCTGGGCGGATGCCAGATCCTCGGCGCTCAACACCTGTTCCGGCGCGGTTTCTTCTATGCCGGTGGTTGCCAAAAGCACTTCGCGCTCGGCTTCCTCCGACGGGTAGCCCACATCGACCTGCAGCAGGAACCGGTCCAACTGTGCTTCGGGCAGCGGGTAGGTGCCTTCCTGTTCCAGCGGGTTCTGCGTTGCCAGCACATGAAACGGGTGAGGTAGGGGATGATAGTGACCGGCGACCGACACGCGCTGTTCCTGCATTGCCTGCAGCAGCGCGGACTGGGTGCGGGGGCTGGCGCGGTTTATTTCGTCTGCCATCAGAAGCTGGCAAAAGACCGGGCCTTCGATAAAGCGGAAGGAACGTTTGCCGCCGCTGTCGCCGTCATCGAGAATTTCGGAGCCGAGAATATCGGCGGGCATCAGATCGGGCGTGAACTGGACCCGCTTGTCGTCGAGCCCCATCACGGTGCCCAGCGTTTCCACGAGCCGTGTCTTGCCGAGACCGGGAACGCCGATCAGCAGAACGTGACCGCCGGCAAGCAGCGTGATAAGAGTTTCGTCGACCACCTGTTGCTGGCCGAAGATGACGCGTCCAATGTGGTCGCGGACGAGCGCCATGCGCTGCCCCAGCGCCTCAATCTCCGCGATGAGGCGCGCCGGCGGGGCATCGGTCGTTTGAGCATCGGTCGTTGGAGCGGGGGAAACGGTATCTGTATCGGTCACACAATCCTCCATGGATACAGGCGACATACCTTGAGTAAATCCATACTAGACGGTCTTGACGGCGACCATCCACAAAATACCGCCGAAAACGGCCCAAAGCCGGAATATTTTTGCGGCGACATTGATATGCGCATCGCGCGCGACGGGACCTGGCATTACAAGGGCACGCCCATCAACCGGCAGCCCATGGTCAAGCTGTTCGCATCGGTGCTGAAACGCGACGAAACGGGCGATTTCTGGCTGGAAACGCCAGTGGAAAAATGCCGTATCCAAGTCGACGATGCTCCTTTTGTTGCGGTAGAGATGGAGTCTTCTGGGACGGGAGACAAGCAGTTGCTCCAATTTCGCACATCTCTTGACGATAATGTGACCGCCGGGCCCGATCATCCGATTCGTGTTGATGTTGATGCGGAAACCAATGAACCGTCGCCCTATATTCGTATACGGGACGGGCTGGACGCCTTGATCGCACGGTCGGTGTTCTATGATCTGGTGGAACTCGGTGTCGAGGAACCGGGTGATGGCGAAACCGTAATTGGCGTCTGGAGTGATGGCGTGTTCTTCGCGCTTGGTCCCTTGGGCGACGAACAGGATTAGTGCTGGCACGTCATGCGTGATCGCATCAGAGAAGTTTTTAAGGGGCCGGGAATATCGCCCCGTCCCCATGCGGCGCGCAATGTGTGGCCGGCGCCGGCCGACGCCATCGACGGCATGCTGCTTAGATCGGCGGCGGTGCTGGTGCCGCTGGTCGATCATGAAGACGGCATGACGGTTCTGCTGACCCGACGTACGGACTCCCTGTCCGCCCATGCGGGCCAGATTTCCTTTCCCGGCGGTGGGCTGGAGGCGAGCGATGCATCGCCGGAAGATACGGCGCTGCGCGAAACCGAAGAGGAAATTGGAATCACCCGGACGCAGATTGAACTGGTCGGCCGTCTTAAGGCGCACGATACAAGAACCGGATTTCGTGTCCTGCCGGTGGTCGGCCTGCTCACCCCGCCGCTGTCGACTGTGCCCGCCCCGTCGGAAGTCGCGTCCATATTCGAAGTCCCGCTGGATTTTATTCTCGATCCGGCAAATCATCGCCTGGAGGCCCATCCCGACGGCGGCGCCAATCGCCAGTATC
Organism: Rhodospirillaceae bacterium; assembly: GCA_018660305.1. The sequence continues at coordinate 53,132 of JABJKO010000002.1, forward strand.
GCGCCGTGCCCTATGGTGAGCATTATATCTGGGGGCTGACCGCCAGGGTCCTGTTTGATCTTTTACATGTCGTGGGGAAACCATGATCAGAGTACTGCTTATTACAATCGTTCCGTTTTTCCTGCCGGCGGCAATGTTCGTCCTGTGGCGGACCTTCGTGCCGCCCTCGCTGGGCGGATCCGAGGCCATCGAGAGAGACGTATGGGAACCGCTGCCCTGGAAATGGCTGTTGATCATCGGGGCCGTGCTGACATCGATTACGCTGGTGGTTGCTGTTATGTATCCTGATTTCCTCGGCGGTATGTAAGCCGGCTGACGCAAGAAGTTCTGGGATCGTGGAACCTGTTCGAAAAATTACCCTTCAAGCGTGGATGACGAAATCCGAGACGCGCGGGATCATGAGCGCGTTGCAGGCCGACAGCGCGCCCGCCCGGTTTGTCGGAGGCTGTGTGCGCGATACGCTGTTGGGCAGACCGGTCAAGGACATCGATATTGCAACCGCCGAGCCCCCGGAACGCGTTGTTGCCCTGATCGAAAAGGCTGGCTTTCGCGCGGTTCCCACCGGGATTGCCCATGGCACCGTTACCGCGGTGGTTGGCGCCGCCCATTTCGAGATCACCACCCTGCGTCACGATGTGGAAACCGACGGACGCCGGGCGCGGGTCGCTTTTACGGATGATTGGGTGGCCGACGCGGAACGCCGCGATTTTACGTTTAACGCGATCTTCTGTGATGATGACGGTACGCTTTACGATCCCACCGGCGGTCTGGCGGATCTCGAGGCCGGGCGCGTGCGGTTCGTCGGCACGGCCCTCGAACGCTTGCGCGAAGATGTGCTGCGTTTGATGCGGTTCTTCCGGCTGCACGCCTATTATGGCACCACATCGCCGGAGACGGATGCGCTGGAAGCCTGCCGGGCCATGGCGCCCCAAATTGCGAACCTGTCCATCGAACGGGTGTGGGGCGAACTGCGCCGCCTTCTGCAGGCACCCGATCCGGTCTCGGTGCTCGATCTTATGGAGACATGGGACGTGCTCCCGCACGTGCTGCCCGAAGCCGGCGACAGAATCCGGTTGGCGCGATTGGTGGAAATTGAGCGACGCGTTGAAATTTCCGCCGATGATATCCGCCGTCTGGCCGCATTGCTGCAAACCGATGCATCGGGTGCGGCGGCGCTTGTGGGCCGATTGCGTCTATCCAATGCCGAGGCCAAGCGCCTGACGGCCCTGGCGGTACCCGTTCAATGGCCCACGGCCCATGTTGGCGAAAAACGAAACCGCGTGGTTCTGTACCGGGTTGGGGCCGATATTTTCGTCGACCTCGTCCTGCTGGGCTGGGCGGCGGATGACCCCGGTGATAGGACGCGCGATAATGCCTGGCAGGCCCTCATGACCCTGCCGGCGCGCGCGCCGGTATTGGCCTTTCCACTCAGCGGCAAAGATGTTCTGGGGCTCGGTGTTCCGGCTGGCACCCGCGTCGGTGAGTTGCTGGAGGCCGTCGAGCAATGGTGGATCGGTCAGGATTTCGCGCCTGATCAGGCGAGCTGCCTCGATCATTTACGCGGTCTGATTTAGCCTTCAAGACATTGCCGCAGCTGGTGCTGCCAGCTCGGCAGCGCCACACCGAAGGTTTCCCTCAGAAGGCTGTTGTCCAATACGGAATAGGCCGGGCGTTTTGCAGGCAGCGGGTAGTCGCTGGTTGGGATGCCGGTTACCTTCGGGGCAACCGGCCCGTCGCCGTTTATTGTCCCCCCTACGATAGCCTTTACGATAGCCTGCGCGAAACCGCACCACGTCGTCTGTCCGTCCGCGGATAGATGATAGCGACCGCTCGCTTCCGACAAAGAAGGACAACGTGACGAGGGACGCTCCGAATAGCTGTTGCGGAGTATCGCCGTCGTTGCTTCCGCAATGGATCGGGCGAAAGTCGGGCTGCCGACCTGATCGTCGACCATGCGTAATTCGCGGCGTTCAGCGGCAAGCCTTTTAACGGTCAGAAAAATGTTATTGCCGTGATTTGAATACACCCAGCTCGTTCTCAGGATCAGGTGGGCGGGCGCGGCGGCCCCGATAGCCCGCTCGCCATTCAGCTTGCTTTGTCCATATACATTCAGCGGCGCCGGACGATCCGTTTCGCAATAAGGGCGTGTTTCGGCGGGGTTTCCGTCAAACACATAATCGGTGGAGTAATGTATCAGCGGAATGTTCCGGCGCCTGGCTTCTTCGGCCATGATACCCGGCGCGGTCGCATTCACCGCTTCGGCCGTGCCGGTATCCTGTTCCGCCGCATCGACGGCGGTATAGGCGGCGGCGTTGATGATAAGTGACGGTTCCGACGCCCGGATGCAGCGGATCATTGAATCCGGATCCGCGAGGTCAATATCCGGTCTTCGCGGCGTCACCACCGGACCAAGAGACGGTAGAGTCCGTGACAATTCGCTGCCGACCTGTCCGGTGCCACCAAACAGCAAAATAGGTCCTGAACCCGTTATTTTCTCCATCATGGTACCGGAACTTCGCCGAAGATCGGTAGACGTGCGGGATCCATTTCAGCCAGCATCGTGCCGTCGCGATCCCTGTCTGACAGGACCGGCTGGTCCACGGGCCACTGGACGGAAATCTGCGGATCGTTCCAGGCGATGATGAGTTCGGAATTGGGGTCGTAGAAATCTGTGCATTTGTAGGCGAACAAAGCGCTCTCGCTGACCACGGTAAAGCCGTGGGCGAATCCTTTCGGAATATAGAGCTGACACTTGTTCCGGTCGGACAGGCTTACTCCCGTCCAGCGGCCAAAATGGGGTGACCCTTGTCGCACATCGACGGCCACATCAAAGACTTCACCCTGCAAAACCGATGTCAGCTTTCCCTGACCGTTGGGGTTCTGGAGATGGAGACCGCGCAGCACGCCGCGTTTGGAAAAAGACAGTCCGTCCTGCACGAAAGTTCCCTGGAGTCCCTGCTCGCCATAGCGTCGGGCGTTATAGGTCTCCATGAAATATCCGCGATCGTCCCCGAACGAGGCGGGCTCGACCAGCAGAACGCCAGGCAAATCTGTCTGGTGAACCTTCATTTGCCAGGCCTCCCTTGGCAATCGTTATTTCCGGCGCCGCCCGTGACCGATATTGTCTTCGCCATGACGTTCCTTGCCGCGGCTCATCCCATCGTCCAAAAGCCAAAAGTTTATTGGCCTGGACAGGCGCCGCTTCAGCCGGTTTGCCCGCTTCATTCCCACGCTAATTTTCGCGCGCGACCGGTTCAATTTTCATTAATTGGGGGGTCTTCAGCAGCCTGAAGAATGCCCGTAAGGCATTGATAAATAATAAAAGAGGGGTGGTTTCCGAGAGGTATACTTATTTGCCGCGGCCCTAATTAGCCGTCTTGATGAGCCGGCCGGAGACCGAGCGCAGGCGGTCGCCGTCGCGCCAGCTTCTGAACATCAGCTTCATGCCGGTGCCGGACAGGGTCCGGTCGTACTGTTGAAGCTCGGAGGTTCCCTTCTTGCTGACGGTCATCAGGAACAGTGTCAGGGTGTTGCCTCTGATGCGGGCCCAGCATAGTTCCTTGCCTTTTAACGGATTGCCGCTTTCCGAGCCGTGGAATACGCCCGGTGCGCCGCTGGGCAGAAGGGTCTTGGTGCTATGCCGGCGCCTGACATTTGGATTGTTGGGATCGCCGCCGCGCCGGATGATGCTGGTCCAGTCGATTTTAAACCCGTTCCCCTGCGGCCGGATTTGGACGTCGAAATCCCGCGAAGTTACGGCGAAATAGAGGCTGTCGGCGTTTTCGGCGACACCGCCGCCGGAAAACTTCCCGTAAAACGCATCGATGGTCAGGTCTTTGGCCGAAGCACCGGCCGATGCTACCAAAACGGCCCCCAGCAGAATGGCCAGGAAAGTAAACGCAACCCGAATCATTGTTCCCCCATCCGAATCTTATGTATTCCGGGGCGCACTATAGCGGCCCGGGGAAGGGCGGTCACGGCCACTTCACTTCCGGGGGCATGGACATGAGAATGGCCTCCACATTGCCGCCGGTGCGCAGCCCGAATTTGGTGCCGCGGTCATGCAGCAGATTGAATTCCACATAGCGGCCGCGCCGGACCAGCTGATGCTCGCGCTGCTCTTCGGTCCAGGGTTCGTTCATATGACGCCGGACGATTTCCGGATAGGTGGCCAGGAACGTTCTGCCCACATCCTGGGTGAAGGCGAAATCCGCGTCCCAATCGTCATTGTTCACGTAATCGTAAAATATGCCTCCGACACCGCGTGCCTCGTCGCGATGGGGCAGGAAGAAATATTCGTCGCACCAGGCCTTGAATTTTTCGTAATAGGCCGGATCGTGGCGGTCGCAGCAATCTTTCAGGGAATTGTGAAAGTGGGCTGTGTCGTCATCGTTGGGATACATGGGCGTGAGATCCATGCCACCACCGAACCAGGTTTTGGAGGTGACGATAAAGCGGGTGTTCATGTGCACCGCCGGCACCAAGGGCGAACACATATGCGCGACCAGCGAGATGCCCGACGCCCAGAACTGGGGGTTCTCCTCGGCGCCCGGGATCTCCTTGCGGAATTCCGGCGAAAACTCACCAAAGACCGCTGAAATATTGACCCCGACTTTTTCGAACACGCGGCCACGCATTACCGACATGGTGCCGCCGCCACCGTCCGCGCCTGTGTGATCGGCGCGCTGCCAGTCCTTACGGGTGAATCGGCCGGGCGTGCCCGAATCGTTCGGCGCGCCCACCGTGTCTTCGATCTGTTCGAATGCGTCGCAGATCTGGTCGCGCAGATCGGCGAACCAGGTTTGGGCCTGCACTTTCTGGTCTTCCAAGGTCAGGGCAGTCTCTCCGCTTCGCTTGTGGTTCCCGTCATGGGGAATCCGGTTTGCCGCAGCGCTTCGCCCAGTACCATGGCGGCGGCAAGCGCGACGTTGAGCGACCGTACACCTTCCGCCATGGGAATGAGAAGCCGGGCATCGGCGGCCTTGTGGATTTCTTCCGGCACCCCGGCGCTTTCACGGCCGACCATGAGAATGTCATTGGGGTCAAAGGCGTAGTCCACATAGGGTGTAGTGCCTTTGGTGGTCAGTAGCAGCAATCTTCCGTGATGTGCCGTTCGCTCGATGGCGAATCGGTCCCACGAGCTGTGCCGTGTGACCGCCACGTGGTCTAGGTAGTCCATGCCGACCCGCTGCAACCGCCGGTCGTCCAGTAAAAACCCGCAGGGCTCTATGATATCCACGGCGATTCCCATACAGGCGGCCAAGCGCAGGATGGCGCCCGTGTTTTGCGGAATGTCCGGTTGATAAAGGGCGAGACGCATGGCTAAGGCACTTTCAAATATCATTAATATCCATTATACCCGTGCCCCGGTACACCGGAATGGTGTCGCCGTGCGAGGGCGCGTCTGCGGCGTATGGCCGCAGTGCCTGCGGTGCGGCAGCTTCGCTATTCTGTACCGCCGCTTGAGTCGCGGGAAAGCTAAAGAGGGGTAATATGGCGAGTATTGCTGATACAACCGCCACCGGGGACGACGATCACGAAAATGGAGAAACACGGCGCGACTTTCTGTTGCTCACCGCTGGAGCATTCGGAGCTGTCGCTGTAGGTGCCGCTGTTTGGCCCTTGGTTGATCAGATGAACCCGGCAGCTGATACGCTGGCGGCGTCGACCACGGAGGTCAATCTGGCGCCGATCAAGGCTGGCCAGCGTATTCTGGTCAAGTGGCGCGGCAAACCGGTCTTCATTACCCGGCGCACCAAGAAAACCATCGACGAAGCCCGGGCGGTGAAGATGGCTGATCTTGTGGATCCGCAATCGGACGAGGATCGCGCCCGCAAGCCCGAATGGCTCATCATTGTCGGCGTCTGCACCCATCTCGGCTGCATCCCGGCGGGCACCAAGCAGGGCGAACTGCGGGGCGAGTATGGCGGCTGGTTCTGCCCCTGCCACGGATCGCACTACGACACGTCGGGCCGGATCCGCAAGGGACCGGCGCCCGAGAATCTTCCGGTGCCGGATTATGCCTTCCTGCCCGGAAACAAAATCATCATCGGAAAATCTCAGGCAGAGATCGATAAAGCGAGCAAGGTAGCCGGATGAGCGCGCCAGAATTCAAGAACCCCATTGTCCGGTGGGTCGACCACCGGCTTCCCGTCTTTACCTTCATGCAACACGAGATGCATGAATATCCCACGCCGAAGAATCTGAATTACTGGTGGAATTTCGGCTCTCTCGCCGGAATTATCCTGGTGATCATGATCACCACCGGCATCGTGCTGGCCATGCATTACACGCCGCATACCCTGATGGCGTTCGATTCGGTCGAGCGCATCATGCGCGACGTCAATTACGGCTGGCTGATCCGCTATGTTCATATGAACGGCGGCTCGGCGTTCTTTATCGTGGTCTATATCCACATATTCCGCGGAATGTATTTCGGTTCCTACAAATCGCCGCGGGAATTGCTGTGGATTCTGGGTGTCGTCATCCTGCTCTGCATGATGGCCACGGCGTTTCTGGGTTACGTACTGCCCTGGGGCCAGATGAGTTTCTGGGGTGCCACCGTCATCACCAATTTGTTCTCGGCCATCCCGGTGATCGGCGACTGGGTCGTCACCTTGCTGTGGGGCGGGTTCTCGGTCGACAACCCGACGCTAAACCGGTTCTTCAGCCTGCATTATCTCATGCCGTTCGTGATCATCGGTGTGGTGGTGCTGCATGTGGTGGCGTTGCATCAGCATGGATCGAACAACCCCATCGGCATCGACACCAAGGGCGAACAGGATTCCATCCCGTTCCACCCCTACTACACGGTGAAGGATCTCTTCGGGCTCGGGGTATTCCTGGTCGTGTTCTTCTTCTTCGTGTTCTTCGCGCCAAATTTCTTCGGCGAGCCGGACAACTATATTGAAGCCAATCCGCTCCAGACCCCGCCGCACATCGTGCCGGAATGGTATTTCCTGCCGTTCTACGCGATTTTGCGGTCCTTTACGGCGGACGCTTTGATATATTTGCCCATTTCCTGGCTGATGTCGGCCAAGCTGGCCGGTGTGCTGGCCATGGGTGCCTCCATCATGGTGTTGTTTATCCTGCCATGGCTCGATTTCTCGCCGGTAAAATCGGCGCGTTACCGGCCCCTCTACAAGCAGTTCTTCTGGCTGCTGGTGATCGATTGCATCATTCTCGGTATCTGCGGGGCCAAGCCGGCTGAAGCGCCATGGACGTATATCGCCCAGGCAGGGACAGCGTATTATTTCGCGCACTTCATTATCATCATCCCGCTCCTGGCGAAGTTCGAGAAAACCCGGCCGGTACCAACCAGCATCAGCGAACCGGTGCTTGGTGGTGGGGGCGGCGGCGCTACGGCGGCGGCGACCAAACCGATGGAGAAGGCGTGATGCGGAATAGTCTGATGAAAATCGCGACCGCCGCGTCGATCGTTCTTCTCAGCGTCTCGAGTGCTCAAGCGGCCGGCGATACGGTCGCCCCGCCCAAGCAGCATTGGTCGTTCTCCGGCTTGTTCGGCACCTTCGATCGCGGGGCCCTGCAGCGCGGGTTCCAGGTCTATAACGAGGTCTGCTCGGCTTGCCATTCGGCGCGGCTGGTGGCCTATCGTAATCTGCTGGAGATCGGCTTCACCGAGGATCAGGTCAAGAAGATCGCGGCCTCCAAGGAGGTAAAGGACGGACCCAACGATCAGGGCGAGATGTTTGACCGTCCCGGCCGGCTTTCCGACCGTTTCGTCAAGCCGTTTCCCAATGACGCGGCGGCGGCCGCCGCCAATAACGGTGCCTTGCCGCCGGATCTCTCTCTTATGGTCAAGGCCCGCAAGGGCGGCGCTGATTACCTGCACGCGTTGCTGACCGGGTACAAGCCCGCACCCAAGGGTGTGGAGGTCGCGGAAGGGCTAAACTACAACCTCTACTTCCCGGGTGCGAGGATCGCCATGGCCCCGCCTCTGTCGGAGGAGGGCGTCGAATATGCCGACAAGACCAAGGCCACGGTCGCCCAGATGGCGAGCGACGTGACCACCTTCCTGGCCTGGGCCGCCGAGCCGGAGCTTGAGGTGCGCAAACGCATGGGCGTGAAGGTGATCCTGTTCCTGCTGCTGCTGACCGGCATGCTCTATGCCGTCAAACGCAAGATCTGGTCCGACGTCCACTGATGTAAAAAGCCCGATCTCTGTGCTACACAGAACCGGCGGTGAGGGATCACCGCCGGTTTTATTTTGGGGGTGACAGGAGATGAGCGAACCCGGCACACCGCCCGTCCTGGGCGTCATCGGTGGCAGCGGGCTATATGAGATTGAAGGTCTGACCGACACGCGCTGGGAGGCTGTGGAGACGCCGTTTGGTGCGCCGTCCGACGATCTCTTACATGGCAATCTCAATGGCCAGAAGATCGTGTTCCTGCCCCGTCACGGCCGTGGCCACCGTGTCCCGCCCAGCGGGCTCAATTACCGCGCCAATATCGATGCACTTAAGCGCGCCGGCTGTACCGAGATCGTCTCGCTGTCGGCGGTGGGGTCTCTGAGAGAGGATCTACCGCCCGGCGCGTTTGTCATCATCGATCAATTCATCGACCGGACGTTCGCCCGCGAAAAGAGTTTTTTCGGCGACGGGCTGGTGGCCCATGTGTCCATGGCCGACCCGGCCTGTTCACGGCTCGGCGATTTGCTGGAGAAGACCGCGCGGGACCTGTCCATCCAGATCCATCGCGGCGGGACGTACCTGGTAATGGAGGGCCCGCAATTCTCCACCCGGGCCGAATCCGAGCTCTACCGCAGCTGGGGCTGCAGCGTCATCGGCATGACCAACATGCCCGAGGCCAAGCTCGCCCGCGAAGCCGAGATGTGTTACGCGACCGTTGCCATGGTGACCGATTACGATTGCTGGCACGAAGACCATGACGACGTGTCGGTGGAGACCGTGATCAAGGTGCTGGGCGAAAACGCCGCCGCCGCCAAGGAACTGGTTGCCACCCTGGCGCCACGGATCGGCGGCCGGGCTGAAAGCTGCTCTGCAGGCTGTCATCACGCCCTCGATGCCGCGCTAATCACCGCACCCCATGCCCGCGATCCCGCCATGGCCAAAAAACTCGATGCCGTCGCCGGGCGGGTGCTGGGCGGTTAGTCCGGCCATGGCGCTCCGTCCTGCTCAAATGGGCGATACGGATGCCGTCACGGCGCTGACCCGGCGCGCCTATGAGAAATATATAGATCCGCTGGGGTTTGAGCCCAAGCCTATGGTCACCGACCATGAGGGATGGATCCGGAATAAACATGTGTGGGTTCTGGAAGAATCCGGCACGCTTTTTGGCTCCATCGTCCTGCTGCCCGATGACGAGGCGCTGATGGTCTACTCCATTGCCGTCGACCCGGATCGTCAGGGCGAAGGCCATGGAAGGACCCTGATGGGTTTCGCAGAGGATCAGGCACGCTCTCTCGGCCTGTCGCGGATGATGCTCTTTACCAACGAAAAAATGACCGACAATATCGCGCTCTATGAACGGCTGGGTTATGAACAGTACGGTCGGCAACAGCATGAAAACCATCCGGATTCCTGGGTCGTGTTCATGCGGAAGGAAATCGAGTGAGGGATTAATCCTGTGAAACCGAGTGTCACCCCCACCCCAACCCTCCCCCCTCAAGGGGGAGGGAGTTATATTCGCGTCGTGATCATCCATTTTTCCCCTCCCCCCTGGAGGGGGAGGGTTAGGGTGGGGGGGAATCCCTCCCCATGAACATTGACGGCAAACCCTTTCGCACCATCTGGCTGGCCGATGACGGCGAGACGGTGGAGATCATCGACCAGACGCGTCTGCCCCATGATTTCGTCACCATCGGTCTCCAGACCATGGCGGACGCGGCCCAGGCCATCCGTTCCATGCAGGTCCGCGGTGCGCCGCTGATCGGTGCGACGGCGGCCTACGGCCTGTGTCTGGCAATGCGCGACGATGCGTCCGACGCCAATCTGGCAAGCGCCTGTGAAACATTGCTGGCGACCCGTCCGACGGCGGTCAATCTGCGCTGGGCGCTGGATGACATGCGGGCGGTGCTGGCGCCGCTATCGGCGCTGGACCGGCCGGCCGCCGCCTATTCCCGCGCCGCGGCGATCTGCGACGAGGATGTCGCCATGTGCCGCGCCATCGGCGATCATGGCGTGAGGCTCCTCCGCGATATCTGGGAAAAGTCCGGCAAGTCGCGGCCGGTCAATGTCCTGACCCATTGCAATGCGGGCTGGCTGGCCACCGTCGATTGGGGGACCGCCACAGCACCCCTTTATGTGGCCCACGAAGAAGGCATTCCGCTCCATGTCTGGGTCGACGAGACCCGGCCGCGCAACCAGGGCGCCGGGCTTACCGCCTGGGAGCTGGGCGGCCACGGCATCGATCATACGGTGATCGTCGATAATGCCGGCGGGCATGTGATGCAGCAGGGTCAGGTGGATCTGCTGATTACCGGGACCGATCGGACGACGGCGACCGGCGATGTGGCCAACAAGATCGGGACTTATTTGAAGGCGCTGGCTGCCGCCGACAACAACGTACCGTTCTATGTGGGTCTGCCCGGTCCGACCATCGACTGGACCGTCAGCGATGGCCGGAATATTCCCATTGAAGAGCGGGACACATCGGAGGTCACGACGGTAACGGGCCGGACGGCGGACGGTCATATGGCGACTGTTTCCGTGACCCCGGAAGCCAGCCGTGCCGCCAATTACGGCTTCGACGTCACGCCGGCCCGTCTGGTCACCGGGCTGATTACAGAGCGCGGCATCTGCGCGGCGAGTGCCGAGGGGTTGCTGGGCCTCTACCCGGAACGTAAATAGATCATACTGAAAGGCTGGAAGAGCACACGCTATGGAAAATCTCTGGTCAGATTCCGACGCCGAATCATATGTGGACCAATTCGCGTCCAATACAGTCAATCGCGATGTCGCCTTGCGCGTCTATACCTCGCGTCTTCTGGGCAACGAGCCGCGGCTGGTGCTCCATGGCGGTGGCAACACGTCGGTCAAGACACTGGTGCCCGACATGCTGGGAGAGGATACCGACGTGCTGTGCGTCAAGGGCAGCGGCTGGGATCTCGGTGATATCGAACCGCCGGGCCTGCCCGCGGTCCGGCTGGGGCCCATCCGGCACATGGCGACGCTCGACGCGCTCAGCGACGAGGAGATGGTCAATGCCCAGCGCATCAATCTGCTGGATGCCTCGGCGCCCAACCCGTCGGTGGAAACCCTGCTGCACGCCTTTTTGCCGCACAAGTTTGTTGATCACACCCATGCCAACGCGGTGCTGGCGCTCAGCGACCAGGAAGGCGGCGACGATCTGTGCCGGGAGGTCTATGGCCCGCGCATGGGCTATGTGCCCTACATCATGCCCGGCTTCGCGCTGGCCAAAAAAGCCAAGGAGGTGTTCGAGGCCGATCCCGACGTGGAGGGTCTGATCCTGCTCAAGCACGGGATCTTCACGTTCGGCGAGACCGCGCAACAGGCCTATGAGCGCATGATCCACATGGTGACACTGGCCGAGGACCGTATCGACGCCCGGCGCACCCGAACCATCGTTCCGGCCGACATTCCGGGCGGCATCGCCTCGGCGGCGCAGGTGGCTCCCATCCTGCGCGGGCTGTGCGCCGAGAAAACCGGCGACGATTTCCGCCGTCTGGTCATGGATTTCCGCACCAGCGATGCCATCCGCGCCTTCGTGGACGGCGCCGAACTCGACCGCTATGGCCAGCAGGGCACCGTGACCCCCGATCATGTCATTCGCACCAAGCACAAACCGCTGATCGTGCCGCCGCCCCGCGCCGACGCGCTGGAAGATTTCAGGAAAGACGCGGCGCAGGCGGTGGAAACCTATATCGCGGAATACCACGCGTATTTCCAACGCAACAATGCTACGCAAATCGTGCCCAAGACCGAGTTGGACCCTCTGCCGAGGCTCATTCTTGTCCCCGGGTTGGGGATGTTCGGGCTGGGTAATTCCGCCAAGGCCGCCTTGGTGGCGGCCGATCTCGCCGAGACCAACATTCAGGTGATCAGCGACGTGGAGGCCATGGGGACCTATCAGATCATCCCCGAGCCGGACATTTTCGATATCGAATACTGGTCGCTGGAACAGGCCAAGCTGGGCAAGGGAACGGAAAAACCCCTGCAGCGGCAGATCGCAGCGGTAACCGGTGGCGGCTCCGGCATCGGCGCGGCGACGGCGCGGGCGCTGGCCAGGGCCGGTGCCGAAGTCGTGGTGCTCGACCGTGACGCGACACAGGCCGAAGCCGTCGCCACCTCCATCGGCGGCATGGCCCTTGCCTGCGACGTGACCGACACAGACGCTGTCGCCGCCGCCTTCGACCGCATTGCCGAAACCTATGGCGGGCTCGATTTAGTCGTCTCCAACGCCGGCGCGGCATGGTCCGGCCGTATCGGTGAGGTCGACGAGGCAACCCTGCGGCAGAGCTTTGAGCTCAATTTCTTCGCCCATCAATCGGTGGCCCAGGCCGCGACGCGTATCATGCAGGCCCAGGGCACCGGCGGCTGTCTTCTGTTCAACACCTCCAAACAAGCGGTCAATCCGGGACCGGACTTTGGCCCTTACGGGCTTCCAAAGGCGGCGACCCTGTTCCTGATGCGCCAATACGCGCTGGATCACGGCAGGGACGGCATAAGGTCGAACGCGGTGAATGCCGACCGAATACGCACCGGCCTGATGACCGACGAGATGATCGCCGACCGCTCCAAAGCCCGCGGCATCAGCGAGACCGATTACATGTCCGGCAATTTGCTGGGCCGCGAGGTCACCGCCGATGACGTCGCCAAGGCGTTCCTCGATCTCGCCCTGTCCCCCAAGACCACCGGCGCCGTACTGACGGTGGATGGCGGCAACATCGCGGCGGCGCTGCGGTAGATAAAAAAGCGCCCCGGGGGTGAGCCCGGGGCGCTTTGTTTTAACCGCTTTAGCAGCAATCAGCCGACATGTTCGCCGAACAGATCGAGGGTGCGCTTGTGGGCCCGTTCGCAGGCGCCCTGGTTGTAGCTTTCCCGTTCGTCGCAGCAGAAGCCATGACCGGCATCGTCATAGACGTAGCAGGGGATGTCCGGGTGGGCTTCCTTGATTTCCGCCACCTGGTTGAGTGGAATGCCGCCATCCTTGTCGCCGAAATTGAAGATCACCGGGCATTTGGGGGTGGCGTCCCTTGATGCATGGATGCCGCCGCCATAGAAAGTCGAGGCTGCCGCCACGCCGCTGCACTGGGTCGCCGCCATCCAGGAGACGGCACCACCGAAGCAATAGCCGACCACGCCGACCTTGCCGGATTTCGAGGCTTCGTCGATGGCCGCCTGGGTATCGGCGACGATGCCGCCATTATCGAGGCTGCCGCGTGTGTCGCGGCCCTTGCCGAAATCGTCCTGGCCGTAGCCCAGCTCAAGGCCCTTTTCGGCGCGGTCGAACAGGGCCGGGGCGATGGCCACATAGCCGTTCTTGGCGAACTCGTCGCACAAATTGCGGATATGCAGGTTGACCCCGAAAATCTCCTGGATCACCACCACGGCGCCCTTGGCGGCACCCGACGGTTCCGCCTTGTAGGCACCCAGTGAATGGCCGTCGCCGGCGGTAAGCTCAATCTGTGTTCCCATAGTCTCTATCTCCCTGAAAAATGCCGCACCTTATGGTGCAGCAGAACCCTCAATTACTCGGAAAAAATTTTAAACGCTGAGGGCGGTTTACGCAACGCAGCGTCGATGATTAGCGGGTTTGGGTTCGCCGCCCTAAACGTTGAACCGAAACAGGATCACGTCGCCGTCTTTCATGACGTAATCGCGGCCTTCCTGGCGCATCTTGCCCGCATCCTTGGCGCCCTGTTCGCCCTTGCAGGCGATGTAATCGTCATAGGCGATGGTTTCGGCGCAAATAAAGCCGCGTTCGAAGTCCGTATGGATGGTGCCGGCGGCCTGGGCCGCCTTGGTGCCGTCGGGGATGGTCCAGGCGCGGGATTCCTTGGGGCCGGCGGTCAGGAAGGTGATCAGGCCGAGCAACTGATAGCCGGCATTTATCACCCGGGTAAGACCGGTTTCTTCGAGCCCCAGGGATTCCAGAAACTCGGCGCGCTCCGCCGGATCGCTGAGTTGCGCGACCTCGGCTTCGATGGCGGCTGAAATCACGACGGCCACGGCGCCTTCGGCTTTGGCGTGCTCCGCCACTTTTTCGGACAGCGCATTGCCGTTGGCTGCGGTATCTTCATCCACATTGCACACATACATCACCGGCTTGGCGGTGAGCAGATGAAGCTGGCGAAACACGCTTTCCTCGTCATCCGTGCGGGATAGCGCACGGGCCGGCTTGCCCTCGCGCAGCAACTCGATGGCCCGCTCGGTCAGCGCCAGCATCACCTTGGCTTCCTTGTCGTTGCCGCGGACTTTCTTGGTCAGTGGAATGACGCGTTTCTCCAAGCTCTCCAGATCGGCCAGCATCAGCTCGGTATCGATGGTCTCGATATCGTCGATGGGATCGATCTGGCCGGTGACATGGGTGATGTTGTCATCCTCGAAACAGCGGACCACGTGCGCGATGGCATCCACCTCGCGGATATGGGCGAGAAACTGGTTGCCGAGCCCTTCGCCCTGGCTCGCGCCTTTGACCAGACCGGCGATATCGGCGAAATCCATCTGCGTCGGCACGATGGTGGCCGAACTGGCCAGCGCCGCGATGGCATCGAGCCGCGGATCCGGGATGGCGATGCGGCCCACATTGGGCTCAATTGTGCAGAACGGATAATTTTCCGCCTGCGCCGCGATTGTGGCGGTGAGCGCGTTGAAAAGTGTCGACTTGCCCACATTCGGCAGGCCGACGATGCCACAGGTAAATCCCATTATGCCTTATCCGTATTGGTGTCGGTTTCGCCGGTCCGGTCCGACGGCGGGGCCTTCGGTTTTGCCGGCCTGGGGGGCTGGGTGAGCAGCGCCACCCGGCTCATGAAATCGGCTTCCTTGCCGGCCAGCAGCAGCGGAATGGCATCCGCCACGGAATCCAGCATTTTTTCCACCCACACCTTGTCCGCCTTGCCGAAATCCTTGAGCACATGGCCGGTGACCTTGCCCTTGTCGCCGGGATGGCCGATGCCCAGCCGGATTCGCCAGTAATCCTTCCCGATATGGGAATCGATGCTCCTCAGCCCGTTATGCCCGGCGTGGCCGCCGCCGCGCTTGGTGCGCACCTTGCCGGCCGCCAGATCAAGCTCGTCGTGGAACACGAATACATCCTCCGGCTCGAGCTTGTAGTAGCGCATGGCGCCGCCAACCGCCTGACCCGAATCATTCATATAGGTAAGCGGCTTGAGCAGGATGACTTTCTCGCCATCGATGGACCCTTCGCTGAACAGCCCATGGGGACGTGATTTGGAGCGCGGCGTCGAGCAGCCATAGCGGCGGACGATTTCGTCCACCGCCATATAGCCGATATTGTGCCGATTGCCGGCATAGTCTTGACCTGGATTGCCCAGGCCGACCAGGAGCAGCATATGGCCTCCGGATCCGGCGTCCCGCGTGAAAGGGTGGCCGCTCTAGTCGGATTTCTCTTCCGAAGCCGCGGCATCGCCGCCCTCTCCGGAATCCGTGCCTTCGCCCTCGGCGCCTTCTGCGCCCTCTTCGCCTTCTTCGCCTTCGACACCCTCGATTTCTTCTTCTTCATCGACCGGCATGATGGTCGGGGCAGCGACGGTGGCAATGGTGAAATCGCGGTCCGTAATGGTCAGTTCGACACCGCTAGGCAGGGAAAGCGTGCTGGCGTGAATGGAATCGCCGATCTCCAGACCGGTCAGATCCACCTCGAACGCATCCGGAATCTGATCGGCAGTACACAGAACCTCGATGGTGTGACGGACGATATTGAGAACACCGCCGGATTTGATGCCGGGTGATTCCGCTTCGTTGGTGAAATGCACCGGAATTTCCACGGTGATCTTGCGGTCCGCCGAATAGCGCAGAAAATCCACATGAAGGGGCACGTCGGTGACCGGGTGCAACTGCACGTCGCGGGGCAGGACGCGGTGGGTGGTGCCGCCGACATCCAGATCGATGAGGCGAATGAAAAACCCGCTCTTGCCGATTTCCTGTTCGAGGAGGCGACGTTGTACTGTCACCATGAGGGGCTCTTCTTTGTTGCCATAAATGACGGCCGGTATTTGGCCGTTGCGGCGTGCGGCCCGAGCGGTCCCCTTTCCACTCTGATCTCGCTGTTCCGCGGCAAGCGTTTGGACATCAGCCATGCCGAATTCTCCGTATGGTTTGGGGCCCGGCGATATGCCAAGCGCGTCACTGGCGCATGCCTCCAGGGGTGCTGGTGCGCCGAAATCCCGCCAAATCGGCGGAGCGATGGGTTTTAAGCTTATGCGGCGGAATAGTCAAACAAACTGGAGACCGACTTCTCTTCGCTGATCCGGGCCATGGCCTCGCCAATCAGCGGCGCAATGGTGAGCTGGCGCACATTATGGGACACCCGAACCGCCTCGGTGCCCAGAATACTGTCCGTAATTACCAGATTCTGGATCGGAGAGGCCGCGACCCGCGACACTGCGCCGCCCGAAAGCACGCCATGGCTGATATAGGCCGACACTGACTTGGCCCCGTCATCCATCAGCGCGACAGCCGCATTGCACAGGGTGCCCGCGGAATCCACGATGTCATCGATGATGATGCATTCCCGGCCGGCGACATCGCCGATGATATGCATGACTTCGGAAACCCCGGCGCGTTCGCGGCGCTTATCAATGATCGCGAGGTCCGTATCGAGATGTTTGGCCAGGGCTCTGGCCCGCAGCACACCGCCCACATCGGGCGACACCATGATCAGATTGCTGACATCGTAAATCTGCTCGATATCGCGCAGAAAAACCGGCGCGGTATAGAGGTTGTCCAGCGGAATATCGAAAAACCCCTGGATCTGACCGGCATGCAGATCAAGGGTAAGGACTCGGTTGGCACCCGCCTCGGTGATCAGATTTGCGACCAGCTTGGCGGAGATGGGCGTCCGGGGCCCGGATTTCCGATCCTGCCGCGCATAGCCGAAATAGGGCATGACGGCGGTGATCCGGCGCGCCGATCCGCGGCGCAGCGCATCGATACAGACCAGCAGCTCCATCAGATTGTCGTTTGCCGGATAGGAGGTGGATTGAATGACGAAAACATCCTCACCGCGGACATTTTCGTCGATCTCCACGAAGCACTCCATATCGGAGAACCGGCGAACGCTGGCATTGCACAAGGACAGGTTGGAGTAGGCGGCAATCGCCTCTGCGAGAGGTCGGTTGCTATTGCCGGCAACGATTTTCATTTAGGTGGCTTCCCTTTCACCGCCAACCCCCGAAGACGGTAATAAGAATTTCCGAAAGCGGGCGCAATGTATCAGAGGAGTCGATTCTCTGTAAATGTCATAGGGGTCTATTTGCCAAATTTTGCGCGCTTTTTGAGCGCATCGGGCGGCAGGCGGTGGATCAGGTCGCCAACCCCGCCGGCGGCATTGTCGGTGATCACGCCGGCCAGCGCTTTCCAGCCCGATTTGAGGGTGCCGGGTGTCACCGTGTTGCGTTGGGTCAGCTTGCCAAGTTCTTTCCCGCCCTGATCGAATACCGACCATACGATCTCAACCGGTCGTGGAACACTTGTCTCGGGGCCCAGCTTCAGTTGGCCCGCGATGATCAGCTTGGCGCCGGTTGGTTTTGGCGTAATGGTGAAATTCCGGCGCTTGAGGGCGGACGACATGGCGCGCCTGAA
Organism: Rhodospirillaceae bacterium; assembly: GCA_018660305.1. The sequence goes on from JABJKO010000002.1 coordinate 70,900, forward strand.
GGACAGGCTGTCGTTGGGTGATACCCCGTCCATCGACCCCACGTGGAGCGCGATCGTCCCGCCGCTGCTTGCATCGCCGATGGTTTGGCGCACCAGGGTGGCCATGGGCTTGCCGGAATCGGTGGCCAGCCGCTTCATGGTCGCCGGATCGCCATCGCGCCATGCCTTGGTCGACACGGTCCGTAGCACCGTCCGCGTTCCCAGCAGCGTGCCGTCCGGAGCGAAGAGATCCCAGATGATGGACACGTTCGTCCGCTGAGGACCCGCTGTCTGAACCGAGGCCGTACCCTGAATAAATTTGCTGCGCGGGTTGCTGCTGCCCGGGCCTGCCAGGATATCGCGGGCGACCAGCGCATCGGCAAACGCCTGCGAAAGTGCGACAGACTTTGTCTTTGTCATACCGGAGATTGACAGGATGGTGATGCCGCCGAACTCCGAGGTGGGGGCGGCCGCGGGATTGACCGCTTTTTCCTCATGGGCAAAGGGCTGCGGTAAAGGCTGGCAGGCAGCGCTCAACAGGGCCACCAGCGACGCCAATAATGCGAAAGCTATGGGGTGACGGTGGTTAGAGCAGGACACAACTCGCCACCAGGCCAATAAGACAGAAAATAACGAACAGGATCAAATGCGGCATGGATGTTATTCCGCGAGAACAATGGCCGACAGGCCGCGCCCGAAATCCGGCTCGCCGGTCAGCGTTGAGCGGCGGTAGCTGAACAGCCGCCCCTCCTCGGCGCAATTATCCAGACCGACCCAGTGCGGCTCCGCGATGCCCTCGTGTCTCAGCCGGTCCAGCACATAACCCGCCAGATCGAACCGGTAGCGGCCTTCCTCATCCGCCACGAAATGCGCTCCGTTGGCGGTATCCGCCGCGACGAACGCCGCCTGAAATTCCGGCCCCACCTGATAGGAGGCTTGTGCGATACAGGGTCCGATCACGGCCGCAATCCGGTCGCGTCTCGCGCCCAGTTTTTCCATGGTGGCAATTGTTTCACCGGTAACGCCATCGAGGGCGCCGCGCCAGCCCGCATGGCAGGCGCCGATCACCCCCGCCTCACCGTCGGCAAACAGAACCGGGGCGCAATCCGCTGTCAGAATCCCGAGAGCAATGCCCGGCCTCGCGGTGACCATGCCGTCGGCTTTCGGGGCATTGGTTCTCTCCCATGGTGCCTCGACGATCACCACGTCCGCGCTGTGGATCTGATAGGGAGTGATCAGGCATGCCGCATCGACACCCAGGGCTTGCGCCGCCCGCCGCCGGTTTTCCGTGACATGATCGGGGTTGTCGTCAGATCCAAACCCGCAATTGAGGGTCTTATAAAGCCCGTCGCTCACGCCACCCTCGCGGGTGAAAAACCCGTGGCGCAGGGTGGCGCTGCCCGACAGGTTTGGGGCGTGGATTGCCGGAAGCGGGGAGCTAAGGGTCGGGTTCACGTTCTGATTTTCCTCGTCAACCATATGGTCTATTGCGCCAGGGAATCGAAGCCGGCCGGGAGTCCGACCGTCTGGTTTGTCAGCGCCATCACCTTGAACAGCATGCCCATACTGTCGGCCCCTATCAAGCGGCGGCAGCCGCTTCGTAGCAGGCTTGCTGTATCCTGATCGGCGTTGGCGGCCAGTTGATCGGTCCGGGCCTCGATTCCAAGCGCGGTGAGAAAGGCGCCTTGAGGGATCGGTCCGACTATGCGGGCGCCGCTCCGCCCGGCGCGGGATGCCAGCGCGGCAAAATCCACATGCGCCGTCAGATCGGAATCGCCGGGATCGGTCAGGACGCCGCAAGATTTGTGGTTGCGGACGGCCTGCAGGGTTTCGCCGGCACCGCTTCGACCATGACCGTAATCGATGATCAGCGTCGCTATGCCATCATCGGCCATGCGCTGGCCTAGTGTCGTGGCCAGCGTTAATCCGGCCGGACAGGTTTCGAACAGGCTCCCCACCGGGGCGGCATCCACCGCCACCGGAAAGTCAGGGCCTTTAAAATTGATCGCGTCACCGGTGACATAGCAAAGGCTGTCGTCCGCCGGATCTATACCGACGCACCGTATGCGCCATCCCGTATCCGTCCGTTCATATTGATCGATGGGCAGGGCGTCGAAGAATTCGTTGGCGATAATTAAAGAGGGACCGTTTGGTACGGGCTCAAGGGTATCGTGCCACGTTACATTGTGGCCGGTGAGGGCGGTCTCCTGGCAGGCCCGCAACGCCGGGCTGGTTTCCACCAGATGGATGTCGCAGGCATCAATGAAGGCCGGAACGGTTCTGGCGGCGCGCAGCACATCCGCCATCAGCGTGCCGCGGCCCGGTCCCAGCTCCACCAGCTTGACCGCTGCCGGGGCGCCGGCCTGCTGCCAGCCTATGGCGCACCACAGCCCGATGAGTTCGCCAAAGACCTGACTGATTTCCGGCGCCGTGATGAAATCGCCATTGGCGCCCAGCGGGTCGGATTTGCGGTAATAGCCGTGGTCGGGATCACCCAGTGCGATAGCCATGAAGTCGGATACGGGGACCGGCCCCTCGCATTTGATGCGCCCGCGCAGCAATGCCTCGAGCGGTGTCACGACCGCCGGGTCGCGCGCAGGATAAGCCAGAATCCGAAGGCCGCCAGCGGTAGCGACAGGAGTTGACCCATGGTCGCGATACCATAGAGCGTGCCGAGATGGGCGTCGGGTTCGCGCACATACTCCACCATAAACCGGGCAATGGCATAGCCCGCCAGGAACGTGCCGGTGACCAGCCCTGGCCGCTTGAGACCCTGATAACCGAAAATAATCGCCGCGATCACGGCAAACAGGAGGAGGCCTTCCAGGCCCGCTTCGTACAGTTGGCTGGGATGTCGCGGGTTGGGGCCGCCATGGGGAAACACCATGGCCCAGGGGACATCGCTGGCCCGGCCGAACAACTCGCCATTGATGAAATTCGCCAGCCGCCCAAAGAACAGCCCGATGGGCACCGCGGCGGTAATGATATCGGCGAAGGCGAGGAAGGCGAGCTTTTGCCGCCGGCTATACCACCAGATCGCCAGCACGACGCCAATGGTGCCGCCATGAAAGGACATGCCGCCTTTCCACATGGCGACAATCTCCATCGGGTTGTCGATAAAATAGCCCGGCTTGTAGAAAAGGACGTAGCCCAACCGTCCGCCCAGAATGATTCCCAATGTCGCCCACAGGATGAAATCGTCCACATGGGACCGGTCCACGCCGCCGTCCGTTCTGTCTGCAAGACGCATGCCATAACGCCACCCCAGGAGAATGCCCGCCACATAGGCCAGGGAGTACCAGCGAATGGCGAGAGGGCCGATCTCAAGGGCGATGGGGTCGATGGCCGGAAAAGCGATGGCGTACATCAGGGATCCGTCTGGTCAAATTCGAAATATGGGCTCGAACGGCCTACAGATAAGGGTCGTCCTTGCGTAAAAAATCGCGCACGTATTTTGTGACGCCGGATTCCAGACCGGTAAAGGCCGCCTTGTAGCCAGCGGCGCGCAGCCGGTCCATGCGGGCCTCGGTGAAATATTGATATTTGTCACGGATGGCGAGCGGCGTGTCGACGAATTTGATCTCTTCGTCGCGGCCGAGGGCCTTGAACAGGGACCGGGCGAGATCGGCAAAGCTTCGCGCCTTGCCTGTCCCCAGGTTAAACAGCCCGCTGACCTGCGGGTTTTCCTTCAGCCAGACCATGACGTCGACGCAATCTCCCACCCACACAAAATCCCGCATCTGGCCGCCATCTTCATAATCGGGATGGTGCGAGCGGAACAGTACGGCACTCCCGCCACCCGATACTTCGCGGAAGTTCTTCAGGACCACGCTGATCTGGCCGCCCTTGTGGTACTCGTTGGGACCATAGACGTTGAAGAATTTTAGTCCGGCCCATTGCGGCGGTCGGGGCGCCGAGGGACGGGTCTCGATCTGCCGTGCGACCCAGCGGTCGAACAGATGTTTGCTCCAGCCATAGGCGTTCAGCGGCTGCAGGGTGGCCAGCGCTTTTCGGTTCCCCTTGTCGTCAAATCCGGCGTTGCCATCGCCGTAAGTCGCTGCCGAGGACGCGTAGATCAGCGGGATGCGGTGTTGCGCGCACTGCGCCCAGAGGTCTTTCGACAGGCGGAAATTATTTTCGACGATCAGATCGGCGTCGGTTTCCGTGGTCGCCGATATGGCGCCGAGATGAAAAACCGCGTCGATGCGTGTTCCGTTGGCGGCTATAAATGAAAAAATTTCTTCGGGCGGGATCAGATCGGCGAGGTCCCGTTTGGCAATGTTGCGCCATTTCTCGTCGGCGCCCAGACGGTCGCAGACGATGATATCCGTCTCGCCACGGGCCTCCAGGCCAGCAACCAGGTTCGAACCGATAAAGCCTGCCCCGCCGGTGACCAGGATCATGATGCAGCCTTCATAAACGACATGACGCGCCCCCTTATAGGCAGCGCGTCATCACGCATCAAGCGTATGTATCGGGTCCCGGCGCGGATCGATGCGGATCCGGATTGCGGCAATGGCGATGGTTCAGGAATGAATCACTGAGCCGGCTCGTAGCGGTTCGTTTCGAAAAGGACCGCTTCGGAGATAATCTTAGAGCTGGTGGGGTCGTTCACATTGACGATCACCACATGTTTAGGCGCTTTGTCCAATAACGTGACGCGCTGAACTTCCCACACGAATCCCGTATCGGATTTAAATCGCTGACCTGGCTGGACGTCCCTATGGCGCATTTTGGCACTCCCTAATGGTGACCCCCAAAGAAACCATCCGCGTGGTTAACAAGCCGTTAAACCACCCATTTGGAGGTAGGGCCGGCAGGAGGCATGGGTTATCTCCGCTTAAATCGGGGCAGGACGGTCCCCTATAGCTAACGTCACCCGTTCCCCATTGCTTGTCGGCGGGGGGTGAGAGAGACATACTGTTGGGGCACGGTAAATTTCGAGCGCGTGAACCAAAAACAGAGTCAAAGATCATGCAAACACGGAACAGATTGTTCGATGACGCGGCCCGGCTTGCAGGTGGTGCGGCCGGGACGCTCGCCGGTATTCGGCGCGAAGTGGAAGCGCTGGTCCGCCAGCAAATGGAGCGGGTGCTCAGCTCGATGGATTTCGTGACCCGTGATGAGTTCGAGGCGGTCAGGGCGATGGCCATAAAGGCCCGTTCCGAACAGGAAGAACTGGCTGCCCGCCTCGCCGAACTCGAGGGAAAGACCGCCAAACCAAAGCGGGCGGCCGCACCGCGCAAGTCCACCGCTGGAGGCAAAAAAGCAGACGGCGACGGGTAACCGATCGCGCATCCGTCATTCGTCTTTAATCCGGGTGTCGCCCGGCAGGCCCTTACTTTTCCACATAAGAATCGGTCCGAATCACACATTGTGCTTGCGCTCTGACTCGCCTTTTGGCACCCTAAATATTGTGTTCCATCCCGGTTGAAACACAAAATGTACTTAAGTCGGTTCAATTTTGGGGTGGAGAACGGGGTTCTGGCGTGCCGCTGAATAGTGCGGCAATCAAAGGGGGCAATTTATGGCGGTCGCGGCTGTCACGGAACACGGTGCGGCCACGGCCAATCCGATTGATCTTATCGAAAAGATAGCAGGCGCCCACGGCTGGTCGGTCGATCGTGGGAGCGACAACGAACTGGCCATAGAGATTACCGGGCAATGGACCGATTACCGGTTGTTTTTTTCCTGGTTGGACGATCTGTGCGCCATTCATTTCGCCTGTGCGTTTGAGATGAATGTGCCGGATCATCGCCGGACCGCGATCAATGAATTGCTGGCCCGTATCAATGAGCGCATGGCGGTTGGCCATTTCGATCTGTGGGCCGATCGCGGTCTGCCGGTCTTTCGTCAATCCACCCTGCTTCGAGGATCCAGCGGCGTCAGCGTCGAACAGGTTGAGGATTTGATTGAAATCGCGCTGGCCGAGAGCGAGCGGTTTTACCCGGCTTTCCAATATGTCATCTGGGGTGGCAAGACACCGAAGGACGCCGTCGACGCGGCCATGATCGATACGGTCGGCGAAGCCTGACGTCCAGGATTTGCATCTGATTCAATTTACTGTGCGGCGATAGCACAGCGCCGCCCGTTGGCGATCCCTCAAAATTTGCTATTCTGATCCGACCGTTAAACGCGATATTTTCGGAAAGGGTCTGCTGTGACAAAAGAATTGCTTCTGGTCGGTTGCGGCAAGATGGGCGGCGCGCTGCTCGGTGGATGGCTGGGGCGGGACGTGGATCCCGCGTCGGTGACAATTGTCGAGCCCTATGGCGCCGACGCCATCGCGGCGAAATTTGGCGTAAAGGCCGTCGAAGAGCTGGATGCTCTTGATAAGGGCGCCGCGCCCGGTGTGGTCGTCTATGCCGTCAAGCCGCAGGCAATGGACGATATCGTTCCGGGCTACAGGCGGTTTGTGCGGCCCGAAACGGTATTTCTGTCCATAGCGGCCGGTCGGCCAATTTCGTTTTTTGAGAAACATCTCGGCGACGATGCGGCGATCATTCGCAGCATGCCCAATACGCCCGCCGCGGTCGGGCGCGGTATTACCGTCGCCTGCGGTAATGCGCATATCACCGAACAACAGAAGACACGCTGTCACGGGCTTCTGGAAGCGGTGGGCGAAGTGGCCTGGGTTGAGGATGAAGGGCTGATGGATGCGGTTACCGCGGTGTCTGGCAGCGGTCCTGCCTATGTTTTTCTATTGATCGAGACCATGGCGGAGGCCGGTGTCGCCGCCGGTCTGGATCCCGCGCTGGCCGAGCAACTCGCCAGGGCGACGGTAATTGGCAGCGGTGAGCTTGCCCGCCAGTCGCCTGACCCGGCGGCGACATTGCGTCAGAATGTAACCAGTCCGGGGGGGACTACCGCGGCGGCCCTCGATGTCCTGATGGATACAAATGGGATGAAAGATCTCATGACCCGCGCTATCGACGCAGCCACTCGCCGGTCCCGCGAATTGGCGGGCTAAACTTATCTCAGGGTTGCCGGAGCGGTGGGTTCATGACGGCGTCGGCCTGGTCGCGCAGTGGTTGAAGGATAGCCTGGAGCTGCTCAAGCGCCCGAACTTCCAACTGGCGGACCCGTTCCTTGGACAGGCCTAATTCCGCACCCAGCGCGGCCCGGCTCGGGGCTTTTTCGGTGAGAAACCGGCGCCGGATGATGACCCGCTCGCGTTGTGGTAATGCGGACAGGGCGCGGCTCAACATTTCGAGCCAGAAGCGGCCCTCGCTTTCCGCGACCAGAACGTCCTCCGGCGTCGGCCGTTCGTCCCGCACCTGATCGATCATCGACAATCCGTCGGCCTGGCTGGTCGCCACATCGAGCGACTGATCCGGCCGGGCGACCCGCCGCGCAAAATTAAAAATCTCGGTGACCGACATGTTGAAGCGGGTTGCCAGATTGCGGGCGAATTCCTCGCTTGGGCCGTCGCCATCAACCATCTCACCAACGCGGCGTCGCAAATTGAAGAACAGGCTCTTCTGCGCCGCGGTCGTGCCGACCTTTACCAGCGATCGTGACCGGACCACATAATCCTGGATGGCGGCGCGTATCCACCACATGGCGTAGGTCGAAAGCTGTACATCGCGGTCGGGGTTGAAGCGCTTGACGGCTTCCAGAAGCCCGACAGTTCCCTCCTGGATCAGATCGGCCAGCGGATGGCCGTAGCGAGCATAGCGCTTGGCGATATGGAGAACAAAACGCAGATGGCTGGTGACCAGCTTGCTTGCCGCCGCTTTGTCACCGCTGCGCAGGCGTTGGAACAGTTCACGTTCCTCGCCACGGCTCAGACGCGGCTGACCGCGGACGGTTCTCATGATGCGGTTAATGGCGGTGTGGCGCATGGTGATAGCGGCTTGATGGCTCCTCGCAATAGAATCGCATACTGGCTGCCGCGGTTCAATGTTTTCTCGCAGGACGTGACGCTTGGATTGATCGGGTAGGGACCCTAAGATATGCAACGAGGAAGGGAGAGAGCCATGGCAAAACGACCACGCCCTGTCCGCGACCGGATAATCGATGCCGCGCTTGATCTCGCCGGTGACCGGCCCTGGCGCAATGTCGGTCTCGGCGATATTGCTGCCGCGGCCAAACAACCCCTTGGCAAGCTTCACGAACAGTTCCCCTCAAAAACCGCGATCGTTATGGCGGTTATGGAACGGACGAATGCTGCCATGCTGGCCGACGCCGACCCGTCGGTGGACGAGCCGCCGCACGACCGGCTGCTCGACGTAATGATGCAGCGGCTCGATGCGCTGGCGCCCCACAAGGCCGCTATCCGCTCGATCCTGCACGATTTGCCATTTGATCCGGTGAGTACGTTGTCCATGGCGCCCGGATTTTTGGCCTCCATGGCCTGGACGCTGGAAGCCGCCGGGCTGCCGGCGGCCGGTTTTCGCGGGGCGCTTCGCACCAAGGGTCTCGCGGCAATTTATCTGGGCGCGCTGTCGGTGTGGCTTGGTGACGACAGCGAAGATCAGGGCAAGACGCTGGCGTTTCTCGACCGCCGGCTAAAGCAGGCGGAACGCGCCGCCCGATTTTTGAATGGAGCCGGTCTGAAGGGGCGGCACAAACCTACAGATGACGAGTCCGCATGACGGGACACTCTCCCCAACGGCAAGCCGGTTGAATGATCGTCAAATCCTGGATGCGTGTTGCCGGCCGGAAATCTGTCTTTATCTTCGGAACCCTGATTCTCGCTGAGATAATCTTCGGCACCTGGTTTTTCGGGCCCAATTTCCGTTTCTAACGATCCCCCGGAATTTACGTCTCGCCAATGCCGGAATCGATGGCCACACCTCCGTTGGGCATATCAGAAGTTTTTAGGCTTGGTTTCCCCAGATACCCGGTCTGAAGCCCACATATGTCCTGCTTTATGTGGGGATCAACGATGCCCATCTTTGTCACCCAGCAACGGGGTGGCGCCATTGTCATTGACGGCGTGACCATGCCATCGATCGCGAGTCGGTGCGCTGGCAGGTCGTGCAGCTTCTATATAACGAAACGATGATGACGACCTGCCGCGATGTACCGACGATCTGTATTGATCTGGCGTCCGCGATCAAATTCGTGTCGGAGGATTTCAGCGATCTCCTGCACACGACCGCCAGCGGATCACGCAAGATCGGCGAATTGTTGGCCGACCGACTAAAAGACCTAATTCGTTAAATTGGCAGGCGCATCCTGGCCCGCGCGCCGCCGGTGGGTGAATCCTCCAGCACCAGATCGCCGCCATGGCCATGCATGACGTCCCGCGCAATGGTCAGTCCCAGCCCGGTCCCGGCGGTATCGGGGCTGCGTGCGCTGTCCAGCCGGTAAAATGGCTTGAAGACTTCGTCGCGCTGATCTTCGGGAATGCCCGGCCCGTCGTCATCGACTATGATTTCGATGGCATTGCCCGAACGGGCCGCGTGGATCGCGACATTGCCGCCATAGATCACCGCGTTATTGACCAGATTGGTGATGCAGCGCCGGAAGGCGTTGGGCTTCAGCGGGACTGACAGATCGCCCTCCATGTTCAGCACGATGTCGGTGTCCTCGTGCCGCGCCCGATGGACGATATCGGCCAGAATTTCGCTGACATCGCTGACCACCACGCCCTCCGCGCTCTCGCCGCGGGCAAAGGCGAGGTATTCCTCGACCATCTTTTCCATCTCGGCGAGATCGGTCTTGAGCTCCTCCACCGCAGCGGAATCCCCGAGCAGCGCGAGCTGCAGCTTCATTCGGGTGAGGGGCGTTCGCAGATCGTGCGACACGCCGGCCAGCATTTCCGTGCGCTGATTGATCATGCGCTGGATTCGGTTGCGCATGACGTTGAAGGCGGCGGCCGCCTGACGGATTTCCGTCGACCCCTCGGGTTTGAAACCGGGAACGTCGCGGCCCTTGCCAAAGCTGTCGACGGCGTTTGCCAGGCGCCGGATGGGCCGCACCTGATTGCGCATAAAAACCATGGCGACGGCGAAAAGGACCAGCGATGTGCCGACCATCCACATGACAAATATATAAGTCGTCGAGCTGAACAGCCTCTCGCGATCCACCACCACATCCATAATTCCGTCCGGCAGCTGAACGTGAACATGGACCTGGCGATCGAACGATTCCGTATCCATCTGGAACGGTCGTCTGACCCGTTCACGCAGCGCATTACCGAGGACGCGCCACAGAATACCACTGCCTTTTACGGCTGATTCGTTGGGTAATATGGCATCGGGGCGGAAGTCGATCTTGAGACCGAGATTGGCGCCTGCGGAATAAAATATCCACTCCTGGTTCGCCGAGCCGGCGAAATTTCGCCGGTTTTCGATGACACTGGCGATCTCACCGGCGACCGCGCTCGCAAGGCGGCGGGTAATGGTTTCCCAATGCCGGTCGTAAAATATCCAGGCCGATACCACCTGAAGAACGATCAGCGGTGTCACGATAATCATGAGCGACCGGCCGAGCAGCGATCGCGGCAAAATTCTTTTTATGGAGAAGCGGCGGGCGAGGCTGGTCATTCCGGCCGCAGCCTGTAGCCATGACCGCGAACGGTCTGCAGAAATCGTGGTGCGCGCGGGTTCGGTTCAATCTTGCGGCGCAGCCGTGTAACCTGGACATCGACTGTTCGCTCACCGCCATCGATAGCGCTTTGCTCGATCAGGGCTTCGCGGCTGACGGCCTCGCCGGCGGCAAGCGCCAGGGTATTGAGCAGCCGTTCCTCTACGGATGTCAATTTGACGAGTTCATCCTGTCGCCACAGCTCACCCCGTTCCACGTCGAACCGGCAATCCCCGAGCTGAAGGTGTGACCGCGCGATCGGCGGGGCGGCACGACGGAGAATGGTGGAGATCCGCAGCACCAGTTCGCGCGGCTCGAACGGTTTAACCAGATAATCGTCGGCGCCGCGTTCCAGCCCCGCGATGCGGTCCTCGACCTCACCACGCGCCGTCAAAAGCAGGATCGGAATGTTGCCATTCTGGCGGATCGACTGGGTCAGTGACAATCCGTCTTCGCCCGGCATCATGACGTCGACGACCAGCAGATCGAAGGTAATACCGGCGAGCAGTTTGCGCGCTTCGTCGGCGCCGTTGGCCACGGAGACGATGAAATCGTTTTCACTCAGATAGCGGCGCAACAATTCGCGCAAACGCGAATCATCGTCGACGACGAGTATATGCGGAGAGCTCATGACCCCGATTATAATGCTTTACGTCCTGAGGCGCGCGCAGAATTGCACAGATGCGAAAAAGCTCATTGCTCAAAATTGCTGCGACAATTTCGCACAACCTGTGACTCCGATTGACGGAACGGGGCACACCCACTACAAGAACCGCGGGCCACGACCCCCCAACGGGTTGCGCCTCTTCTGTAAGGGAGAGTCATTATGACTAATATTGAAACGCCGGCGCATCCTGCGCTGCGTCCCCAAAATCCTTGTTTTTCTTCAGGTCCCTGTGCCAAACGGCCGGGATGGACGGCGAATGCTCTGAGCGATTCGCTGGTCGGTCGGTCGCACCGTTCCGGTCCGGGTAAGGCCAAGCTGGCCGAAGTACTCGATCGTTCCCGCGAAATCCTTGGCCTGCCAGACGATTACCGCATTGGTATCGTGCCCGCTTCCGATACCGGCGCCGTCGAGATGGCACTGTGGACGCTGCTCGGCGAGCGGGGCACCGATGTCCTGGCCTGGGAGAGCTTCGGCGCCGGCTGGGTGACCGATATCACCAAGCAGCTCAGGCTGGACGATGTCCGTATTATTGACGCACCCTATGGTGAATTGCCGGATCTCGGCCAGGTGGACTGGTCCCGCGACGTGGTCTTCACCTGGAACGGGACGACCTCCGGTGTGCGCGTTCCCCATGCCGACTGGATTACCTCCGACCGCGAAGGCCTGTCCATCTGCGACGCCACCTCGGCGGCCTTCGCCATGGCGTTGCCGTGGGACAAGCTCGATGTGGTGACCTATTCCTGGCAGAAGGTCATGGGCGGCGAAGCACAGCACGGCGTGCTGATCCTGAGCCCCCGCGCCGTGGAAAGGCTTGAAAGCTACGTGCCGGCCTGGCCCCTGCCGAAGATCTTCCGCATGACCAGCGGCGGCAAACTGGTCGAGGGAATTTTCCGGGGAGAGACCATTAACACGCCCTCGATGGTATGTGTTGAAGACGCCCTGGACGGGTTGCGATGGGGCGAAAGCGTCGGCGGCGCCGAGGCGCTGATCGCCCGCTCGGAAGCCAATCTCGCCGCCATGGCGGGCTGGGTGGAGAAAACGGATTGGGTCGAGTTTCTCGCCGCCGATCCCGCCATCCGATCCTGCACATCGGTGTGTCTCAGTATCGTAGACCCCTGGTTTGCCGCTCTGTCGGACAAGGAGCAGGCCGCCATTCCCAAGCGCATGGAAGCGCTGCTTGACGCCGAAGGGGTGGCCTACGACATCAATGGGTATCGCGACGCTCCGCCGGGCCTGCGGATCTGGGCCGGGGCGACCATCGAAACCGATGATCTTGACGCTTTATTCCCGTGGCTGGACTGGGCCTTCGCCACCGTGCGGGCCGAATATGCCGCGGCAGACTAGGAAACATACTCATGCCTAAAGTTCTTATTTCAGACAGTCTCAGCCCAGCGGCGGTTGAGATCTTCAAAAACCGCGGTGTCGAGGTCGATATGATCACCGGCATGTCGCCCGAAGAGCTGATCGCCTGTATCGGTGAGTATGACGGGCTTGCGGTCCGCTCGGCGACCAAGGTCACGCCGGAAGTCCTGGACGCCGCGACAAATCTCAAAGTGGTCGGGCGGGCCGGTATCGGCGTCGACAACATCAATCTCGATGCGGCCTCCTCACGCGGCATCGTGGTCATGAACACGCCGTTCGGCAACGCCATCACTACGGCCGAACATGCCATCGCCATGATGTTCTCCCTGGCGCGCCAGATCCCGCTGGCCGACCGGCTGACCCAATCCGGCAAGTGGGAGAAAAACCGCTTCATGGGGAGGGAGCTGACCGGCAAGACACTGGGCGTCATCGGCTGCGGCAATATCGGCTCCCGTGTGGTGGAGCGGGCCATCGGTCTCAAGATGAAGGTGGTGGGCTACGATCCGTTCCTGACACCGGAAAAGGCCGCCGATCTCGGCATCGAAAAACTTGAGCTCGAAGAGCTGTTTCGCCGTGCCGATGTCATTACCGTTCACACGCCTCTGACCGATGCGACGCGGGAAATCCTCAATGTGGAAGCCTTTGCCGCCATGAAGGATGGTGTCCTGGTGATCAATTGCGCGCGCGGCGAACTGGTGGTCGAGAAAGACATGAAGGCGGCGCTGGAATCCGGCAAAGTCGGGGGCTATGCGGTCGACGTCTACGCCACCGAGCCGCCCACCGGGTTCAGCCTGTTTGGCATGGATAACGTGGTCGGGACCCCGCATCTCGGCGCCTCGACCACCGAAGCGCAGGAAAATGTCGCGTTGCAGGTTGCCGAACAGATGTCGGACTATCTACTGACCGGCGCCGTGGTCAATGCCATCAATATGCCCTCGGTCAGCGCCGAGGATGCCCCCAAACTCAGGCCCTATATGCTGCTCGCCGAACTGCTGGGCAGTTTTGTCGGGCAGGTCATCCGCACCGGGCTTAAATCGGTGACCATCGAATATGAAGGCCAGGCGGCCGATCTCAATACCCGCCCCATCACCGCCTGTGCGCTCAAGGGCGTAATGTCGCCCATGATGGAATCCATCAACATGGTCAACGCGCCGGTGGTCGCCCGCGACCGGGATATCGGTGTCTCCGTGGTGAGCCATGAGCGCGACTGCGAATATCAGACGCTGGTGCGTCTTACCGTGACCACCGAGCGGCGCCAGCTTTCCATCGCCGGTACGCTGATCGGCGGCGACAAGCCGCGCATTACCGAAATCGGCGGTGTGCCTATGGAAGCCTCGCTGGGGCCGCATATGCTCTACACCATGAACCACGATAAACCGGGTATCATCGGCGCCTTCGGCACCGCCATGGCCGAAGAGGGCATCAATATCGCCAACTTCATCCTTGGCCGCACCAAACCAGGCGGTGATGCGGTGACGCTCCTTGAGCTCGACCATCCGCTCAATGATTCCGTCCTCGAAAAAGCCCGATCTGTTCCCAATGTTCTCGAAGTCACCCCGCTTCACTTCCCGGCCATGGAACAGACTGGGTAGGGGCTGCTCTCTCCCGCGGCCGCCGATACGCGCTCCTACGTATTAAATCCGGGCGTTTCAAACGCTATCTCTGGTCCAGCTAAGATGATGGATTGCGAGGAGAAGGCCTGTGCATGCCCGCGATATTATGACGTCACCGGCGATAACCGCCGTGCCGGAGACGACCCTGCTTGAGATCGCCCAACTTATGCTCGACCATCGGATAAGCGCGGTCCCTATCGTCGATAAATCGCAGGCCCTTGTCGGACTGGTCAGCGAAGGCGACCTGGTGCGCCGGGCGGAAACAGGCCTGCCGCAAAAGCATAGCTGGTGGCTGTCCATGTTCGGGAACGCGACAGTTCTCGCCGATGAATTCGTCAAGTCACATGGCATGACCGCCAAAGAGGTGATGACGAAAGGGGTAATCACCGCCGGGGAGGACACCCCGCTCTGGGAAATCGCCGAAACCCTCGAAAGTAAAAAGATCAAACGTGTGCCGATTGTCAGCGACGGCCAGATCGTCGGAATCGTTAGCCGGGCAAATTTATTGCAGGCGCTTACCCTCCAGCAGGACAAAATTTCTACCCCGCCGTCACGCGCGGACAGCACCATTCGTGACGAGTTGATTCAGCTTTTGCAGGACGAACCGTGGGCCGACGCGGCCCACGTCAATGTGATGGTTGCAGATGGCAAGGTTCATATATGGGGGTCGGTGCGGTCGGACTCGCAACGCAATGCCCTCTCCGTTGCCGCCAGGAACGTTGCCGGCGTCATCGATGTCGATAATCACGCCCATGTGTCGCTGACGCTGCTTTGATCGCGTTGACTTCTGATCGCTAACCGTCGACAAAACTGTCCGTGCTGGGATCGAAGCTCGCGAAAATGCCGCTGTCCGGGTCGCAATACCAGCCGTGAAGTTGCAATTGGCCGTCGAAAACACGGTCGAGCACCCATTGATACGTCATGAGATTCTCGAACGACACACGGATCAGCTCCTCGCAGCACAGTCGCGCCCGCAGGTCTTCGGCGATATCGACATTGAGCATCCGGCCTACCGCGCTGGCGGCCATCGCGGTCCAGGATGGCAGGAAGCGGCCGTGCGATACCGCCAGTGCGCCAGGCCCGTCCTGGTCCAGCAGACACCGCACCAGCCCGCAGCCGGGATGCGACAGCAGCACGATGTGTCTGACACCATAGATGATAACGGCAAATTCCAGCGCGGCGCCGACGGTGCGGTCTATATCCTCGCCGGCCGACGGTGGCACCAGACCCGCGACGGTGCGGATGTCGTAAATTTCGCCCGGCGCGGCGCCGGTCAGGGTCAGGGGATCAAGAGACAGGTCGGAGGGAGCGATCAGGGCCGCCTGCGGCGATCCGGTTTCTGCGCCCGATGCCCGCGCAAACGCCGCGCTGCCGGTGCTGAAGGCGCGCGCATTGTCGATCCAGCCATTCATAAAATCTGCTGTCATACCCCAGTGATTACAGGATTGGCGGGCACCGGCCAAGCCTGCCGCCATTGCGCTCCGGGACGGGAGTCCGCATGATCGGGCGAACCGTGGCATAGGGAGGAAACGGTGAACGACGGGTTTCGCACCGACGACCTGGTCCGGGAGGACCGGGTGCATCGCCGGGTCTATACGGATCCGGATATCTTCGAACGGGAGATGGACCTTCTGTTTGGCACGGCCTGGATCTATGTGGGCCATGACAGCCAGGTCAGAAAGCCCGGCGATTATTTCTGCACCCGCATCGGCCGCCAGCCGGTGGTTCTGGTGCGCCATGAAGACGACAGCGTTCGGGTTCTGTACAACCGCTGCGGCCATCGCGGCGCCATGGTTGTGGCGTCGGAAAGCGGCCATGCGGATGAGTTCCGCTGCTGCTATCACGGCTGGACTTATGAGACCGACGGGCGCTTGAAATCCGTTCCCGTGCGGCAGGGCTATCCGGAGGGCACCGTCGATACAGCCGATCCGTCCTACGGTATGCAGCCGGTGGCGCGGGTCGATAGCTATCGCGGTTTTATCTTTGCGTCTCTGAGCCCCAAGGGCCCGTCACTGACCGACTATCTCGGCCATATGACCAGTTCGTTCGATGATCTGGTGGACCGTGCCCCGGAAGGTGAAATCGAGGTGGCGGGAGGCATTGCGCGCCACGCCTATCGCGGCAACTGGAAGCTGATTTTCGAGAACGTGTGTGATGGGCTGCACCCCACCAGCGTGCATCTGTCGTCCATCGAGGCGGCCCGTGAACAGGATGACGCCGCGTTTAGCGATGGCGCCGGCGAAATCGGCGTGCGCCAGATGCGTCAGAACGGCGCGCCGCTGGAATTCTGGGACAAGCAGGTGGGGCTCTGGGCTTATCCCAACGGACACAGCTATCTCGGCGATTATCATGATGACGAAAAGCTGGTTGTCGCGCAGAACGATCCATCCTTTGCCGACTATGTCGCGGCAATGGAAGCTGTGAAGGGCAAGGAACGGGCGCGCCAGATTCTCGGGGTAACGCGCTGGAATACCAATATCTATCCGACCATTTCCTTCATGAGCCAGTTCCGCCAGCTCCGCGTTGTCCAGCCCGTCGCCGTCGATCGAACCGAAGTGCTGGGGTTTTGCTTTCGCCTCAAGGGCGCGCCGGAAAAAATGTTTCATGACACCATCCGCTTCGCCAATATCACCAACGCCACTGCCTCGCCCGTGCTGACCGACGATCTGGAGACCTATGACCGGCTGCGCGGCGGGCTGGAGAGCCACGGCAACGACTGGGTGCCCATGTCCCGCGGGCTGGGGCGCGATACTTCGGATGGGTATGGCGGGTTGCAGGCCGAGAACGGGCTGAGCGAGCTGCATATCAGAAACATGTTCGCCGCCTGGTCGGACTCCATGGCGGGCGCGGAGTGATCGTGCCGTGACCGACATGCGTGATGTTGAACAATTTCTTTATCATGAGGCCCGTTTGCTGGACGATTCCCGGTTCGACGATTGGCTCGCCCTGTTTACCGATTCCGCCTGGTACTGGGTGCCGACAGACCCCAACCAGGAAAACCCTCTGGAGACGGTATCGGTGATCTATGACGATCGGCGGCTTCTGGAGACGCGAGTACGGCGGTTGAGCAATCCCAATATCCATGCGCAGTCGCCACCGTCCCGGACCAGCCGGATCATCGGCAATGTGATGATGGAGCCGCCCGATGTGGGTAAGGACGGGGCCGATATAAGGGTCTCGTCGCGCTTTCAAATGACTGAGTTTCGCCGCGATATGCAGCGTCACTTTGCCGGCGCGCTGACCCATGGCCTGGTAGGCAACAAGGACGGGTTCAAAATTGCCTGGAAACGCGTCGACCTGGTGAATTGCGATGGTATGATGGAGGGAATCACCGTACCTTTCTGATCCGTAATGGCGGGCCCGTTGCGCCGGGAGGCTAAACCCGCTAGATACCCCGCTGCGCCGAACCAGGACATTAAACGCTTACACCAGACGCCTTAAGTTATGACCGAATATGAACGCAATGCCCTATTGCCGGCGGGACTCCGCGACGTGCTGCCGCATGACGCGGCCTTCGAAGCGGCAATTGTCGAGATCCTGGTAGCCGTGTTCGCGGCGCGCGGCTATGACCGGGTCAAGCCGCCACTGATCGAGTTCGAAGACAGCCTGCTGGCCGGCGCCGGTATTGCGGTGGCGTCGCAGACCTTTCGGCTGATGGATCCCGTATCGCAGCGCATGATGGGGGTGCGCGCCGATATTACGCCGCAGATCGCGCGCATCGCGAAATCCCGTCTCGCAGGAACGCCGCGGCCGCTGCGTCTGTCCTATGCCGGGGATGTGTTGCGGGTCCGCGGCAGTCAGCTCAGGCCTGAACGTCAGATCGTTCAGGTCGGCGCCGAGCTTATCGGCGCCGCAGCACCCGCCGCCGATGCGGAAATCATCACCATGGCTATGGAGGCGATCGCGGCGACGGGGGTCGATGGTCTGACAGTTGATTTGACGGTTCCCAGGCTGGTGCCAAGTCTGCTGGAACGGCACGGCATTGACGGCGATTTGGCGCTGTCGATCCGCGAAGCGCTGGACCGCAAGGATCCTGATGGCGTTGCGTCCGTGGCCGGACCAGCGGCCGCCATGCTGACCGGCCTGTTGTCGGCAACCGGGCCGGTGGATGAGGCGCTTGCGAAGATGGCCGCTATGGATTTGCCGGATACGGCCGCCGGTGAGCGGGATCGCGTCGCTGAGGTGGTCGCGCTGGTCCGGGCCATGTCACCCGGCATTGTTCTCACCCTTGATCCGGTGGAAAATCGTGGGTTCGAATATCACACCGGCATCGGTTTCACGGTCTTCGCCGCGGGTCACTCCGGCGAGCTGGCAAGCGGCGGGCGGTACCGCGCACGCGATATCGACGGCAGCGACAAAGAAGGTGAACGGGCTACCGGCGTGACGCTTTACGTCGATGGTATATTGGCGCTGGTGACACCCGGTGAAGAGGGGAGGCGCGTTTTCATTCCCTATGAAACCGATATTTCCGCCGCCGCGACACTGCGCGATGAGGGATGGGTTACGGTAATGGCGTTGGAAGCCCACACCGATAACCGCGCACAGGCCGTCGCAATCGGCTGTTCGCATCTGTTGGGTAAAGCGGGACCGGAACCGGTCCAAAAAGGACAAAAAGCATGACCAATGTGGTGGTCGTCGGCTCGCAATGGGGCGACGAGGGAAAAGGTAAGATCGTCGACTGGCTGTCGAATCGGGCCGATGTGGTGGTTCGGTTCCAGGGGGGGCACAACGCGGGCCATACGCTGGTCATCGGTGATGTAACCTACAAGCTCAGCCTGCTGCCGTCCGGCTCGGTGCGGCCCGGCAAGCTCTCGATCATTGGGAATGGGGTGGTGGTGGATCCCTGGGCCCTGCTCGACGAGATCGAAACCATCGCGTCTCAGGGTGTCACCGTTACGCCGGATACGTTGAAGATCGCCAACAACGCAACTCTGATTTTGCCTCTGCATGGCGCGCTCGACCGGGCCCGTGAGGAAGCGCGGGGCAGCGGTAAAATCGGCACCACTGGACGGGGCATAGGGCCGGCTTATGAAGACAAGGTTGCGCGCCGCGCCATCCGGGTCTGTGATCTTGCCGAGGATGCGCAACTGTCTGAGCGGGTCGACCAGCTTCTTTCGCACCATAACGCGTTGGCACGCGGTCTCGGGGCGGACGAAACCGATGCCGTCGAGCTTCTGGCAGCGCTGCGGGAAATGGCGCCGCGTCTGCTGCCCTATGCCGATGATGTCTGGAACTATCTGGATGAGGCGAAGCGGGACGGTAAACGAATTCTATTCGAGGGGGCACAGGGTGCCATGCTCGATGTGGATCATGGCACCTATCCGTTCGTCACCTCGTCCAATACCCATGCGGCGCAGGCAGCTGTAGGGTCCGGCACGGGCGTGCGGTCGATCGGATATGTGCTTGGCATCACCAAGGCATACACGACGCGGGTCGGCAGTGGCCCGTTTCCCACTGAACAGGACAACGAGATCGGCCAGCGCCTTGGCGAACGGGGACATGAGTTCGGGACCGTGACCGGCCGCCGCCGCCGCTGTGGCTGGTTTGACGCGGTGATGGTCCGCCAGGCCGTGAAGGTCGGCGGTATTGATGGTATCGCGTTGACCAAACTCGATGTTCTGGATGGCATGGAGACACTTCAGGTCTGCACGGGTTACCGCTATGGCGGCAAGGAATATAGCTCGTTTCCTACCGGACGAGGGGCACAGGCCGGCGTCGAGCCGATCTTCGAGACCCTCGATGGGTGGTCCGATAGTACCAGGGGTGCGCGTAGCTGGGCCGATCTGCCGGCGACCGCCATCAAATACATTCGCCGGATCGAGGAGCTCATCGAGGCGCCGGTGGCGATGCTGTCTACGAGCCCTGAAAGGGATGACACCATTTTGGTTCACGACCCCTTCGCGGGCTGATCGAAAACTTGCACCATAGGGCGAGTGCTAAGTCTTTGATTTTTAATACTTTGGCCCCATCGAAATATTTTGAGGCCTGACCTAACTAATTGAAAATAAAAGAAAAAATTGTCTTCCGCATTAATAATCCGTTTGCTTTAAACACCTAAGCTCGTTCGATTCCGCTATTTGGCGGATCACGAGGAGTTTAGCCGTGGCCGACGACGGATCGTCACAGAACGACCAGAACGAGGAAGAGACCGCCGCCGGCGATATTGTTCTCGATAACCGGTATCACATACTGGTCGGTTCGCGCTTGCCCGATTTGGATTTGGGTGGTGCCGAGGCTGTGACTGTACGAGACGATCGCAATTCCAGCGACGCATTGTTCGCGCGTATTTGCCCCTCCGATTCGTTGCCCCGGCTCGAATTATTAAACAACTTCAAACATATGATGGACGCCAAAATGCTGCGTCCTCTGGAGTGCGGGTCGGTGAGATGGCCAGGATCCAGGGCTGCCCGCACGGCCATCATCTTTCATAAGCCCGAACATGGGGCTGTTCTGCCGCTGGGTGCCGAAAATATCAACGCGCTTCACACCGAGGAAATTACCCGTTGCGTACTGACGCCCATTATCCAGACTCTCGGTGTACTGACCCAGCGCTCGCTTACCCACCGCTCCATTCGCGCCGATAATATTCACTGGGATGGCGCGGGACGAAATTCAGTGTTGCTGGGCGATTGCATCAGCTACCCACCTGCCTTTATGCAGCCGGTGGTCTATGAAACCATCGAGTCGGGAATGACCCCGCCGATCAGTCGCGGTGCCGGTACTGTCCGGGATGATTTTTATTCGCTCGGTGTGACGATTGTCGCCCTTGCCACGGGTAAAGTACCGCTCAGCGACAAATCGGATGAGGAGATTATCGAGTCCAAGCTTAAGCGGGGTTCTTATGCCGCTCTGATGGATGGCGCCCGGCCACCCTTTGGATTGCGCGAACTGCTGCGCGGTCTGCTCTCCGACATTGCGGAGGAGCGATGGGGCATGGATCAACTCGAACAGTGGATGGCCGGCGGGCTGCGGTCCACCGTTCAGGAAGCGCGCAGCGGCGCTGCTGAAAGACCCTTTGAGTATGGCGGCAAGGAATATTCGAATCTACGGGCCCTGGCCCATGCATTTGGCGATAGCTGGAAGAAGGCCGGGAAGGCTATCGCGGATCCTTCTTTTGAAAAATGGTTGTCACGCATAACCGCGGACGGCCCGATGTCGGAGCGTATAGACTCCATTTTGGCCCTGAGGGCGGATGTCGGCAAAATGGGTCCCGCACAGGTTACCCAGGTTTGTATGTTTCTCGATCCCTGTGGCCCCCTGCGCTACAACGGACTGACCACCATGCCCTTTTCCACGGGCCCGGCCCTCGCCCACGCTTTCGCCAAAAAGGACAAAGACCGGGTAAATCTCATCCTTGAAAGTATTACGGGCGGTCTTGCCATTAAGTGGTTCAACTGCCAATCGACACGCGACCAAATTCTGTTCGAGAAAGACCTGAAGGACATGCGGCGGATGCAGCAATTGATGCGTCACACCGGACCAGGCTATGGGATCGAACGCTGTCTCTACATGCTCAACCCCCATCTTCCCTGCCAGAGCGAATTTCTTCAGGGCCAATTTGTCTCCGATGTGCGCGAACTTCTCCCCATTCTTGAAAAGCTGATTGAGAAAAATGGCGAGCTGCCCACCATCGTCGACCGACATCTGACGGCCTTCATTGCCAGCCGCATCAGAGCGAATATCGACCGTCTTCTTTTCGCCCTGGAAGCCGCCCAGGGCGACGCCTTCATGACAAAGCTCGGCATGCTGTCGCTGTTTGCCGCCGTCCAGTCCAAACATGGGCCGGACGAACTGCCGCACCTGACCGCCTGGCTGGCCCGCGAGCTCGAACCCGCTGTAGACCGCTATCAGGGAAAATCGATGCGCGATCAAATGCGCAAAAAACTGAAGGCGTTATCGGGCGGTGGGAATTTGGTGGATCTCCATGCCTGCCTTAACAGCGAAAACGCGCTGAAAAAGGATGAGGTCGCCAAGAAAAAGGCGATGAGAGAGTTCGCCAGCGCGGCGCGGGAAATTGGCGCCCTCGAATCCAAGGAATTTCATGACAGCGTACAACGGCTCGGATGGCGTATCGCGTCCGGCATCAGTACCAGTGTGTCCTTCGCAACCGCCGTCATCGTTGTGTTTTCTTAAAATGCGCGTAGGGGCATCCATATGAGCAGGGCTGGACAGAAACGGCGGACGACCAAACCCGTGGTGATCGCCATGGGTGTGTTGGGCCTGTTGCTGCTCGCGCTCCCCACCACGATGGTTCTGGCCATTGGTATGGCCCCGACGATGACTGCGTTTCTGGGAGACAGAACCCCGGGTCGGTTTCTGACCAAGTGCGTTGCCGGCATGAATTTTGCTGGGGTTATTCCGTCGCTCTATCACTTGTGGACCACCGGTCACGATCTTTCGACGGCGATGAAAGTCGTTACCGACATCTATGCCTGGTTCCTTATGTATGGCGCCGCTGCCATGGGGTGGATGCTGTTTATGGGGCTGCCCGGCGCCGTCGCCATGTTCCGGGCACTAAACGCCAAGCGGCGGATCTATGTGTTACAGGAAAAGCAGAAAGACCTGATCAATGAGTGGGGTGACTGCATTCTGCCCGCCGCGGAATCGCAGAGCACCAGCGGCGAAAGAAAGACCGATGACCAGGAGCAGGCCGCGCC
>JABJKO010000156.1 GCA_018660305.1 Rhodospirillaceae bacterium
TCTTTCAGGAAGTGGCACATAGAACGGGGGCTTTACAGGCCAGTGTCCAGGTTGTGGCCAATCTGTTCTTAATGTTGAAGTGGCCGATCTCACGAGGCTTAATGAAGCCCTTCGCCTGAAGCTCTTTGAAAGCCAGCGCGGCGGTATTGGGTGAGCGCCCGATTGCCTCGCCTGCTTCCCGACAACCAAGGCCAACGTCTCCATTATTGAAACCGTTGTAACGCTTCATGACTTCCATCAGGACACTGCGCGCGTTGGGCGACAGGCTACGATAAGCGGGTGTGTCCATTGTCGAATGTTCTAAGCGCACATGGCGCGGTACACCTTTGCTTCGCCCCTTAGCGTTGGTTTTCGCCATAGGTTACTTCGCGGAGTTAGGCGATCTCATGTCATGCCTCATCGCAAACGCCTTTGCCTTCGCCCGACCCAACGGAATGATTTTCCAAATATTTCTGAAGTACTGCCGGTCGAACCCGAATGCATCGCCCGATTTTTACGTGCGGCATTTCATTCAATAATTCGTACGCCTTCGACTTTCCAACCTTCAGGCGGCGACGGATGTCGGCAGCGTCGTAAAGCACTTCGTCGTTCATGGTTTCCTCCAAGCGTTGCGGGCTATTGAAGCGCCCACATTGATGTGCTAGAGTGTCCGCGTCAATATAGGAAAGACGCGGACATATCAAATGCCGCAAGATTTTGATATTTTTGGGAATACGTGGTGGCGGTTCGACCGCTACGAAGTGTCCGGCGGCTATATCCGGCCTGGGCGGGGCGCGCGTCTGGAGCAGTACAAACCCTGGGCGGAGTTTCGTGACGCACGCGCTGCAAGCCAGCGTTCAAATACCATACAACGTCCGTACAGCTCGTTATTTCAGCTAGCCGATCACCTGGAGAACTTCCGGCAGGTAGATGATGCGGGCAAACTGACTGCATTAGTCGGCGTGCCATCGAATATTGAAGTCGAAATTACGCAGTGGTGTCAGCAGTACGGCTTGCTAGGTCTATTGCCGCAGCGCGCAGAGTGGGTCAACCTCGCGCCCCGTTGGGAACGGTCGAAAAATCACCAGGGCCAGCTCGACCAGGTGCTTACGCAATACTTCAGAAGCACCGAGGGCTGGAATGAGGTGGTTCGTGAGAGAATAGAAGGGTCGTCGCCTTTAGGCGATATCCCTCAGGAAAGCGATCTTGTTCAGGGCCCGTGGATGGGAGATCTCAGACCTTCCATTGTCAGCGTAAGGGGGCTGATAAAGAGCGATTTCAACTTGGAGCCTGAGCCGTTGTCGCGGGTTTGGCATCGGTTCTTTCCGGGCGTGCCAGCGGTCGAAGCCGAAACTTTTCAATACCCGAGGCCCCTGTCAGAACAATTCTGGCACACGTATGCGGAACCGCTGGTGAATTTCGCAGAGGCTGCAATCGCCCTACGAGATGCGGCGAAAGCGCTGAGTAAACCCACGGAAGTTGAGCAAAATACCGAGAAGGCGCTCACGAGCAGCGGTGTGCTAACTGCTCTCATTAGTGGGACCGCGCCTATCTGCGCTGTCATGTCGGATGGAACCGTGCGACAGCAGTTTGTGCCGCCATCACTCTTGGCAGCTTTTTCGCTCATGGCCCTGCAAGATATCGTGGAGGAGAACCGCGTCGTGCGTTGCGTGGCGTGTAAAAGCACGTTCGTAACCAAAGCTCACGCAGGAAAATATTGCTCGACGACTTGCCGCCATAGAATTCAGAAGCGTCAGCAACGGGAAGCGAATGATTCAACTCGGCGGGAGAAATCAAAAAAGAAACGGCAGAAGAGAGTTAGCAAAAGGAGTTAGTCGATGTCCAAACGCGGTCAGAACGAAGGATCGATATTCAAGCGCCAAGACGGTCGGTGGGTCGCTGTTCTCAATCTCGGTTACACGGGCGGGAAGCGCCGCAGGAAGCATTTTTATGGTGAGACGCGCAAGGAGGTCCAGGAACGGCTCACGGCAGCTCTCCGCGCCCGCCAGCAAGGTTTGCCGGTCGCTCCCGAGAAACAGACTGTCGGACAGTTCCTCGAACGCTGGCTTGACGAGTCAGTGAAGCCAAATGTACGACCACGAACGTATGAAGGTTACGAGGGGCACGTGCGGCTTCACATTGTTCCGGCCATTGGGCGGTCACGGCTGGTAAAGCTCGCCGGACAGGATATAGAATCCTTGATGAACGGAATGCGGAGACACGGCTACTCCGAGCGGACTATTCAGTACACACTCACCGTTCTTCGACAGGCGCTCGGGCGGGCGCACAAGTGGGGCTTGATCGCTCAAAACGTCGCCACATTGGTGGATCGCCCAAAGGCGCGCAGGCCGGAAGTTCAGCCATTCAATCCGGATCAGGCTCGGACATTCCTCGCTGCGATCAAGGGTGATCGGTTGGAGGCGCTATATACGGTGGCTCTCGCCGTAGGGCTGAGGAAGGGTGAGGCGCTTGGCCTGCATTGGGATGACGTTGACTTCGACGTGGCAACCGTGCGGGTGCGTAAGGCGCTGCAACGCGTAAACGGCTCGCTTCAATTGGTCGATCCAAAATCGACGCGTAGCCGCAGAACGGTTTCCATTCCCGAGATTGCCGTGGTCTCATTGCGTATGCATCGCGCGCGCCAGCTTCAAGAGCGCCTGTTGGCCGGTTCCCGGTGGCAAGAATGTGGACTCGTATTTACATCCACCATCGGCACGCCCTTTGATCCGAGGAACGTCAATCGGCATTTTTCTCGGACGCTTAAGCAGGTGAGCCTGCCGCACCAGCGTTTCCACGATCTCCGGCATGGCTGCGCCACCCTGCTACTTGCTCAGGGCGTCCATCCACGGGTCGTTATGGACATTCTGGGCCACTCTCAGATCAGCTTGACGATGGACACGTACAGCCACGTAATTCCGGAGTTGCAGCAGCGAGCAGCCAGTGAGATGGATAGCATTCTGACCGGCTAGAAACGAACAAAACCGGGTCGGGTGGCTGTCAACGTGGCTGTCTTTGGCCATGCGCCCACTGTCATTCTCTGTGATCCAGCGGCTAACCCATTGAGGTAATTGGCGCGCCCGGCAGGATTCGAACCTGCGACCCCCAGATTAGGAATCTGGTGCTCTATCCTACTGAGCTACGGGCGCCCAAAGTCAATTGAGTCTTTGCCCTATAGCATAGGGCAGTGCGGATCGCGAGCGTGGGGTCTCAATCTCCGGCGATGCTGCGCTCCATCTGCGCGCGAAGTTCCGCTGTGACGGTGGGTTCCACACCGAACCATCTTTTCCACGCGGGCGGGCCCTGATGGAGCAGCATGCCGAGGCCGTTGATCGTCCGGTTGCCCCGTTCCCTCGCGGCGGCGAGGAAGGGCGATTCAAGGGGCGTGTAAATAATATCGGCGGCCAGGGCGGTATCCGACAGACTGTCGAGCCGCAGATCCAGCGGCGCCTCGCCCACCATCCCCTGGCTGGTGACGTTGACCGCCATGGCCGCGCCATCGAGGGCATCGTGACGGTCCTCCCACGGCAGTACCTGGATCGGGCCACCGAATTCCGCGGCAATGATGTCGGCTTTTTCACGTGTGCGGTTGACCAGCCTGATCTCGGTGGCGCCTTCGTGCAGGAGGGCGTAACAGACCGCCCGGCCGCCGCCGCCGGCGCCGACGACCGTTACTGGTCCCGCATCGGCGCGCCAATCGGGATATTTCTGCTTCAAATTGCCGAGGAAACCGAGCCAGTCGTTATTGGTACCGAACAGCGAGCCGTCGTCGCGCACCACGACGCAGCTGATCGCCCCGATTTTTTTTGCCACATCGTCCACCTCGTCGACGATGGTCATGGCATCCAGCTTATGGGGGATGGTCAGGTTACAGCCGGAAAAGCCCAGCGGATGCAGCGCCCTCAGGGCCGGGGCCAGTTCACCGGGTTTGATCTCCAGGAAGACGTAGGTGCCGGCCAGCCCCTGCTGTTCCATCCAGTAATTATGCATGAGGGGCGAGCGCGAATGCATCACCGGCCAGCCCATTACGCCGGCCATCAAAAATCGATCAGGTTGTGCCACTGTGACTGTCCTAAAGAGAGTACGAAATTACCGATTGGGATATAGGGTCTTCAGCGCCTCAAGCGCCTTCATCGAGTTTGGCGCTGAAATGATCCCAGGTGCGTTTGAACAGGCTTTCGCTCCACAGCTTCTCGCGGCACAGGGCCAGCTCGTCCGCCGTGAACGCATAGGGCGTGCCGATCTGGGCCGCCATATACTGGCGCTGCGCGTTTTCTTCCAGATAGTTGAGAAGCACGAAGGCATCGATAATGGTCTTGCCCATGGTCATCGCGCCATGGGCCTTCATCAGGGCCGCCGGCCCGTCGCCGAGCGTGTCCGTCAGCCGTTTGGCCATGACGAGGTTATTGATTGAATCCGGTGAATCGAGCACCGGCAGGGGGTAGACCAGCGAGCCCTGCGCATAGACCGGTAGATATTCCACACCGGCCGTCGACAGGACAGTGGACCAGTTGGGGTGGCAATGAATGACGGCGCCGGCATCGGACCGCGCCTTGTAAACGCCTGCGTGGAGATGGAATTCCAGCGGCGGCTTACCGTTGCCTTCAATGACATTTCCGTCGAAATCGATGGTGCAGATATCGTCGGCCGTCAGCTTGCTGCGCTGGCAGTTGCCGATATTGATAAGCATGCGTCCGTCATCAAGGCGCATGCTGGCATGGCCATTGTAATCCATGATGCCCGACCGCTCGAGCATGCGGATGCAGCGCACAAGCTGCTGCTTTTGTTCCAATATCCCGCTCATGGGGCGTTTCCTTCCGTGATCCTCACCAATTGGTTTCCTCGCGCACCTGTCGGCGCCACAGATCCCAGGCCCGCATGCAGGCGCCCTGGTTGGGCACGTCCGCCAGGCGGCCTTCCTCTTCATCCAGCGCGGCCACACGTCCGCCGCCGCTGAGGGCGACGGTCCAGTGCTGGACGCGGGAATTGACCTCCGTATAGACGGCGCGGAACACAGCCATCTGCAACGTCGCCCCACAGGCCACGGAGCCGTGGGCGCGCATGAGGGCGATATCCTTGTCGTGCAGGCATTCGGCAAAGGCGACACCCTTGGTGCCGTCGCTGACCAGCATATCGGTGGCGCCGAACTTCTCGCTGATGTCAAACACCGGGACGCCCGCTGCCAGGAAAGCCGCATTGTGGAACATGGCCTGTATGGGGGTGTCGACGAGGCCGAAGGGAATTACCGATGGCGAGTGGCTGTGAACGATGGAATGGAGATCCGGCCGGGCTTTGTAGATTTCCCCGTGGATAAATCTCTCAAGAAAGGTTCCGCGCCCGTTTGCGTTACAGGGTTCGCTATCCAGATTGAATTCGATGATATCGTCCGGCGTCACCAGTGCCGGCGCCATGGCGCGCGACATGAAATAACGCTCCGGTGCATCGGGGTGTCGGTGCGAGATATGACCGAAGGCGTCGACCACGCCGCGCTCGGCCAGAATGCGGCTTGCCGCCGCCAGATCCGCGGTGAATTCGGCCGAGACCGGGCCGCCGGAAACCGGCTCGTCGCTCATATCCGTTCTTCCCTTCTGTGGCAATGCCTCCGCGCCAAGTCACGGGGGACGGTTTACACCGTCGTTCGCATCTTGCCTTCCGCGGCAACCATGTCATCCTGACAGGCTTCCGCGTAGTTCAGCTCGGGGTCGAGCACCACCGCAATGGAGCGAACTTTCATATGCTCGGGATCGCGTCCCGGTGGCATGATGCCCTTATCCCGCAAATCGGTCGCTGCCCGCCGTAGTCGATTGCGGGTCAGGACGATGCCGTAATCGGTCTGGACCAGATTTTCCCTGGTCCGGTCGATAATCGGCCCCATGGATTCCTGAAGGCTGCCATCCTGCATGGCGAAACCCGCGATACCGGAATAGGATTCGCCGTTCTTCTGGGCCTCACGATCCATCATGTAGTCATTGGTCTTGTTCTGCACCGGAATATAGGTGCCGGGAATCAGAGGGGCGTGAATACCCTTGCCGTCGAGGCAGGCCTGGCGCTCCTCGGGCTTAAGCGGTCGGTTCGGGTGATAATCGTAGCTCCAGGTCCAGCAATTGTCGTCATTGATGGGAACCCAGAAATGCCCATGCTGCGGATGATCGGCGCGCGGCGGTATCATGGTGAAACAGGGCATGACCCATTGGGTCACGCGCCAGTAATATTTGCCCTCTTCGGCATTCCGGCGGGCACCGATATAGAGCCCGCCCTCCGACGGCGATACGTCGAAAAACGGTTTCAAATCACCTAAATTATAGTTGTTTGCCTTGGCCCCCTTGAACAGTGGATCCCGCTCCAGTTCCTGAGAGTGCAGGAACGAAACATGGCTGGAATCGATGCCGCCTTCCAGGGCCTGCAGCCAGTTGCATTCCTGAAGGCGCTTGGTGGCTACGGTCTGTTCCGGGGCGACGGTGGCAAATTCCCACTCGGGTTCCGGAGGCCGGTTATCCGGGTCGCCCATATGGGTCCAGAGGATTTCACCCACCTTGATCAGCGGATAGGCCTGAAGCTTCACTGTTTCGCGGAATTCATGGTTGTCGGGTTCCGAGGGGATATCGACACAGTTTCCGTTCACGTCGAATTTCCAGCCGTGATAGGGGCAGCGCAAACCGCATTCCTCATTGCGCGCGAACCACAGCGAGACACGGCGATGGGCGCAGAATTCCTCAATCAGGCCATAATTCCCGTCAGTATCGCGGAACGCGATCATCTTTTCGCCCAGAAGTTCGCAGCGAACCGGCGGGCAATCATTTTCAGGAAGTTCCTCGGCCAGCATGGCCGGCATCCAGTACTGGCGAAACAGATCGCCCATTGCTGTGCCCTTGTCTGTCTGCGTCAGCAACTCGTTTACTTCTTTACGAAGCATTTTTGTTCTCCTTCAATTACGTCTCCCCCGGTTCTGCCTATGGTGCGAACCGTGTATGGGTCAATTTTTACGATATCTAGCCTGTTTCGGCCAACTTTTTCGTGACAATACGTGATTCTACGCACTGCATGCCGTTGACAGAGGCGTTCCCCATGGGCGAAGACGGCACCTGACGCCGAAGAAAGAGACGCCTCCATGCCCTTCGCAGACATCGATGGAATAAAAACGCGATACGAAATTATGGGCGACGGTCCCGCCCTTCTGATGTATTCGCCGGGCGGATTTGATGCGCGGGTCGAACAATGGAGCA
>JABJKO010000001.1 GCA_018660305.1 Rhodospirillaceae bacterium
CCCAACGGCAGTATCCTCGGGGTGGCCGGGAGGGGGAGTGGGCTGGCACAGCCTATATTTAACATCTACGCGCCGGGCCGCCGCCCGTGCCAGGCGTCTTCGATCAGCGCCAGGATGCCGGCCCGCTCGATGGGGCGGGGGTTGCTGTAGTAGGAATCGGTGGCCACCTGATCGGCCACGGTTTCGATGGAATCTTCCGGCATACCCACGTCGCGCAACGCCGTCGGCGCTCCCGTGCTCTCGATAAGATCGAACAGCGCGCCGGGAGCGTCACCGGTCTGGTCGCCCAACGCACTGGATATGGCTGTCATGGCCTCGGGCACCGCGTCCCGATTATAGGCCGTCGAATGGGGCAGGATGATGGTGTGGACATTGGCGTGGGGCAGTCCCAATCCGCCACCGATGGTGTGGCACAGCTTGTGATGCACATTCACCCCGCCCGGCGCCAGCTTGAGGGTATTGGCGTTGAGCCACGCGCCGTAAAAAGCCTGGCTACGGGCATCCATGTCATCGGGGTCTTTAGCAATCAGTTGCAGCGCCCGCGCCATGACGCCGAGACCTTCCTGGGCAAACAGGTGCGACATGGGGTTGCCGTTGTCCGCCACCAGCGCGCCCACCGCATGGGCCATGGAATTGCCGCCGCTGGGGATCATGACCGACAGCGGCAGATCCCTTGTGAGTTCGGGATCGTAAATGAGCGTCCTGGCCTGCATGCGGGGCGAGGCGTTCTGAACCCGCTGGCCATCCTTGATGATACCCTGCAGTGCCGTGGTTTCCGATCCCGACAGGGTGGTGGGGATGGCGAGGATGGGAAATTCCAGTTCCAGCGCGATGGCCTTGGCGAAGCCCACCGCGTTGCCGCCGCCATAGGACACCAGACAGTCGGCCTTAGCGTCGCGCGCCGCCTGCCGGCCTTCCTCGGCCGCTTCGAACGGCGTGAAGGGCAACGCCTGATCGCAGATGCCGGCGTACCGCGAGCCGACCGTCTCCGCCACCTGTTTCACCACGCCCACCCGGCCCGGAGAACAGCAAAACAGGGCGCGCTTTGCGCCCAGCGCCTCGATTTCCTCGGCCAGGACGGCAATCTTTCCGGGGCCAAATATCACCCGGCTGGGCAGTCCCACGAATTCAAATGGTTCCATGATTTCACTATCGTCGTCTGATTTCGCCGGGAACCTACCAGCAAATTCCCGGATCGTCACAGTCCCTTGCCCTTCGCGAGACGTCTGGCACTATGGCGCCATATATTGTCCACGGAGAAACAAGAATGAGCAGCAGCAACAAGATCGAGTCCGACTTCCTGGTCAACAGAGCCAAGGACAATCCGTTTATCAGCGGTGGGCTCCGGGTCTACCGGGAATACCGCGATTTTGGTATCGCCGAGGCGACCGGTGGCAAGGTGCATGCCCAGATCATCCGGACCACCAAGCCGTGCCCGGAAGGGGGCAGCGGCATGCATTACCATGATCTCGATTTCCAGATGGTGTTCTGCCTCAAGGGCAAGTCCACGGTGTGGTTCGAGGGCCAGGGCGAAGTGAATTTCGAGGCCGGCGATTGCTGGGTCCAGCCTCCCGGAATCAAGCACAACGTGCTGTATTACTCCGAAGATTACGAGTTGATGGAGCTCACCCTACCGGCTGAGTATGAGACGGTGCAGGTGGAGGCGTGATATCTTTCCCCTCGCACCGTTGACCGCGCCCCGGCGGGTATGATTTTATCGGGCCAATAATTCTAACGATGATTTCAGGGACATGGTGGCGTATTTGGGGCTTGAGGCCGTATTCGAACATGGCTTGGCGTGTCCGTGATGGGCGGGCTTGATCTATCGACCGAGATTACTGATCGCACTGTCTATGACAGCGCCGTGGCGCATCTGCGGGATGCCCGTGTCCGGCTGCCGACATTTTCCCAGCTTGCCGATCCCGCTAACCAGTCCGATGACATTCGGTCACAGGTCGCCGCTGTCGATCCGCAGGATCCGCACGCCGCCAATCTGTTCCGCATAAACTGGTACAACGATTCGGACCGGACCGGCCGGGTCGACGTGCCGGGTTACGTGTTGCTGCCAAAGGAACTGACCGGCGTCGACGCAAAGATCGCCGTCGCGTTCGGCAACCGCTTTCCCATGATCGGCTCGCACAAGGTGCTGCCGGCCTATGCCTGTCTGGTGACCCGTATCGTAACCGGACAGTTCGACCCGTCCCAGCATCGCGCCATCTGGCCGTCCACCGGTAATTACTGCCGTGGCGGGGTGGCGGTCTCCCGCATCCTGGGGGTTCGGGGCGTCGCCGTGCTGCCCGAGGGGATGAGCGCCGAGCGGTTCGAGTGGCTGCAGAACTGGGTGGGTAACAGCCAGGATATTATCCGCACGCCGGGATCGGAGAGCAACGTCAAGGAAATCTACGACAAGTGCAATGAGCTGGAAGCCGACAGCGCCAACGTCATCCTCAATCAGTTCTCGGAGTTCGCCAATTATCTCGCCCATGTGGGCTGCACGGGCCCGGCGCTGGAGAAGGTTTTTCTCGATCTGAAGAAGAGCAATCCCGGCCTCAATCTGGCGGCCTTCATTTCCGGCACAGGCTCGGCTGGGACGCTGGGCGCCGGCGATTATCTCAAGCGCGAACAGGGCACGAAGATTGTCGCCATGGAGCCCATCGAGTGCCCGACCATGCTCTATAACGGCTATGGCGCGCACAACATTCAGGGTATCGGTGACAAGCACCTTCCGTTGATCCAGAACGTCATGAACAGCGATGTGGTGGCCGGGGTGTCGGATGCCAGCTGCGATGCGCTGGATGTGTTGTTCAACAGCGATGTGGGGCGTGAGTATCTGGCCAAGCGCCGGGGGCTTGATCCCAAGCTGGTGGCCCAGCTGGAAAACTTCGGGCTGTCGAGCATCGCTAACATGCTGGCCGCCATCAAGACCGCCCGCTATTACGACCTCACGGAAAACGATGTGATTGTCACCGTCGCCACCGACGGCGCCGAAATGTACGGGAGCGAGCGCGAAAAAGCCGTGGCGCGCGATTTCCCGGGCGGCTTCGACGCAGTGTGCGCGGGCGAGGTGTTCGGCCAGCATCTGGCCGGGCTCGACAACGATCATTATCTTGAGCTTAACCACCGCGACCGCAACCGTATCTTCAATCTCGGCTATTTCACCTGGGTGGAACAGCAGGGAATCGAACTGGCGGATTTCGACAGCCGCCGCGATCAGGCCTTCTGGCAGGGTCTGGCCGATACGCTGCCCGCCTGGGATGCCATGATCGACGAGTTCAACGCCAAGACCGGAGTGGCGTGATGGGATGTGTGCATTGCAATTCCATAAATTGACGTTCACACCCATTGTCATCCTCGGACTTGATCCAAGGATCTCTCGACAGTTGAGTTTCGTTGGGAGAAAGATCCTCGGATCAAGTCCGAGGATGACGGCTAGGGTAAAGGATAACCTGCAGAATGATACTGGATCGCGCGGGAGGATGATTTGACAAAATCCTATCTGGAGTTGCGCGAGGAAACCCGTGCCCGCGACCGCAGCCTGCGCGACAAGGTCATGACTCTGGAAGAGGCCGCCAAGGTGGTGAAGGACGGCGATCACGTGGCCATTGGCGGCTGTACGCTCTCGCGCACGCCCATGGCCATGGTGTGGGCGCTGATCCGCGCTGGCAGGAAAGATCTCACCGTGTCGCGCAGCATTACCTCCACCGAGGGCGATCTGTTCTATGGCTCGGGCGTCAGCAAACACATCATGACGAGCTGGTTCAGCCAGGGCATCGTCTGGGGCGTGTCCAAGGTCATGCGCCACTACACCGAGACCCATCAGGCGGTGTTCGAGGAATGGAGCCATATGGCCCTGGGGCTGCGTTACCGCGCCGGCGCCATGGGGGTGCCGTTCATGCCGACCCGCACCATGCTGGCCTCCGACGTGGGTGCGCGCATCGACCAGACCAAGGAGATGAGTTGTCCGTTTACGGGCGAGCCGCTGTTGCTGGTACCGGCGCTCAATCCGGACGTGGCGCTTATTCATGTGCAGCGCTGCGACCAGTACGGCAATGCCCAGATGGACGGGCTTCCCTTCATGGATGCCGATATCGCCATGGCCGCCAACCGGGTGATCCTGACCACCGAGCGGGTGGTGTCCAACGACCAGATCCGCCGCGCGCCCGACCTGACCCGAATTCCCTTCGTCACTGTCGATGCGGTGGTGGAAGTACCCTATGGCTGCGCGCCCCATGAATGCTATGGGGTATATGAGCCGTTCCTGCCCAATATGGATGCCTATGCCGAGATGATCCGCACCGACCCGGAAGCGGGGGTGAAGGAATACATCCGGAAATTCATCAAGGAGCCCGACAGCTGGTCGGACTATCTTGATCTGCTGGGCATGGAAAATCTTGTCGATGCCGGTATTCGCGGCCGGAGCATCTACAATGACTGAGAACAGCTACACCACATCCGAATTGTTGGCGGTAATGAGCAGCCGCGTGCTCGAAGACGGCCAGACCATCTTTGCCGGCGTGGGGATACCCCTATTGGCGGCGACCCTGGCCCAGGCCATGCAGGCCCCGGGTGTTACCATCCTGTTCGAAGGCGGTGTGCTGGGGCCGTTTGTCGTCCCGGGTGAGTTGCCGCCGTCGACCAATGAGCAGCGCTGCACGCGGCGCGCCAACATGGTGCTGTCCAACACCGACGTGCTTCTGTTGCTGCAGCGCGGCTACGTGGATATCGGCTTCATGGGCGGCGCCCAGGTGGATCAGTATGGCAATCTCAACAGCTCGTTTATCGGCGATGCGGACAATCCCAAAATTAGGCTCCCGGGCACCGGCGGCGGCAACGACATCGCCAGCCTGACAAAGATGATCGTCGCTATGGTCCATGAGAAACGGCGCCTTGTGGAAAACGTCGATTTCGTCACCAGCACGGGCTTCTGGCATGGCGGTACCAGCCGCGCCGATGACGGGCTAATCACCGGCGGACCGTCCCTCGTGGTCACCGATCTCGCCATCATGGGGTTCGACCCGGACAGCAAGCGCATGAAGGTCGAAGCCCTGCATGACGGCGTCACCCGAGAGGAAGTCCAGGACAAGACCGGCTTCGATCTGCTGTTTGCGGACAATCTGAAAACCACCGAAGCCCCGAAAGAGGAAGAGATCGCGTTTTTGCGTAATCTCGATCCCGACCGGGTCTATATCGGCTGAATTACCGACGTAAGGAGAACAATATGGCCAGCAAAGTCATCGGCATCGCGATGCAGAATTTTACCGCCTATCCGGAGATGCCGGATCCGCAGGGGCTGATCGATTATGGCGTCCGCATGGAAGAGCTGGGCTATGAATCCGTGTGGGTATGGGACCATGTCCTGCTCGGTGTCGATCCGCATTTTCCCATTCTGGATTCGCTCTCGGTCCTGACCGCCGTCGCCGCCCGTACCGAACGCATCCGCATCGGCACCGGCATTCTGGTGCTTCCGGCGCGCAACCCGGTGATGCTGGCCAAGCAGCTTTCCAGTCTCGATCAGATTTCAAACGGGCGGCTGACGCTCGGCATGGCATCGGGCTGGTACAAGCGTGAGTTCGATGCCCTCGGTGTGCCGTTTCACAGGCGCGGCAAAATCATGGATATGAATCTGGAAGTCATGACGCGATTGTGGACCGAGGATTCGGTGACCGGCAGCTATCCGCCCTATGAACTGGCCCAGGCCGTCATGTTTCCCAAGCCGATTCAGAGCCCGCGACCGCCCATTCTCATTGGCGGCTATGTGGACCGGGTGCTTAAGCGCGCCGGTGTCGCAGGCGACGGGTGGCTGACCTATTACTACACTCCCGAAGGTTTCAAGAAGTCCTGGGACAAAGTCTGCCGCTTCGCCGAAGAGGCCGGCAAGGACCCCTCTACGCTCAAGAGCATCAACCAGCTCCCCATTTATGTGGGTAAGTCCCGCGACAAATTGGTGGAGCCCATGTATAAATGGCTGACCACCGAATGGGATTTCGCTGGCTGGAGTGATTCGACCACCGAGAGTGCCATCATGGGAACGCCTGACGAATGCATCGAACAGCTTCAGGAACACATCAAGGCCGGTGTCCAGCAGATCACGCTGGTGCCCTATCGTTTTCAAATGGACCAGATCGAATTAATCGCCGAGAAAATCCTGCCGGCGATCGGCTGACTGCTACCTAATGCCAAGGAGACAGCCTGAGACGACGATTATATTCAAAACAACGACGCGTTCGCGTTCGTCACCGAGTAGCGACTGAACCAGTTCCAAAGTGAGACCCCGGGAAATCGGGCCAACATCAACTAGGGAGAAGACAAAGATGAAAACAACCATCACCAGAAGAGTGGCTCTCGCGGTCGCGTCCGCGAGTGCCGCAGCCTTTGTTTTTGGCG
>JABJKO010000183.1 GCA_018660305.1 Rhodospirillaceae bacterium
GGTGAAGAAGGAGGCCGAGGGGCCGGCGGGCGGCGGCGCGCCTACGGCCCCGGAATGGCTCAGGCCGGGGGATTTGGCCATCTTCAACAAGATGGATCTGGCGCCCGGCGCCGCCCTGCCCGGGGAACTCGGCGGATGCCATGTGGTTTCCCTTTCGGTCAAAGAGGGGCGGAACATGGATGTGTTGCTGGCAACCCTCGGCGACCGCGTCGCTGCGCTGGTCGAAGGTGAGGGCGCTGCGCCGCTGACCAGGGAGCGTCATCGTCAGGCCCTTGAAGAGTGTCGCGATGGGTTAATCCGGGCCCAGAAGGCCGCCCTGCCGGAGCTGATGGCCGAGGATGTCCGGCTTTCGGCGCGGGCGCTGGGGCGCATCACCGGCCGGGTCGATGTGGAGGAGGTGCTCGATGTCCTGTTCCGCGAATTCTGTATCGGCAAATAACGCGGACAATTTGTTTCACGTGAAACATTTCGCTCCGCCGCGCCCCTTGCTGCGCATTTCTTTTGACAGACGGAGCACACTTGCCTAGAGAACGCGGATGGTTGATTTCGATGTCATTGTGATTGGCGGAGGCCATGCCGGCTGCGAAGCGGCGGCGGCATCGGCGCGCATTGGCGCGCGCACACTTCTGCTTACCCACAAGATCGAGACCATCGGCGAAATGTCGTGCAATCCCGCCATCGGCGGCCTCGCCAAGGGCCATCTGGTGCGCGAGATCGACGCCCTCGACGGCGTCATGGGGCGGGTCATCGACCGGGCCGGCATTCAGTTCCGCATATTGAACAAGAGCAAGGGCCCGGCGGTGCGCGGGCCCCGGGCCCAGGCCGACCGCGCTCTTTACAGGGCCGCCATGCAGGAGATTCTGGCGGACCAGGCGGATCTGACGATCCGCGCCGGGGCCGTGGGCGCGCTGACTTTCGATCAGGGCGGAAGCGTCACCGGCGTGACCACGGAGGCGGGCGAGACCATGCGGGCCGGGCGGGTCATTCTCACCACCGGCACGTTCCTGCGCGGCATGATCCATCTGGGCGAGGAGCAGATCCCGGCCGGCCGGGTTGGCGAGGCGCCCAGCCTCGGGCTGTCGGCGACCCTCGCCGAGCGCGGCTTTGTGCTGGGGCGCCTCAAGACCGGGACGCCGCCGCGGCTCGATGGCCGGACCATCGACTGGTCGGGCCTTGAAATACAGCATGGCGACGATCCGCCGCCGCCCTTCTCGTTTTTGACCCAAAAGATCCAGACGCCGCAGATTCCCTGCCATATCACCGGCACCACCGTGGCGTCCCATGACATTATCCGCGCCAACCTGGACCGCGCGCCTATGTATTCCGGACAGATCGAAGGCACCGGGCCGCGCTATTGTCCGTCCATCGAGGATAAGGTGGTGCGCTTCGCCGACCGGACGCGGCATCAGATTTTCCTGGAGCCGGAAGGGCTGGACGATCACACGGTCTATCCAAACGGGATTTCCACAAGCCTGCCACGGGATGTGCAGGCGGCCATGCTCAAGACCATCCCCGGGCTGGAAAGCGCCGAGATGGTCCGGCCCGGCTATGCCATCGAATATGATTTCGTCGATCCCCGTGAATTGCACCCAACCCTCGAAACCCGCCGGATTCCCGGCCTTTATTTCGCCGGACAGATCAACGGCACCACCGGTTACGAGGAGGCCGCGGCCCAGGGTCTTATGGCCGGGATCAATGCGGCGCGGGCCTGTTCCGGAAGCAAAACGTTTTCGCTCGACCGGGCTGACGCCTATATGGGCGTGCTCATCGACGATCTGGTGACCCATGGTACGGCGGAGCCCTACCGGATGTTTACGTCACGCGCGGAATACCGCCTGACCCTGCGCGCCGACAATGCGGACCAGCGTCTGACGGACAAGGGGGCGGCCGCCGGCTGTGTCGGGTCGGCGCGCCAATCGGCCTATGGCGCCAAGGCGGAAAAGCTCTCCGCCCTCCGCGCCACCCTGCTGTCGTTGGAAGCAACGCCGAATATTCTGGTCCGGCATGGGTTTGAGATCGCGCAGGACGGCGTGTCCCGCACCGCCATGCGCCTGCTGGGGCATCCCGGCGTGACCGTCGCAAGGCTGGCCCGGGTTTGGCCGGAGCTGGCCGGCATGGCGCCGACCATCGTCGAACAGATTGAAATAGAAGGACTTTATGCGGCGTACCTGGAGCGCCAAAGCGCCGATATAGAGGCCTTCCGGCGCGACGAAAACCTCATATTGCCGCCCGATCTGGATTTCGATGGCATCGGAGGGCTGTCCAACGAGGCGCGGGAAAAACTCAATCTCGGCCGTCCTGCCACGTTGGGTGCGGCCGGGCGTATTTCCGGCGTCACCCCGGCGGCCCTGACTATCCTTCTGCGCCATGTGCGGCGCGGCCCAAGATCTGCCGCCTGACCCGGGCCCGCCAAAGCCGCGCCGGGGCGTTTCCGGTTGCCGCGTCGGGCTTAATGGTCGTATTAGAGGGGCGGCGGCGCATTTTGTTTCACGTGAAACAATGCGTCAGCAGGAGGACCCACTATCTCTTCTCCCCTGACCAAAGAGGCGTTTGCGGAGATCGCCCATGTTTCACGTGAAACATTGGATCGGCTGGAGGCCTATGCCGGCCTGTTGCGTCAGTGGCAATCGGCGGTAAATCTGGTGGGCGCCGATACGCTCGACGATCTGTGGCGGCGCCACATGCTGGATTCAGCCCAGCTCACGGCCCATATCCCGGAAAACGGCGACATAACCGATTTCGGAAGCGGCGCCGGATTCCCCGGCCTGGTGCTCTCCATTATGCTCGACCGGCCGGTTCATCTTGTGGAATCAATCGGCAAAAAGGCCGCATTTCTGCGGGAGGCGGCGCGCATCACCGGTGCCCACGCAACAGTTCATCTTGGCCGGATCGAGGACCAGGACATTTGGCCGGCCCCCATCATAACCGCCCGGGCGTTGGCCCCTCTGGACTTGCTGCTGGATTATGCCGAGCCCTATTATCGGCTGGCCGGCGCCGACGCCTGCTGTCTGTTTCTCAAGGGCGCGCGGGCCGAGGAGGAATTGACCGAAGCGGCGAAAAACTGGACAATGGCCGTCGAACGCTTTTCCAGCGTTTCCGATCCCAAGGGTGTGGTTCTTCGTTTTCGGGATATTGCGCGTGACTGACCTTCCCGACCCCAATATCGATCCGGCATCAGATACCGGTGTTGTGGTGCCGCCCCACCACAAACGCCGTATTCTGGCCGTTGCCAATCAAAAAGGCGGCGTCGGCAAGACAACGACGGCGATCAATCTGTCGACCGCCCTCGCAGCGGTGGGACGCCGGGTGGTGCTGATCGATATGGACCCTCAGGGCAACGCGACCACCAGCCTCGGAATCGACCGCAATGCCAGCGAAACCGGGACTTATGAGGTCCTGATCAACGGCGCTTCCCTGGCCGATTCCATCATTCAGACCGATGTGCCGCACCTGTCGGTGGTGCCGGCTTCCCTTGATCTGTCCGGCGCGGAGCTTGAGCTGGTGGAGATCGAAAATCGGGAATACCGGCTTCAGGCGGCCTTCAAGGAAGCGCCGGACGATGTGGATTACGTGATCATCGATTGTCCGCCGGCTCTGGGCCTCCTGACGTTGAATGCCCTGGTGGTGGCCGACGGGGTGCTGGTTCCCCTGCAATGCGAATATCTGGCGCTGGAAGGGTTGAGCCAGCTTGTTCGTACCGTGGAGCGGGTCCATAACGGGTTTAATCCGCGCCTGTCCATACAGGGGATCGTCCTGACAATGTACGATTCACGCAACAATCTCAGTGGCTTGGTCGCAGAGGACGTGCGCAGCTATTTTGGCGACGTGGTCTATAACACGGTCATCCCCAGAAATGTCCGGGTTTCGGAGGCGCCGTCTCATGGCAAGCCCGTCCTGCTGTATGATTTCGGCTGCCCCGGCTCGCAGGCCTACATTCATCTGGCTGGCGAGGTCTTGCGCCGCGAAGAAGGAGATCTGCAATGATAGCGAAAACTAAGGGGGTGGATCATGGCCGATGAAAAACCACGGACGCGCCAGCTGGGAAGGGGCCTGTCCGCTCTCCTGGGTGATGACGCGGTAGAAAAACCGCAAACCGCCGTGCCTTCCGGTGGGGCAAACATGGCGCCGGTTGAGTATCTGATTCCGAGCCCTCTACAACCCCGCCGTGTCTTTGCCGAGGAAGATATTCGGTCGCTGGCCGATTCGGTACGCGAACGCGGCGTGCTGCAGCCCATCCTCGTTCGCCCGAGACCGGGTGTTCCGGGGCGCTATGAAATCGTCGCCGGTGAACGCCGTTGGCGCGCGGCCCAGGCGGCGCAGCTTCATGAGGTGCCCATCCTCGTGAATGAGCTTGGCGACGAGGCGGTGCTCGAAGTCGCGCTGGTGGAAAATATCCAGCGGGCGGATCTGACGCCCATCGAAGAGGCCCAGGGCTACCGGCGTCTGATCGACGAGTTCGAACACACCCAGGAAAGCCTGTCGCGGATCATGGGCAAGAGCCGCAGTCATGTCGCCAATACATTGCGGCTCCTTACCCTGCCCGAGAGCGTTCAGCGCCACGTTGATGACGGCGCCCTGTCGGCGGGGCATGCCCGCGCCCTGATCGGCGCCCCGGAGCCCACCGCGCTGGCTCGGAAAATAATCCGCGCCGGTCTCAATGTTCGTCAGACGGAAGCGCTGGTCAAAAAAACCAATTCGCCAGATCGGGCCGCTTCGGCAGCCCCGCCCCCGGCCAGGAATTCTGACACAATGGCGCTGGAGCGCAGACTGTCCGACCTTCTCGGGCTGAAGGTGGGAATCGAATTTCGCGGCGAGAACGCCGGCGGCAAGGTGACCGTCCATTACCGGTCGCTGGAACAGCTCGACGACATCATCCGGCGCCTCAGCGAGCTCCCGAATTTGTAAAATCCCACCGCGCCGGTAGTGCGGCGTAACCATAAACCGAAAGGAATCGGTGTCGGTGGATTTTACAATCCGCTCTTCATGCCGATTTCCTTAACCATCGTGTTCGGCGGAAAAGGCCACTTGTGCCCGGTTGGCATGAATCTTGCATCAGTTATGGAGCATGAATTTACCCATGCGATGACCGGTGTCGCCATGAAAATTCTATTCCATGCCATGTTGCTCTGCCTACTGCTGCCCCTCCCCGCATCGGCGGATTTCAACGAGGGATCGGAGGCCTATAAACGCGGCGATTACGGGGCCGCCTTGCAGGAGTGGCGTCCGCTCGCCGAAGGGGGAAACGCCCGCGCCCAAAAAAATATGGGTGTCATCTACCGGCAGGGCCGTGGAGTTCCCCAGGATTTTGCCGAAGCCATGCGGTGGTACCGGCGCGCCGCCGAGCGGGGCAACGCCAAGGCGCAATTCAGCCTCGCGCACATGTATTACGAGGCGCAGGGCGTGCGCCAAAACTACGCCGAGGCCGCCAAGTGGTATCGGCGTGCCGCCGAGCAGGGCATCGCCCTGGCGCAGTTCAGCCTCGGCCTCATGTACTACCAGGGCCAGGGCGTCCCACAGGATTACGAGGAAGCCTATCGCTGGTGGGCGAAGCGCGGCGCGCGGCGGTAATCTCTCCCGGCTATGCCGTGTCGGAATAAGTTCCTAACGACAATTCATCGGAGCGGATGCCGTCCTACCGTCTGCCGCGTCCCATGACAGAGAGACGGAGCAGGGTCTGGTGGGTGATGGAATCCGCCGGCATGCCGGTTGTCTTGCTGGCGCGCTCGGCGTCGCTCAGCGCATCGAGCGCGGCCGACAGACGGGCCGGATTCCACCGCCTCACCTGGGCCTGAAAGGCGGCGGCCTGTTTAAAGAAGACCGGCGGACGGAGAGATTTTAAGGCGGACTCCATATTGCTGCCGGTCTCGACCAGGCCGCTCACCAGATGGAGCCGCTGAAAATGCCGCGACACAACCCGGATAAGAGAGACCGCGGCCGTGCCTTCCTGTTGGGCCCGGTCCAGAAGCCCGGGCAGTTTTTTCGTATCCCCATTCCCGACGGCAAAGGCGATGTCGTCCAGCGTCATCTGGGCGCTGTCGCCCACCGACAGGGCCGCGTCCGCGAGAGAAACCTCGCCGCCCTCAATCCCCATATAGAGGCTCAGCTTCTCCAACTCCGCCCGGCTGAGGAGGCGATCGGATCCTAAATTCGCGCACAGATATGTCATGGCGTCCGGTGAGACGCCGAGACCGTTACGGCCCAGCGTGTCCCGGATCACCGCTTCAAGGGACCGCCCCTCATCCGCATAGCAGGCAAGTGCCGCGGCATCCTTCGCGCCTTCGAACGCCTTCCGAAGTTTTGACCGCGGTCCCAGATTTGCCGCCTCGACCACAACAAGGGCGTCTCCGCTGGCCGGTGCCGATAGAAAGTCGGACAGAATGCCGGCGATTGTGTCGGTTGCTTCCCGCACCCGCACCACGCGCCGGCCGCCGGCCAAGGTCATGGCCGCGGCTTCATCCGACAGCAGGGCGGGGTCGGCGCGCAGGGTCGCGGCCGGCAGGTCGGCGATGCGAAACGGGTCCTTGGGATCGTCGACAATGGCCCTCGCCAGTCGGACGGCCCGCTCCTGAACGAGGCCCACATCGGGTCCGTAAAGCAATACGGCGCGTACCCCGTCCGGTGGCGCGGCGACGAAACCCTCGGCGGCGTTGGCGGCGATCTTCACGGGGCCCTCCGCCGGTTGGGTTGCGGCGGCGCTTTCCTGGTCGGCGTGAAGGCCTGCGGATTGCGCAGCGCCGCGGCGACCTGCAGGCGAATCTCGTCCGCAATGGTGCGCAGGGCGCGATCCCGCGCGTCCTTCTCCGCGCTCAGCGTCGCAAAGTCCGACCGCAGCACATTGTAACTGTTGGTTGAGACCGCGACACCGGTAATTGTACCGCGCCTCGGCGCATGATCGGCGGTCAGGCTGAAATCGGCCGTCATCACAAGATTGGCCCGGGTTGCCGTCTCATCCTTACGGATGGCCAGAACGCGTTTGGATTCGGTCAGTTTGACTGACAGGGTATAAGCGGTCCGACGCGCCTGGCCTTTGGGCGCAAGGCGCTCAAGCAGGAAGTTCCGAAGCGTCTGCCCGACCCGGTCCGGGATCTGCTTGATTTGAATGGTCGATAGTACCGCGGCGTCGCTGCCCCCCGCCTTCCCATAAAGCGGGCTAAATCCACACCCTGCCGCCGCCACCGTTATACACGCCAGCACCCCGATCGCCGCGGAGCGACGCAAATCAGGAATGAACCACATTGATAATCCTGTTTGGCACGAAAATGATGCGATTGACCGTTTTGCCCTCCAGGGCGCTGACGATGGCCGGCTCCGCAAGAGCCGCCGCTTCGGCGGTTTCCT
The DNA here is from genome assembly GCA_018660305.1 of Rhodospirillaceae bacterium. Next base: position 7,339 of record JABJKO010000183.1, read on the forward strand.
GGTCAGTGTCGCGCGGCAATTGGAGGGTGGCCCGCAGCTTGCCTTTGATTTGCACGGCAACGGTGACCGTCTCCTCCACCAGTAATGCCGGTTCCGGTTCCGGCCATGGCTGGTCCGACAGCAGCTCTTCATAGCCGAGCCTTTGCCACAATTCCTCCGCCAGATGGGGCATCATCGGGCCGATAAGCTTGGCCGCGGTCTCAAAGCCCTCGCGCCGGATCCAGCGCTCCCCCTCGGAGCTTCCTTTTACGTCCGCCAGGCAATTGACCAGCTCATGGATCCGGGCAACGGCGCGGTTGAAATGAAAGGAGTCGAGATCCTCGGTCACCCCGGCGGCGGTACGGTGGATCTGCTGCCGTACGGCAAGACAGGCAGGATCGAGATCGGGGAGGGATGAGCCGGCAGGCGCCGTATTTTCCGAAGTTACCAGGCGCCAGACACGATTGAGAAAGCGCCACGCGCCGGCGATCCCGGCTTCGGTCCACTCCAGATCGCGCTCCGGCGGGCTGTCCGACAACATGAACCAGCGCGCCGTATCGGCTCCATAGGTTCCGATAATATCTTCCGGGTCGACCACGTTTTTTTTCGACTTGCTCATCTTCTCGGAGCGGCCGATCGTTACGGCCTCGGTGGATCCGAGGCGCGTCAGGGCGCCGCTTTCATCGCGCGCCACCTCGGTCGGCATGATCCAGTCGCCGGATTCGGCGCGGTAGGTTTCGTGGCACACCATGCCCTGGGTGAACAGCCCGGCGAAGGGCTCCGAGACGCCCAGATAGCCGCATTGCTGCATGGCCCGGGTGAAGAAGCGGGAATAAAGCAGATGCAGAATGGCGTGCTCGATGCCGCCGATATACTGATCCACCGGCAGCCAGTAATCCACCGCCGCGCGGTCGACCGGCGCCTCGTCGCGGGGCGAACAGAACCGGGCGAAATACCACGACGATTCGACGAAGGTATCCAGCGTGTCGGTCTCACGCTCCGCCTTGCCGCCACAGGTCGGGCAGTCCACCTGTTTCCAGGTGGGGTGGCGGTCGAGGGGATTGCCGGGCTGATCGAAATCAATATCGTCGGGCAATTCGATGGGTAAGTCTGCTACCGGCACCGGTACGGATCCACAGGAAGGACAGTCGATCACCGGTATGGGGCAGCCCCAGTAGCGCTGGCGCGAGACCCCCCAGTCGCGCAGCCTGAAATTAATTTCCCGCTTGCCGCTTGCCGCCTGCTCCAGCTTTTGGGCCACGGCCTCCTTGGCGTCCGGGATGTCGAGCCCGTCGATGAAATCGGAATTCGCATGGAGTCCTTCGCCGGTATAGGCCTCGTCGCCCACTGAAAACTGTTTGGGATCGGCGTCCGCCGGGATCACCACGGGAATAACCTCGAGCCCGTATTTTCGGGCGAAGTCCAGATCGCGCTGATCGTGGGCCGGGCATCCATAAATGGCCCCGGTGCCGTATTCCATCAGGACGAAATTGGCCACATAGACCGGCAGGGTCTTGCCGTCGATGAGCGGATGACGGGCCCTGATGCCCGTGTCGTAACCCTTCTTTTCCGCCTGTTCCAGCGCCACCTCACTGGTGCCCATGCGGTGGCATTCTTCAATGAAGGCCGTCAGATCCGCGTCGGTCCCGGCGAGGGTCGAGGCCAGCGGATGGTCGGCGGAGATGGCGCAGAAACTGGCGCCGAATATGGTATCGTGCCGCGTGGTAAAAACCTGCAGCGGCTCATCGCGGCCTTCCAGGTCAAACCGGACCCGCAATCCTTCCGATCGGCCGATCCAGTTTTCCTGCATGGTCCGGACTTTCGCGGGCCATCGGTCGAGGCCCTTGAGCGCGGAAAGCAGATCATCGGCGAAGGCGGTGATGCGGAAGAACCATTGATTAAGTTCACGTTTTTCCACCGGCGCGCCGGACCGCCAGCCACAACCGTCTATGACCTGCTCATTCGCCAGAACGGTTTGATCCACCGGATCCCAGTTCACCCAGGAGGTCCGCTTGTAGACAAGGTCGTTCTCGAGAAAGGCCAGAAACATCTTCTGTTCGTGGCGGTAATAGCCCGGATGACAGGTGGCGAGTTCCTTGGACCAGTCCAGCGATAACCCCATCATCTTGAGCTGGCGGCGCATGGTGTCGATGTTCTCGTAGGTCCAGCTGCCGGGATGGACCTTCTGCTCCATGGCCGCGTTTTCCGCCGGCATGCCGAACGCGTCCCACCCCATGGGATGCAGAACGTTGAAGCCCCGGGCCCGTTTGAAGCGGGCGACCACATCGCCCATGGTGTAATTTCGGACATGGCCCATGTGAATGCGGCCGGACGGGTAGGGAAACATTTCGAGCACGTAATATTTGGGCCGCGCGGGGTCGACGTTGGCCGTAAAACTGCCGCGCTCCTCCCAGAGCGCCTGCCATTTTGCTTCGGTTTCCTTGACGTTATAGCGGTCCGGTACGGTGTCGCGGGTCATTGACAAATCTATGGGCTGACAAATCTACGGGCTAAAGGTGCTGTTGGTCGGATTAAAATCAGGGCAACTTTGTCACGCCGCTCCCGTGGCCGCAAGAACACTCATGTGTTCCCGGCGCCCTTCGGAAGGGTCTGGATATTCCTGTCAGGGCGTGTTGTCGGACCCTAAGCGCAGTTGCCGCGCCCGCGTGAGGATCTGGTTTTCCAGCTTGGTCGCCGTGTCCTTAGCCACCGGCGATGCCCGCCACCCCCCCGGGCCGCCGACGCGTTGGCGGAAAACCGCCACTTTGATACCGTCCGCCCGCAATTGACGCCCCAAAATATAAACGCTCATTTTATAGCGCTCCTGGGGCGCTTCCGGAGGGGAATACCAGTCGGTGATGATAACCCCGCCAAAGGGGTCGGCCGACGAAAGTGGCATAAAGGAGATTGTGTCGAGCGACGCGCGCCACAGGAAGCTGTTGACCGCGACTCCCGGACCGCCATCGCCGCCCTTGTTCTTTTTGCCGCCGCCAAACAAATCCAGCCCGTCGGTGCCGAAGATGGTCTGATTGCGATCGCCGAGCTCCGATTCATAGACACTCTCGCCCTGGCGCGATGGGTCGGAGACCAGAGTGTCCTCCTGCAAGTCAAGGCCACATCCCGTCAGGCCGACCAGTGCGCCGCAAAGACAAAAGATTATCTTCGACTTTAGCGGCTTGGCCGCTCGTGCATTGTTACGCGCTATCTTGGACGACATCGCCTGTCTGCTCCGGTTCGATTTTTCGACTGTTTTCTATAGCGGGAGATTGGCATGACTTTTCCGTGCGTCAAGCAGAGAATCCACAGAATTCCCGGGCCTGTTTTCACCGCGCCGTGTCTCAAATCAACGCTCGATCACGATAGACTTGGCAAATCCGGTCGGCTGGGCGGCCTATGGGGCGATGCTAAAATATCACGATGGGAGAAATTACCCCCCAATTCGTTGAAAAATAGGCGATATCTGCATGTTGTATTTTCGCCACAGTAGGGGATTTATTGCGTCAAAGCGATGTGTCCTTGTTGACCCGTTAACTATCGCGCCGCTATTAACTTCGGTGCGGCGCTGTGTTTCGTTTGCGTATTTTACGAATGCAGGGTCGAGCCTTAGCGAGAAACACATCCCAATTAAATCGGAGGGGAACGTGAAAAAACAACTACTGACAACAACTGCGCTTGTCGCGGCGGGTGTACTCGTCACAGCAAGCACGGCCTCGGCTGCCCAGCTCAAGGTTGGCGGCTATATGGAAGGCATCGTCGGTTTTTCCGATGATGACCGTCCGTTTACGGCTGGTGGCGATCCGGGTACCGGTTTCGACGTCCAGCAGGACAGCGAAGTTCACTTCAAAAGCTCCACCACGCTCGATAACGGTCTTAAGATCCGGACCCGGCTTGAGCTTGAGGGCTTCTCTAACGCACCTGGTGCGACCACCAATGGCGACGAAATCGACGAAGCCTACGTGGCGGTTAGCGGCAAGTGGGGCGAAGTCCGCATTGGTTCGGAAGATAACGCCGCGCATCTGATGGTCACGCCGACCTCGGGTTCGTGGGCGACCAACGTTGGTCAGAACCTCAACTTCGATGTGGCCGACTGGATTGCTTATCCTGCCGGGCACAAGCTCGACAAGACAACGCGTCTCGAAGTGGGCGAAGGCGATGCGGAGAAGATCACTTACTTCACACCGCGCGTCGCTGGCTTCCAGGCCGGCATCAGCTACATGCCGTCTGGTGACGAGGACAATCAGAGCCTCAGCACCGCGACGGTCGACATCGTCAACGGTTGGGCCGTTGGCACCAACTACCGTGGCAAGTTCAGCAAGGTCGGCGTTGGCCTCGCGGCTGGTTACGCGGAAGCGCAGCCTGCCCAGAGTGCCTCGACGGTGCTGATAAAGAGCGACCCCAAGGGTTGGTCGGCGTCCGGCAAGGTCAGCTTCTCCGGCGTAACGCTGGCTGCTGGCTACCTGCGGACTATCAACCGCGATGGAACGAGCACCACCGACAACGGTGGCACGTCTCTCGATCTCGGTGCCAAATACGACTTTGGCAAAAACCATGTGAGCATTGGTTACGTCCGCAATGAGTCCGAAGCCGACCGCGCGGTGGTCGGTGAGGATGAGTCCGACCGTATGCAGGTCAGCTATCGTCGGGACTTAGGCGCGGGCATCCAGTATCGTTTGAATCTGAGCTACGCCGATCACCAGGGTGAAAACGCTGGTAGTGCAGACGATAACGAGGGCGTCGCAGTCCACACGTCCGTACGGCTCTCGTTCTAAGGCATCGTCTTAGAATAATATCTCGTAGGGCTAGCCGGTTTAGCGTACTTTAAATCGGTTTTGTAAAGAGAGAGGGGCAGCATTTGCTGCCCCTCTTTTTTGTGGCGTTTATTTATTGGGCTCCAGGCCACGCCATGCCGTCACTCAGCCTCACCATCCGGGCGGCGCGGCCGATTGTCTCCCGCCAGGGCTCGCCCGGCGATTGCCGGACCAGCCGCAAGGATCCGTACCACGGGCTATCGCCGCGTTCGAGAAACCAGTACCAGATGGACTGGCCGGCGGGTGGCAGAACGCACCATACCGGGGTGCCCAGCGCACCGGCCATATGGACCGTGGTATTGCTGGTGGACAGGACGGCATCCATCGCCGCGACCTGCGCCGCAAACCCGTCGAGGTCATCCAACGGGTCAATATCCGGATCCTGATAAATGCGCACATTGAATTTGGCCTCCGCGGCGGCGATCTCCGCGGCGCACTCGCCATATTGCAGATTGACGAAGACCGCGCCGGGCAGGCCCAGCACGGAGTCCCAATCCATCAGGGAAGTGCTCTTCAGCTCCGAATTATACCCCGCCTTGCTAAACCAGGAGAGACCGATGACGGGGCCGGACCCCAGAGTGCGATATCGCTGCTTCAGGGTCGCCACTCGAGCCGGATCGGCTTTCAGATAGGCGGCCGCCCCGCCAAAATGATCGAACGAAGGCCGCAGAATACCGCCCAGCCGTGGCAGGCGGCATTGAGCGGCGATATCCGGACGGGACAGGCGGCGGTCGGGCCTGGCGGCATAGGGCGCGATTTCGACATTCGGAAATGACCGCTCGAACAGGGGCGCCAGCCTGGGATCGCATTCGAGGAGACAATCGTTGCCCCCGCCGGCTTCGCCGTCGACAATCTCGGGGATCAGCCCGGCAAAGAGAATTTCGTCGCCCACCCCGTGCTGACGCCACAGCCAGATCTTCCCGTCGCCTGCTGGCCCGCCCGACCATTCCGGCCTCGATGATGACCGGCTGCGAACCTCGTCCTGTTCCTCGTTGACGTCCCATTTCAGCTCGGCCCACCCTTCCGCGAACCGGCCCCGGGCCAGCAGGACGTCGCCGAGATTGTGGTGCGCCTTCGCGAAATCCCCCATTAGGGCGCAGGCGTGGCGAAAGGCGTCGGCGGCCTCATCGAGCCGCCCGGCGGCCTTCAGGGCGGCGCCCAGATTATTGATTGTTTCCGGATCCCTATCGCTCAGCTCGGACGCCCTGGTGTAAAGATCGATGGCCTCATCGAGCCGCCCCTGGAGCTTGACCGATATGCCCAGATTGCTGAGCAGGGCGGCGCTTTCCCCGGCGACCGACAGGGCCTTGCGCCAGCCCGCTTCGGCGGATTCGTGCCGGCCGCCCTTTCCGTGAAGGGTCGCGAGGACGGTCAGCGACTCTACGTGAGCAGGGTCTATGGCAAGGGCCTGCTTCAGGGAATTCTCCGCCTCCTGATACCGGCCCATCTCGATCCGGGCGCGCCCCAGGAAACAAAACGCCTCGGTTTCCCGGGGGGATATTTCCGTGACCCGCGTGAAGGCCGCGGCCGCATCGGTGAAGCGCCCCACCATGGCCAGCGCCCGGCCCTTTTCCATCAATGCCGGCGTCCAGTCTTTCCTGATGCGCAGGGCCCGGTTCAGCTCCTTGAGGGCCGCCGCCGGCTGGTCGGATTGCAAAAACAGCAGCGCCAGGTGGCGGCGCGCCTCCAGATGCTTCGGTGCAAGCTTGAGACATCGCTGATAAAGCTGCTTGGCCCTGCCCAGATCGCCTGCGCGGTGACAGGCGACGGCCTGCTCAAATTCCGGAACGTCCATCAACACCATTGACCGGATCGGGTAACCGGACCAGGTGACCGGATCGGGCTCTATTGAAGCGCCGGCCAAACGCCCGCAAGGACTGCCCCATCGGGCCGGTTTCTGTGGTACAGTAAGCCAACCTATATGACAGCATTGTCGGGTGTCCATGGCAGAAACCGAATTGCGCGCCGCCGCGAATGAAGACATCGCGAACCGGCTTTCCGCGATCACGGCGGAGATCGAAAGCGTCAGAAGTCAGAGTCCCGCGGCCGCCAGGTCGGTGACGCTGGTGGCCGTCAGCAAGATGCATCCGCAGGGCGCCGCCAGGGCGGCTCTCGAGGCCGGGCACCGGGTGTTCGGCGAAAACCGGGTTCAGGAAGCGCAACAAAAATTTCCGGAATTGCGCGCGGCATTTCCCGATCTGTCGCTGCATCTGATCGGCCCCCTGCAGACCAACAAGGTGCGCGAGGCCGTCGCGCTTTTTGACGTGATTGAAACAATCGACCGCCCGCGTCTGGCCGCCGCCCTCGCCAAGGAAATGGCGCGCACCGATCGCCATATCGATTTCATGATTCAGGTGAATACCGGTGAAGAACCGCAGAAAGCCGGGGTTTTGCCCGGTGAGGCCGATGCCTTTATCGAGCAATGCCGCGAGACATATAGGCTCCCGGTCAGCGGTCTCATGTGCATCCCGCCAATGGATGAAGAGCCCGCGATGCATTTTGCCCTGCTGGCAGAAATGGCGCGCCGCAACGGAATCGACCATCTCAGCATGGGGATGAGCGCCGATTATGAAATGGCGGTTCGGCTTGGGGCGACCCATGTCCGCCTCGGCACGGCGATCTTCGGCGCCCGGCCACCGGCTTGATTTTAAGGGTCGTCCGATAGCCTTATGTCAATAACATCGTCCGGCTGAATTTCGGCCACCAGCGCCACGAGATCGTCCCGCGCGAGCGCGACACAGCCTTCGGTGGGCGCGAAGCCGGGCGCTGCCACATGCAGAAATATGGCGCTGCCCAGCCCGGCTTTAACGGGGTCGTCGTTATATCCCAACACGACAACGACGTCGTATAGCCCATCGTCGCGCATGAGTATTTCGTGGCTCCCATCGAACGGCAGGGTGACGGGTTGATTGTAGCGCGCGTCCTTTGGGTCGTCGCACCACCCGTCCGTTGGGTCGATGGCGCGGCACGGCAGCGATGTGTCCGGTTTGGCGACGCGATCCGCCCGATAGAAAATTTCACGAAACGAATAAAGGCCGCTTGGCGTCACCCCGTCGCCCTCGGTCTTGGTAGCCGAGATGCCGGAACGGCCCAGGGCGCAGCGCATGCGCACCGCCTTCCAGAAGGCATAGCCACTCGGCCGGACAATCAGAGCCATGGCCGCCTTATAGCGCCATGTCGGCATCAGTCAAAGAGGGGGGTGCCCTTTATCGGGCCGGGGCGGGGGTGGGAACCGGTGCGGCGACGGGGGTCGGCGCGGTTCGTTGCTGGAGGGTTGCCTGGTATCTGGCCAACGCCTGCTCCATGGCCCGGCTGACCAGTTCGGGCGGCGCACCGCGCGGCAGCAAATAAGGATGGGAGCGAAAGGGCTGGCTCTGCTCGGGCGCCGCCGCGATGGCCGGCGCATTCTTTGCGTCGGGCTTGGTCGAGGGCTCCGGTTTCTCGGCCGCGACATTGGCGAGCAGAAGTCCGGCCTGGGCCTGCCGCGCCTTCTCGATGGATTGAGCGATGCGCTGCCGTTCGGCCGCGGGGTCGGGCATCGTCTGCTCGGTGGCGGTCTGCTCCGGGGCGGCCTGCTGCGTGCGATGAACCGCCGCCAGGGGCGATATGGTTACCGGTGGTCGGGGCAAAGGCTGTGGCGGGGGTGGTGCGGACACAATCGGCGCCACCGGTGAGGCTGCCGCCACCTGCGCGGCGATGACGGGGTTGGCGGCCGGCGCCGGTTGTGCGGGCGGGCTTACGTCATCGGCATAAGCGGGATCATCACTGTCCTGCAAAGCCATTGCTGGTTGTGCCGCTGCCGCTATTCTTGCGGGCGCGGCGGCTGCCACCTGTAGGGGGCGCGTCTCATCGCCGGTCACGTCATCCCACAGCGCCGCGACATGCTGCTCGACACTGCCGCCGGGACCAATTTCGTCTTCGGTGACCATGCGATAGATGGTCGAGACTACCGGGATATGCTGCAGCGGGTTGATGATGTCGAGAAAATCGCCAAAGGAGAATCCTTTCCCTTTATCCTGCCAAAGCTCGCTGAAGGCGATCTCCGGCACGTCAGGCGCGCCATCATATTCCGGCTTGCGCGGAATAGGCTGGGTGGGCGAAGGAAGGGCGGCGATTGATGAAGACATGATGGGTTCCACAAATTCACATGCAAGAACCATGCCAAAGGCCATTCTTATAAGGCATTGAATTGGCTTATGTTTTTTATTCGCCCTGCGGCTTCATTTGGAAGAAATTGCCGGGAAGCCGGCAGATTTTGCCGCCCGGCGACCTGCCCCGCCCATCGCCCCCCCGACAGATATTCTTCGCGGCGATGGTGCGGGGTTGTGTGTGGCACGAAACTATCCCATGTTCAGGGCGCGCGGGTATCCTGGAAACCGGGCCCGTGGAATGTGAAGCAACTGTTGGTCTTTCCGGACGGGCGACCGGCACTTGGGAGCGGATGGTATGGCGGCCGAAAAGAAAATTTTACTGGTAGAGGACGATGAAGCGCTGCGCAACTCTCTGGTGGAACAGCTAAAGCTGCATGAGGATTTCGAGACCGTCGCCATCGAGACCGGCACCGAGGCGCTGGAACAAACCAAAAACGAGCATTTTGATCTGCTCATTCTGGATGTCGGGCTGCCCGATATGGACGGGCGCGAGCTCTGCCGGCTGCTGCGCCGCGCTGAGGTCAAGGCGCCCATCCTCATGCTGACCGGCGCCGATAGCGATGCTGATACCATATTGGGGCTCGATTCCGGCGCCAACGACTATATCACCAAGCCGTTCCGGCTGGGGGTGTTGCTGGCCCGCATCCGGGCGCAGCTCCGTCAGCATGAACGCAGCGAGGACGCGGTGTTCAGCCTCGGCCCCTATAGTTTCCGGCCGGCCGCGAAAATGCTGCTCTCGCCGGATTCCAATAATAAGATCCGGCTGACCGAGAAAGAATCCGCGATCCTTAAATACCTGCTGCGGTCGGGGGACAGCGTGGTTGGGCGCGACGAGCTACTCAACGATGTATGGGGTTATAATTCGGGCGTGACCACCCACACCCTTGAGACCCATGTGTACCGGCTGCGGCAAAAGCTGGAAAAAGACCCGTCCAACGCCGAGATACTGGTCACCGAACCCGGCGGATACCGGCTAATTCCCTAGCTCGCAAAGCGGATCTTGTTGCGGATCACGCCGATGCCGTCGACCTCGGCCTCGCACACATCGCCATCGTCAAGATAGACCGGGGGCTTCATGCCGAGACCGACGCCAAACGGCGTGCCGGTGGCGATCAGGTCGCCGGGCAGCAACGTGATGCCCTGGGACAGAAAGGCGATCAGATTGGCGACACCGAAGACCATGTTCGACGTATTGGAGCGCTGTTTTTCCACGCCGTTGACGCGCAGACAGAGATCGAGGGCCTGTGGATCGGTTATGTCGTCGGCGGTGACGATCCCCGGCCCGTAGGGGCAGAACGTGTCGAGGGATTTGCCGAAATCCCACTGGCCCGGCGCCCGTAATTGCAAATCCCGCGCCGACACGTCATTGACCGCGGTATAGCCGAACACATAATCCAGCGCCGCCGCCTCGCTCACCCGGAAGGCGGGCTTGCCGATCACCACGCCGAGCTCCACCTCGTAATCTAATTCCTGGCAAATGTCCCGGTAGCACACCACATCATCGTAAGGACCGATTACGGATGATGAATGTTTGGTGAAAATGACGGGATGTTCCGGCACATCGAGCCCGGCTTCCCGGCAGTGGTCGATATAGTTGAGGCCGATGCCGATTACCTTGGAGGGCTGGGACACCGGCGCATGCAGGGTGACGGACTCAAGTGCATGGTCGGTCCCGTCCCAGGCCGCCACCTTGGCGCGGACGGCTTCCAGGGCGCTGCCGCCTTCCTGAATGAGGCCCAGCAGATCGCCGTCGCGCCCGAGCTCAAGAACACGGTCGTCCCGCAGGGCGCCGCATTGTTTGTCGCCGCCGCTGGAACCGGCGCCACTGGAAAAGCTAACGAGATTAGCCATCTGCCCTGTCTCCTTAAAAGTTTCTGGCGAAATTTCTGGCAAAGCCTGTGGGGGTCACGGGTAGCAGCTTGGCAGGGCTTCCGTCTACCCGCGACAAGGGCGCGTGATGTGATTTTGTCTTTCGCCGCCCCAAAAGCTCGGGCAGACTGCCCGGCATCAGCAGATTGGTATCGAGTGTGACGCAAGACGCAGAATTCTTCGTGCGCTTCTGGGGGGTGCGGGGGTCCATCGCCTGTTCCGGTCCGGAAACCCAGCGATATGGCGGCAATACGTCCTGTCTCGAAGTGCGTTGCGGCGAGCGCCTCCTGGTGTTCGATGCCGGTACCGGCGTGCGGCCCCTGGGGCTGAGCCTGCCTTCGGCCGACCCCATCGAGCTTGATCAGTTTTTCTCCCACACCCATTGGGACCATATCGCCGGCCTGCCGTTTTTCTGTCCGGCCTATGGCGCCGACAACATCATCCATGTCCGCGCCGGACATCTGGCGCCCAGCGGGACCATCGAAGCCGCCCTGCGCCAGGCCATGTCCGAGCCCCTGTTTCCGGTGCCGCTGGATGTCCTCCACGCAACCGTCACGTTTGAGGATTTTGCCGCCGGGGCGGATCTCGATCTGGGCGACGGCATCAAGGTCCGGACCGCGCCCCTGAACCATCCCAATGGCGCCACCGGTTACCGGGTAGACTATGACGGCAAATCCATCTGCTATGTCACCGACACGGAGCACGTGCCCGGCGCACCGGATCAGAACATCCTCGGGCTGATCAAAGGCGCCGATGTGGTGATCTATGACAGCACCTATACGGACGACGAGTTCGCGTCCTATGTGGGGTGGGGCCATTCCACCTGGCAGGAGGGCGTGCGCCTCTGCAAGGCGGCGGGCGCAAAGAGGCTCGCTATTTTCCATCATGATCCGGGCCGTGACGACGATGCCCTCGATGATATCGGGCGGCAGGCAGCCCAGGAATTCGCCGGCGCCTTCGTGGCCCGCGAACGCGATATGGTCGTCCCGTGACCGATCCGGAACCCAACGGGGTCGCGAAGCGGGAGGGAAGGTCGGGCAGCACCGACAGCGAGGTGGATTATCTGCATCTTCCGGAGCGCGTCCGCAACGCCATCCGCGACCAGCAGGACGCCAGTGAAATCCTGATCGGCTGGGTGCAGCTCGGCGTGGTCATGCTATTCGGCGCGCTCTATCTGATTGCCCCCAAGACCTTTACCCAGGCCGCGGAGTTCGAGCCGGTTCCCTGGGTGCTGGGCGGGTATCTCGCCTTTACCCTGGTGCGGCTCGCGGTGTCGCTGAAACGCCGCACGCCCGACTGGCTGCTTTATGTGTCGGTCATCGTCGATATGACGCTGCTGTTCGTCCTGATCTGGAGCTTCCACCGGCAATATATGCAACCGCCGTCGTTCTATCTGAAGGCGCCGACCCTGCTTTATGTCTTTATCTTCATCGCGCTCCGGTCGCTGCGCTTCGAGGCGCGCTATGTGCTGCTGGCCGGTCTTGTGGCGGCGCTGGGCTGGACCCTGCTGGCGGTGTTCGCCGCCACCGGGCCCGAGGGCATGAAGATGATCACCCGCGATTACGTGCTCTATATGACGTCGAACAGCATCCTGATCGGCGCCGAGATCGATAAGATCGTCTCCATCCTGACCGTGACGGCCATCATCGCGGTGGCCATCCGCCGCGCGCGGCGGCTGATGATCCGGGCCATTGCCGAAGGGGCGGCGGCCCATGATCTGTCGCGGTTTTTCGCCCCCGAAATCGCGCAGCAGATAACCGCGTCCGAGCAGGTGGTCAGCGCCGGTCAGGGTCAGGCGCGCGAGGCGGCCATTCTTTTCCTCGATATCCGCGGCTTTACCGTGTTTGCCAATACCGTTCAGCCGGATGTCCTCATGGCCGCCCTGGCCGAATACCAGTCCCTCATGGTGCCCATCGTCCAGCGCCATGGCGGCAGCATCGATAAATTCATGGGCGATGGAATCATGGCGACGTTCGGTGCCGCGGTGACCACCGACAGCTACGCGGCCGACGCGCTGGCGGCCATCGACGATATCATGGTCGCGGCCGACGACTGGGCGTTGAGCCGCCGCGCGGCCGGCGTACGGGAGCTGAAAATCGGCGCCGCCTGCGCCGCCGGCCGGATTATTTTCGGGGCGGTGGGCGATCCGACCCGGCTGGAATATACGGTGATCGGCGACGCGGTGAACCTTGCCGCCAAGCTGGAAAAACACACCAAGGCCGAAAAAGTCCGGGCCCTGGTGGATGCCGAAACCTATCAAAAGGCCCTCGCCCAGGGCTACCAGCCCGCCGGAACCCCCGAACCGCGCGCCGCGCGCCCGGTGGAAGGCACCGATATGCCCATGGATCTGGTGGTGATGTCGGCGTAATTATTTATAAGGATCGGCGGCGTCCCGGAGGCCGTCGCCGAGGAAATTGAAGGCCAGCACGACCACGATCACCGGCAGCACCGGCAGCATCAGCCAGGGATAGAGCGCCACCACATTCATGTTCTGAGCCTCCGACAGCAGCACGCCCCAGCTTGTGATGGGCGGCCGCAGGCCCAGACCGAGAAAGCTCAGCGCGGTTTCACCGAGGATCATGTTGGGCACCGAGAGCGTCGCCGAGGCGATCAGGTGGCTCATGAAAGACGGCAGCATGTGACGGGCGATGACCCGCTTCGGCGGCGCGCCCATCAGGATGGCGGCGGTGACGAAATCCTCTTCGCGCACTGCCAGGAGCTTGGAACGCACGGCCCGGGCCAGTCCGGTCCAGTCCAGCAGGCCCAGAATAATGGTGATCCCGAAATAGATGATGATCGGGCTCCAGGTCACCGGCAGGGCCGCCGAGAGCGCCATCCATAAAGGCAGCTCCGGGAAGGAACGCAGGATCTCGATACCGCGCTGGGTCAGATTATCCACCCAGCCGCCGTAATAGCCGGCCAGCCCGCCGATGATCATGCCGAGGATGAAGCTGATGGCGATGCCGAACAGCCCGACGGTCAACGAAATGCGGGCGCCCAGGATGATGCGGCTCAGCATGTCGCGCCCCAGCCTGTCGGTGCCGAACAGGAACAGGGTGCCGCCCCTGGCCGGGCAGATCACATGGAACGACGCGTTGAACAGCCCCCAGAATTCATATTGATCGCCGCTGCAGAAGAACCGGATTTTCTGAATCCGGCTCGTGCTGTCGGTATATTCGCGCTTCAGATTGGTCATGTTGAGGCGGTAGTCGAGGCCGTAGACAAAGGGCCCCATGAACTCGCCTTCGTGGAACAGATGGACCGATTGGGGCGGCGCGTAGATATGATCGATGTTGCGGCTATGCAGATCATAGGGCGCCAGCGCTTCGCTGATCAGGGTCGAGCCATAGAGCAGGATGAGCACGATGCCTGACGCCACGGCCAGCTTATGCCGGCGCAGACGCCACCACATCATGCGCCATTGGGACGCCATGTAGTAGCGCTCCTGATCGGCGCTGAGTTCTTCCACGGCCTGCGGTTCGAACGGCTCCTGCGAGACCCAGTGGTCGAGCTTGTCGGACCCCGGGGGGTTCCCTGTGGGGTTGGTGGTGCTCATCGCGTCACGCCGCCCTGCAGCCGGATGCGCGGGTCGAGCATGGCCAGTGCGATATCAGACAGGAAGACCCCGACCACGGTCAGGGACGCCAGGAACATAAGGAACGACCCGGCGAGATACATGTCCTGGCTGCGCAGCGCATCGAGCAGCATGGGCCCCGTGGTGGGCAGCGACAGCACCACCGAGACGATGGCCGCGCCGCTGACCACCTGCGGCAGCATATTGCCGATATCGGCGACGAACGGATTGAGCGCCACCCGCAGCGGGTATTTCAGCAGCAGCCGGATCGGCGGCAGGCCCTTGGCGCGGGCCGTCACCACATACTGCTTCTGCAGCTCGTCCAGAAGGTTGGCGCGCAGACGCCTGATCATGCCGGCGGTGCCCGATGTGCCGATCACCACCACCGGCACCCAGAGATGCTCGAGCACCGAAAGCACCTTATCGATGGTCCAGGCCTGACCGATAAATCTGGCTTCCATGAGGCCGCCGAACGATGTCCCGAAATAGGTGTTGGCGACATAGAGCAACACCAGCGCCAGCAGGAAGTTGGGCGTCGCCAGCCCGATAAACCCAAGGAACGTAAGCCCGTAATCGCCCCAGCTATATTGGTGGGTCGCCGAATAGACGCCGATGGGAAAGGAGACCGCCCAGGTGAACAGGATGGTGGTGAAGGACACGAGAAAGGTCAGCCACAGCCGGTCGCCGACGATCTCGGTCACCGGCAGGTTATATTCGAAGGAAAACCCGAAATCGCCCTGCAGCATGCCGATCACCCAGATGCCGTATTGCTGCCACATGGGCCTGTCGAACCCGTACTGTTCCCTGAGAAACGCGATCTTGGCTTCGCTGACGGATTCGCCCTGACTTTGCAGCTCGGCCACATAGGCCGACAGATAATCCCCCGGCGGCAGCTGGATGATCACAAACGTAATGGCGCTGATCACCAGCAGCGTCGGGATCATGATAAGCAGGCGATGGATCAGATAACCGAACATTCCCTGTCCCTATTTCGCGGCCTTGCCGCCGTCGGCGAACCAGAACGTGTCCGGCCGGTAAATGCCGAAATGGGCGCCGGGGTTCCAGTTATACACCCCTTCCCGGGGCACGTTGCGCAGGGTCTTTCTGATAACCACCGGCTGCGGCACGGCGGCCACGACGCCGATGGTATAGATCCGGTCGGCATGGATCTGGAGCATGCGGCGCCAGATGCCGGCGCGTTTTTCACGATCGATTGTCTGCCGCCAGGCGCGGTACAAATCCATGAGCTCCATCGCCGCCGGCAGATCCGGCGCTTCGCCCACCGCTTTGCTGGTCTGGTAATACTGACCCCATTTGGGCCATTGCAGGTGGATCTGGTTGGTCGGCGCCAATTCCGCCGGGCTGGTATCCGGCGTGGGCAGGCCGTTCAGGAGGCCCGACCAGACCGAGATAAGGGTCTCGCCGGTGAAGATGCGGTTACGCAGGACTTCGCGCTGGCTCGGGCGGGTAAACAGCTTGATCCCGGCGGCTTTCCAGGTGTCATGGATAAGCTGCAGCACGTCGGTCTGTTCGGTGTCTTCGCCGGCGGTCTCCACGATAACCTCCATGGGGCGCCCATCGGGCAGCAGCCGGATACCCTGGTCGTTACGCTTGGTCAGACCCATTGAATCGAGCAGGGCGTTGGCCTTCTTGAGATCGAAAGTCGCCCATTTCTTGCGGTATTCCGGCTTATAGAGCGGGCTGTCCGGCAGGATGGTGTTGTTGCCCTCAAGCGTGAGCCCGAAATAGACCACCTGGTTGATCTCGTAGCGGTTGATCGCCAGCGACAGCGCCCGGCGGAACCGGACATCGCGGAACAGCTTGCGCCATTGTGGATCGTTGGCATTGAGGTTGGGGAACAGGGCAATGTGCGCTCCGCTGGCGGTTTTCCACAGCCGGACGTCGTATTTGTTGCGCCGCTCGCCTTTCTTGAGAAAGGTGTAATCGCTGAAATGGACGTAGCGCGCCTGCAGGTCGCTCTCACCCGCGCCGGTCTTGCCGGGAATGATCTGGGCGCCGGCGATATTGACCACCACCTCATCGATGTAGGGAAGCTGGCGGCCCTTCGCGTCAACCCGGTGGAAATAGGGATTGCGGGCAAAGACGAAGCGCTGCGCCGGCGGCTTGGTGCGGGTGGTCCAGGGCTGCAGCGTGGGCAGCTTCGGATTGTCGTTCTTGTACTGATTGTCTTTCCGGTTATGGAGAGCCGCCCAGTTGCGCCGCCCCGACTTTGCGACCTTGCGTTTGAGCTTCCCGGGGTCTGCGTAGCGTTGATGGAGCCGCTTCAGATAATGGGCCGGGCGATAGATATAGAGGGGCCGCGGGCCGGCCAGCGCCGGCAGGAAATCCGGGTTGGGCTGCGCCCAGCTAAACCGGACAGTGGTCTCGTTCAGCACCTCGAAGACCGGCTTCCGGCCATTGACCAGCATCGCGCGGGGCGGCCCCACCGGCGACAGCATCCGGTTGTTGGCGACGTCCTCCCAGTAATAACGGAAATCCTCCGTCGTGAACGGCTTGCCGTCCGACCAGCGATGGCCCTTGCGGAGATGAAAGGTAAAACGCCGCCCGTCCACCACGTCCACTGTTTTCAGGATATCAGGGACCAACTCGTAATTCTCGGTATAGGCCACCAGCCTCGCATAGCCATAGACCACCATCATGCGGATGTCCTTGGCCCGGGACATCAGGATATTCAGCGCGCCGCCATGGCGGCCGGTCGATAGTTTTTCCGAGACGACGTGCGGCTCCGCCGGGGCCCGTTGGGTGACCGGCGGCAGCTTGCCGCTTTGCACCCTGGATGCCAGGGACGGCGTTTCAACGAGATCCAGCGCGCCGGCGCTCGGGACAATGCCGGCGGTCAACAGAAACCCGGTAATCACCCCGGTTATCACGGGATCTGATCGCCGCCGCGCGCTCATGCCACCAGTTCCTGCGCCGAGGCCGAACGGTCGGCCCGCACGAAATGATCGTCGCCGAGATTGATCAGCCCCATATCGCTTCCGCTGGCATTGGCGTCGATGGTGAAGGGTGCCGGCCAGGCGGCGGGCTCCGAAGAGCGGCCCTCCATCAGGGCAGAGAGGTCGAGACGATGATCCGGGTCGGGCTCGGGGACGGCGGCCAGCAGGGCCCGGGTGTAGGGGTGCACCGGTCGCTTGAACAGGGCCTCCCGTGGCGCGGTCTCGACCAGGCGGCCGGCGCACATCACCGCGATGGTGTCGGCGATGTAATCCACCACCGCCAGATTGTGCGAGATGAAAATATAGGTGAGCCCAAGCTCCTGCTGCAAATCCTTCAGGAGATTGAGAATCTGCGCCTGCACCGAGACATCGAGGGCCGAGACCGGCTCGTCGCAGATCAGCAGGTCGGGCTTGAGGGCCAGCGCCCGGGCGATGCCGATGCGCTGGCGCTGACCGCCCGAGAAGCTGTGCGGATAGCGGTTGAGAAAGCGCGGGTCCAGCCCGACCAGCGCCAGCAGTTCGCGGACCATTTCGGTCCGGTAGGCCTCATCGCCGATCTGATGGATGTTGAGCGGCTCGGAGATGATGTCGAACACGGTCATGCGCGGGTTGAGGGCGCTGAACGGGTCCTGGAAAATAAACTGGATGCGCTGGCGGCA
>JABJKO010000176.1 GCA_018660305.1 Rhodospirillaceae bacterium
GCGGTTAAACCCGGCGCAGCCTTCGCCGATGTGGTGCATGCTATTGAAGCGCCGATCCGCGACGCCGGCTGCTGGTCCAAAACGCCCTTGCTCCACACCCTGACATTCGGGTCGACCGGCTTTACACCGGTCAACCGGGATCAGATTGAAAATACGACGGAAGGCTGGATAGAAGGCCAGGCACATGTCGGTATCCGGCGTGGCGATCTGGAATTGCGGCCCGGCATGGGGCTGGAAATCGAACCCAACGCCTGCATTGGAAACCGCCGGGTCAATATCGGCGGCGCGGTGGTGGTGACTGAATCCGGATGTGAAGAGCTCAATGTGCTGCCGACGCGGGTCCGGCACGTCAATTAGGAAAAGGCTCTAGATCCCGTCTTCCATGCCCTTGCGAAAGGGCGGCTTGGCGAACTGCCTCAGATTGTCCCAGGTCAACTCGGTCATGACCGACAGGCCGTCGCCCCGGACATATCCGGGATTCTGTTCGGCAAAAAAGCGTACGTCCGGCTTGTCGCGGACTTTTTCCGGAATTTCGACCCAGTCATTGCGCAAATAGCCCTGTGATTGCGTGAAACTTACCACGCCGCGCGCAGGGTCGTACAGATCGCCAAACCGCTCACCTGTAAACAAATCGATCAGCGCCTTGTCGCGGGACGGCGTCTCCCGGTCATGGGCCGGGAAAAAAGTTTCGAAATAAACCCGCAGAAACCGGTAGGACCGTTCACTGGTGACCAGAAAGTACCAATAGAGCGGCAAATCGGGCGATAGGGCCCTGCAATGTCCGGCGAGGCGCAGGAAGGCAGCCGGCAGCGCCTGCTGCCCCCAGAAGCGATGATCCACAATCGTGTCGCCGGAATAGATGCTTTGCACAGCCTCGCCGTTCAACAAATGATCGGTCACGGCCGCGGTCGAAAATCCCTGCATCTCGCCCTGTGGGTCGCGTAGCACCACCACGTATGTTTTGTCGGCCATATCGCGGCGAAACAGATCCTCGCTGGTGCCTTCGTAATAGCGCGCATAGAGCGCGTACATGGCGTCGATCATTCCGGGCCCCAGCTCTCGGGTCGGCTCAATCTTGTAATTCAGTTCAACCATGCGTCCTTTAAACCTTTGAGACGAATTCCTCGAACTTGCCGCCCGCGCCCTTCGCAATATCATCGTGATAGCTGAGGGTAATCCGGAACGGATGCCCAAGGCATCGTACGATCAGTTCCTTAATTTTTGTTTCCTGCTCCGGGGTCAGGTCCTCGACCACGACCAGCTTCATTTCCACCTCTTCAATGCTGTGTTGAATGAACTGGAACTGGCGGATCGCCGTGGTGATTTCCCTATAATCGGCATATTCGCCCAGATAAGGAAATTCCGAACTTCCATTTGGCAATGCCAGCCGATTGCGATAGCGGCCATGGATACGCGTGATGACAGGAAGCCCCCGGCCACAGTCGCAGGGCGGACCCAGTTCGGCGTAATCCCCGACCTCGTACCGGATCAGCGGGGTCGCGAAATTATGCAGTGTGGTGATCAGGACCCGTCCGGTCTGGCCTACGGCGCACGGGGCGCCATCATCATCGACGACTTCAAGATAAATATTCTCCGACTGGACATGGTAATGGTCATGGTCCGGGCATTGCTGCGCCAGGCAGCCGGATTCCTCGCTGGAATAGACGTCTTTGACCTGTACGCCCCAGACCCTGCGCATGGTTTCGCGCAACCGGTCGCTGACCAGTTCGCTGACCGTGCAGATCTGGCGCAATGCGGGCAGGGCAAGGCCGTTATTTTCAAAATATTCGCCCAGCGCCTGCAGGTTCGATGGGTATGACAGAATATATTCCGGGTTCTGACGGACCAGCCAGTCGGCCTGGTCTTTCAGCTTGCTGGCAATATTCAGGAGAACCACCGGCCCCGCATCCGCATATATCGTTCCTACAGATGGCCCCCAGTTTTTTCCCTTCTGGCCATCGGGCGCCATGGCGATTGATTTTTCATAATAACGGATCACGGCAAGCTTCTTGCTGATATCGCGCTGGTGCCATAGGTGCCCGCGTAGCTCGTTCGCCAGCAGAAACAGATTGTTCAGGGCGGTCTTGATCACCGTGACGGGACGGCCCGTGGTGCCCGACGATTTGATCTGGCCGTGTTTCCCGTGCCCGGCCGGGATGACGCCCGGATTTGTTTCCATTGCCGCATCCTGGAATTGGGA
>JABJKO010000122.1 GCA_018660305.1 Rhodospirillaceae bacterium
GCTTGCCCCAGTCCGGCGCATCCAACTGATCACCGAGAACCGGCGCAACCCGGTCGGCGACAGGCCCGAAATGCGCCGCAAAGCGGATTTGGTCGTCTTCGGATAGCGTCTGATCGCGGAACAGCAGAACGGTATGGTCGTGCCACGCCGCCTGGATTTTCCCGATGGTGCCGTCATCCAGGGGCTGGCTGAGATCGACACCGCTGATTTCCGCACCGATGGCCGGATGAAGCTTGGTGACCGTGATGGTACCGGAGTCCGCGAGCCTGGTTGCCATGGCAATTCTCCTCGTTGAGGGGCGGAAAATTAGGTGACGCCAGCTTAGAGCAGTATCCCGCTCAAGGTCAATTTCCGTGACACGCCACCGCATTGAAACCCGCGGAAAAGTCAGAAATTTTTATCTTGAACCGGGGCGAGAGCGGCACCGTGGACGTCCGCCGAAACCGCGGAAGGCCGCGATTTGACAATAAGTCGGTTCACTCAGCATACTCATTAAAACGCCGTGAGAAACGCGCGTAAAATCAAATAAGCATGAACGGGGAGTCCACAGGATGAAGATCTGCCGATTTGACGACAACCGGCTGGGGCTGGTGGATGGCGACACCATTATCGACGTCACTGCCGCCATTGACGTGCTGCCGGCGTTGCGCTGGTCGTTTCCCATGGGCGATCCGCTCATCTTGCACTGGGATGCAATCCTTCCGGCGATCGAGGCAGCGGCGCCTTCAGGCACGCGGCATAAGCTGGATGAAGTCCGGCTGCTGAGCCCCATCGCCAACCCCGGCAAGATTATCGGCATCGCGGGCAACCGCAAGAATCGACATTCCGAAAAACTTGATTTTGGTCCCGGCGTCCCGGTTGGAACATCCCGCAACGATGGTGACCCAGCCCGAATGTTCATCAAAGCCAACAGCGCGTTGGTTGGGCCTTCGGATGGCGTTGCCCTGCGGTTTCTTGACCGACGCAACGATCCGGAAGCGGAATTCACCATAATCATTGGACGTACCTGTACTGACATTACGGTGGCCGACGCGCTGGATTACATTGTTGGTTACTGTATCGGCATGGATATGACGCTGCGCGGCGCGGAAAGCGCCAGTTCCCGTAAATCCATCGACGGCTATGCGGTGCTGGGACCGTGGATGGTCACGGCGGACGAAATCCCCGATCCCGACAACATCTCCATCGCTCTTTCCGTCAACGGCGAGAGCCTGCAGGATTCCAATACCAGCGACATGATGTTCGGGATTGCGGAAGTGGTCGCCCATGCCTCCACCTTCTACACCCTTCATCCGGGCGATGTGATCATGGCGGGGTCACCGCTCGGTTTTGAGCCAGTGGTGCCGGGTGACGTCATGGTCGCCGATTTCGAGCGCATCGGCCGCATGGAGATCCGCGCTCGCGCCCATGGCGCTTAACCGCCGGCGGCGATACAGTGTTGATCGTACGAGCGTAAGAATTCGCGCGGAGCCTCTCCGGTAAACGGCTCCAGACAGATAATAATAAAATCTAAAATTCAGGGAAGCTACATCAAGGGAGACTATCTGATGACTGCAGGATTATTAAGATCATCCATGCTATCGGCTGTCGCCGGCTTGGCGGTAGCGGTATCAAGCGTATTCGCAACGGCTCCGGTGGCCGCAAAAACCAGCGTCACCGTTGCCGTGGCGCACGACATCGCCAGTTGGAACCCCTATGCCGATTCCACGGCGGGGATGTATGCCATCTGGTGCCAGGTCTATGGCTGTCTCGGTACTTATGATGGCATCAGCGGCTCTTTCAAGGGCATGTTGGCGGAACGCTGGGAAGTCGATAAGGACAATCCCAATCTGTGGACGTTTTATCTGCGTAAGGGGCTGAAACGGCACGGCGACGGCAAGGAACTGACCGCGGCCGATGTGGCGCACGGGATCTGGCGCAACAAGAACGACAAACGCTCTGCACAAAAACATAATACCCGCGCCATAAAGTCGTGGAAGGTAATCGATAAGCACACCATCCAATTCACCACGAAGAAGCCCATCGCCCCTTTGCTGTCGTATCTTTTCGACATCTTTTTCATCACCGCCAAGGACATTTACGACAAGC
>JABJKO010000335.1 GCA_018660305.1 Rhodospirillaceae bacterium
CTGTCGCCATCCTCCAGCATCTTCGCGGCCTCGCCCCGGGCGCAGAAACCCAGAGCCTCGTAATAGAGCAACTCGGCAATGGCGAAGGCATCGTGGACTTCGGCGAGATCGACATCTTCGGGACCGATTCCGGCTTCTTCGTAAAGCTGTTTCGCGCCGCGCACGGTGATTTCGGCCGATGTCATGTCGCGGAAGCCGGTCATGTATTTGCCCGAATTGATTTCCGAGCCCAGCACGCGGACCGGGTTCGTTGTGTGCTGGCGGGCTTTCTCGGCCGAGCAGATCACCACGGCGGCCGCGCCATCGCCCGACGGGCAGCAATGGAACAGGGTCATGGGATCGGCCACCGGCCGTGCGTTCTTGACCTCTTCGATTGTCACCGGTGTACGGAACTGGGCGTCGGGATTGAGCCCGCCATGTTTACGGGCTTTGACCGAGACTTTGGCGAGCTGGTCTTCGGTTAGTCCGTATTCGTGCATGTAACGCCGCGCCCGCATGGCATAGAGGGCCGGCATCACCAGCCCATGCGAGACCTCCCAATCCTCTTTCTCCAGGGGCAGGGTGCCGCCTCCGAACTTGGTGAGCTTCTCGACGCCGATCACCAACACCGAATCATAAACGCCGGCGGCAACGGAAATCCACGCTTCGCGGAAGGCGGTGGAGCTCGACGAGCAGGCATTTTCGATATTTATGATGGGCAGCCCGGTGATGCCGAGCTTCTTGAGGATGCGCTGGCCCGCCATCATGCCGCCCAGGGCCGTCCCGCAATAGGCCGCTTCGATTTCGGTCTTTTTAAGCCCGGAATCCTCGACGGCCTGCTTGACCGCCGGCCAGGCGATGTCGGCCAGGGTTTTCTCGGGATATTTCCCAAACGGAACCAGCCCGGCGCCGATGATTGATACCTCACGCATCAGCTGTCTCCATCCTTAGCCGGTACGAATGAATAGCTTTCCACCGGTGCGCCGCTCTCGTCCGTTCCGAGGGTCGCCATGCAGACCTCCATCGGCATGTCCATGACCAGACTATCCGGGTCCACATCGACCATATGGGCGAACACGCGCACGCCTTCGGGCAGATCCACATAGCCCGCCACGAAGGGCAGGGTCCAGCCCTTGGGGGCCGCATGCACCACCGACCAGCTATAGAGCGTGCCGCGCTCACTTAAGGTAACAGGCGCGACATTCTCCGACATGCATTCCGGACAGACATCGGTGGGCGGAAACACCCATTTGCCGCAGTCGTTACATTCCGTGGCGAGCAGCCGTACCGCGCCATCGGCGCCGCGCTTCACCGCGTCTCCCGCCAGATTTAGGGCCTCATGCAGTTCCTGTACAGACTCACTCATGGTGGGTTTTTACGCCTCTTCTATGGTTCTGGGAACATCGCGGATCGATGTGTTCGGCGCAACATCGTTGCGTCTCAACTGCGCGCTGCGCCGGCCATTTTCCATATAGTCCCCGTCCGCCGCCCTTTGCGCCATCTCCTCCCATTCGTCGCTCCAGTCCCCCAGGGAATAGCCGTGCCACGGGCTTTCCGGCGTGAGCGGCGGCAAATCCAGCGATTCCCAGAGTTCCTTGGCCTGTTCCATATAAGGTTTAGTGGGCAGCGCGATGGGCGGCATATCGGCCTTCAGCGTGGCATCGATCAGCATGCTGGAATCCTCGCCATTGCCCCGTTCCAGCGACGGGCCGTGGCCACGGTCGCGATGGGGCAGGATCTGCACATCCAGCGCCGGGTTTGACCGGTAGGCCAGGGCCCAGAACACCGCATCCATGTTTTCCGGATCGATATCCTCGTTGACCGCGATGACGAACTTGCCGCAGGCGGAATCTGCGGCTGACGCGGCATAGAGCGCCCGCCAGATTTCGGTGGTGGGCACATCGCGGTCGAACACCAGGAACCAGATGCGGCGGATATTGGTCAGCGGCTCATGCATGGACACGTGACGCAGGCCTTTAATGCCGAGCCCGTCGCGCAGATGGTTGAGGAATTTGGGCTCCATGGCGACGCGCTTGATGACGCTGGATTCAGACGGCGTCACCTGGCTGATGATGGACGCCATGACCGCATCCTTGCGCCGCGTGATGGCGGTCACGTCGAAGATGAAATTGTATTCCTCGAGATTGATATGGCCGTGGGATTCGCCGAACGGGCCTTCCGGCTCGAACATTTCGGTGTCCACCAGACCCTCAATGATGATCTCGGCATCGGCCGGCACCATCACGTCGATGGTCTTGGCCCTGGTGACCCGGATGGGTGCCCCGGCGAGCGCGCCGGCGACGGCCATCTCATCCACATCGTCGCGGATTTTCTGCGGGCTGACATAGGCCAGCGCCGGCGGGCAGCCCACCATGATCGCCATGGGCATCTTTTCGCCCCGCGCCTTGTATTTGAACCAGTGGGCGTGACCGCCCTGCCGCAGATTGACGAACATCTTGAGCCCCAGCCGGTTGGGCGCTTTGATGCCGCCGCGATAGGTCCCCATGTTCTGGATGCCGGTCTCGGGATCGCGGGTGATGCAGCCGGTGGCCGTCAGATAGGGCGCCACATCGTAACCCGGCGTCGACAGGGGCACCGGCAGCATATCCAGCCCGTTGCCTTCCCCGTCAAGGTCGGCGCCCTCGACGACGATTTCCTGGCACGGCGCGTCGGTGACCTCGATGGGGGGTGTCGGTGCGGCCAGCGCCTGCTTCCAGTGATCGCCGATGGCGTCGACCGGCACCCCCATGCCGATGGCATAAATTTGTCTGGTCGCCGCCATGCCGCCCACAAGAAGCGGAATGTCGTAGGTGCGGCCCTGGCTGTTGGTGGTGTTGGTGAACAGGAAGGCCTTGCGTTGGTTTTCCGGAATGCCGCCGCGGAACTGCCAGCGCACCAGCGGCATGAGCTCGGTGTCTTTGTTGACCGGCTCATCGATCCGATACAGCAGATCGGCCTCTTCCAGGGCGCGCAGATGATCGTGCATATCGGGATAGCCCCGATTGCCAAAAGCGTCATTCTGTTTGATGGCTTTCGCCATGTTTCCCTCGCGTCTCCCACGTGCCGCGTGTTCCGCACAATACACCACACGCCTTACGGCCTGTCCAACCATACGCTACCGTACGGAAGCCGGATTATGGCGCGCGCTGCCGCGCCAGCCTTTCGCGGTAGGAAATGATTGTCGCGGCCACGAGGATGGTGAAAGCGCCGGCCCAGGTCCAGCTATCGGGTATTTCGGAAAACGCCACATAGCCAAAGATCGTCGCGAATATCATCCGGATAAAGGACAGCGGCTCGGCGAAACTGATATCGGCCAGGAGATAGGCCTTGGCGGTAAACAGATGGCCGAGACTGCCCATCACCCCGATGGCAACCAGCCCCACAAGCTGTTCCCATGTGGGCCACTGCCAGTAAAAAAGCGCGGCGACCAGAGTGAGGGGGGTCATGAGGAACTGGACATAGGCGGCGATGGTGGTCGGGTCGTCGGTGCGGGTGAGGCTCTTGGCGCACAGCTTGGAGACGGCGGCGGTCGCGGTGGAAACGATGGCCAGGATGGCGCCCAGATTGACTGCTTCGAAGCCCGGCCGGATGACCATCAGCGCGCCGGTGAACCCCAGCCCCAGCGCCAGCCAGCGCCATATTCTGACACGCTCACCGAACGCCACGATGGCGCCCAGTGTCACGAACATGGGTCCGGTGAGGTTAAGCGCCGTGGCATCGGCCAGGGGGATCATGGCCAGCGCGGTGAACCAGGTCAGCATGGAGATGGAATTGATGCAGGCGCGGGACATATGCAGGCCGAAGCGCCCGGTCCTGAACAGCGCCGAGCCGCCGCGCATGAGCAGAGGGACCAGCACCAGAAACCCGAACAGATTACGGTAAAACGCGATGACGAACGGATGGACATCGAACGAAACCAGCCGCACCGTGCCATGCATGGAAGCAAACAGCGCGCCCGCCAGCACCATGAAGCCTGCCGCGACGATGGTCGGCGAGGCGACAGCAGAGGACGGACCGGCGGG
This sequence comes from Rhodospirillaceae bacterium, assembly GCA_018660305.1. Next base: position 4,002 of record JABJKO010000335.1, read on the forward strand.
GGCGGCCATTCAGGGGATCTCCTGACAAGGTAGCGGGCGGACAGCGGACGGAAGGAATGCGGCAACCATTCTATCCCGCGGCCCCCTTTACTGCCAGCGGCGGTCTTGCCGCCGCGCAAATCGCGTGTAAGCTCCGCTGACAAACGAACACGGAACGAACACAGGGACCAAAAGTACCATTATGGCAACCAACACAAAGGATTTGGCGGCAGACATTCCGCCCATGTTTACACCGTTCAGCCTGCGCGAGCTGACACTGCCCAACCGGGTGGTGGTGTCGCCCATGTGCATGTATTCCGCCGAGGATCTCGATGGCACGCCCACCGACTTCCACGTGGTCCATCTCGGCAGCCGCGCCGTGGGCGGTGCCGGGCTGGTGTTCACCGAAATGACCCAGATCTCCCGCGAAGGGCGCATCTCGCCCGGTGACGCGGGAATCTATGACGACGAGCATGTTGAGCCGTGGAAGCGGGTGGTGGATTTCGTCCATCATCATTCCGATGCCAAGATCGGCATGCAGCTCGGCCATGCCGGGCGCAAGGCCTGCGAGCCCATTGCCTGGCAGCGCAACACGCCCCTGACCGATGACGAGAAATGGGAAATCGTCGCGCCGTCGGCCATCCCGTTCGGGCCCGACAGCGACATGCCGCGGGAAATGAACCAGGGCGATATCGCCAAGGTCGTCGATGATTTCGTCTCCGGCGCCGAGCGCGCCAACGAGGCGGGCTTCGATATCATCGAGCTCCATGGCGGGCATGGTTATCTGCTGTCGTCCTTTATCTCGCCCCTGTCGAACCAGCGCAGCGATGCCTATGGCGGATCCATGGAAAACCGCATGCGCCTGCCGCTGGAAGTGTTCCGGGCCGTGCGCGCCGTGTGGCCCGAGGAAAAACCGATCTCGTGCCGGATCTCGGCCATCGACTGGGCCGACGGCGGCAACAATATCGAAGACGCGGTGGAGGTTGGCCGGATGTTCAAGGAGGCCGGCCTCGATATTCTCGATGTGTCGTCGGGCAATGTGACCCATGTGCGCCGCCCGGTGACGCCGGGGCTATTTCAGACGCCTTTCAGCGAGGAAATCCGCCGCGAAACCGGTATTCCCACCATGACCGTGGGCAATATCGCGACGCCGGAGCAGATCAACGGGGTGATCGCGGAGGGCCGTGCCGATCTCTGCTGCGTCGCCAAGGGGCATCTGTTCGATCCCTATTTCGTGCGCCATGCCGCCCGCACGCTGGGGTACCAGTTGCCCTGGCCCAAGCAGTATCCGGCGGCGGCGGTGTTTAATCCGGAACCAGAGGAAGTCCGCTAATGGCAACCAATCCCGTCGAGGCGGTGACATCTGTCCCCCCCATGTTCACGCCGCTGACCATCCGTGGCATGACCCTGCCCAACCGGGTCGTCATGTCGCCGCTTTGTATGTATTCGGCCGACGACGGACTGGTGGGTGACTGGCATGTGGTCCATCTCGGCAGCCGCTCCATGGGCGGTGCCGGGCTGGTTATCGCCGAGATGTCGGCGGTCCATCCCAATGGCCGCATCTCGGTGAAGGATGCCGGTATCTGGGACGACAAGCATACCGAGGGTTGGAAGCGGGTGGTGGATTTTGTCCACCAGAATACCGACGGCAAGATCGGGCTGCAGCTCGGCCATGCCGGGCGCAAGGGGGATACCGGGGAAAGCTGGAAGCGCGGCAGCGGCGACGAAACCATCATGGGCTATGACATTATCGCGCCGACGGCAATTCCGGTATCCGAGCGGGCCCGTGTTCCGCGCGAAATTACGCCAGATGAAATCGCCGCCGTCCCGGGCTGGTATGTGGACGCGACCAAGCGGGCACTGGAAGCCGATTTCGACATGCTCGAATTCCACTGTGCCCATGGCTATCTGATGTCGTCATTCATTTCGCCGCTATCGAATAAGCGCACGGACGAGTATGGCGGACCGCTGGAGAACCGCATGCGCCTGCCGCTGAAGGTGTTTCATGCCATCCGGGAAGTGTGGCCCGATGATCGGCCCATCTCGGTGCGTATATCCGCCATCGACTGGGAGGAAGGCGGGCATGAGATCGAAGACGCGGTTGAGGTATCGCGTCTGTTCCATGAGGCCGGCGCAGATCTGATCGACGTGTCGTCCGGCATGGTGACCAACAAACGCTCGCCTGATACCACCCTTTTCCAGGTACCGTTCGCCGCGCAGATTCGCGCCGATGCCGGGGTGCCCACCATGGCGGTGGGCAATATCGAGTTGGGCGAGCAGATGAACGACATCATCGCGAGCGGCAAGGCCGATCTTTGCGTGATCGGCCGCGGTCACATGTATGACCCCTATCTGGCCCGCCATATCGCGCGCGAGATTGGCTATGATTTGCCTTGGCCGGGCCCGTATTCGCGCGGCTCGAAATTCCGCCTGCACGATTGATGCCAAACAGGGAGCCCGCCGCGTGACCGATTACAGTTACGAAAATGTCCTGGTGGAGATTGAGGACGAGATTGCCTGGGTGACGCTCAACCGGCCGGAAAAGCGCAACGCCATGAGCCCGGCGCTGTGCTATGACATGGTCGACGTACTGACGCGGCTGGCAAACGATCCCGGCGTCCGGGTGCTGGTGCTGACCGGCGCCGGCGAGGCGTTCAGCGCCGGCATGGATCTCAAGCTGTTTTTCCGCGACCTCGATGGTAACCCGGCCGAGAAAACCCGGGCCCGTGAGGCCGACCGCTCCTGGAACTGGCAAAAGCTTTCCAACTTTCCCAAGCCCACCATCGCCATGGTCAACGGCTATTGTTTCGGCGGCGCGTTTACCCCGCTGGTGGCCTGCGATATCGCCATCGCCGCGGAAGACGCCACCTTCGGCCTGTCGGAGGTGAACTGGGGCATCCTGCCGGGCGGGCTGGTGAGCAAGGTGGTCACCATGACTATGAATTACCGCCAATCGCTCTATTACGCCATGACCGGCAAGCCGTTCGATGGCACGAAGGCCGCCGAAATCGGCCTGGTGACCTTTGCCGTGCCCCGCGACCAGCTTCGCGGGGAGGTAGCGGCCCTGGCCGGGGATCTCAAGAAAATCGCCCCCGAAGTCCTGCGCAGCACCAAGGAGACCATCCGGTCCATCGGCGACATGCCGGTGGAGATGGCGTTTGAGTTCGCCTATGCCAAAAGCGATCAGCTGCGGGTGCGCGATGGCGAACAGACGCGGTCCCGCGGCATGGAGGAGTTTCTCGATACCAAGAGTTACCGGCCCGGTCTGGGCCCCGTGAAGCGCGGGGAATCGTGACCCTGACCATCGATTGGTGGGAGTGCCATCCACTGCATCTGCGGTATCACCGGTCCATGCGCTGGGCCAGCATGGAGGAATCCGGCGCCGATTATCTGCTGCTGGTTCTCCATACTTCCGACGGCCATCGCGGCGTCGCCGAGGCGGCGGTGCGGCTGGCCTGGAGCGGTTTCAGCATGGGCGCCCTGGTGACGGTGCTGGAAGAGGTGGTCCTGCCCCGGCTCAAGGGTCTGGATGTCTCGGACGGGGAGGCCACCGAGCGGGCCCTGTCGCGCATTCCTGAACACTCGCTGGCCAAATCGGTGGCCGATGCGGCGTGCTGGGATCTGCGCGCCCAGGCGGCCGGTGTGCCGCTGTGGAAATTGCTGGGGGGCCGCCAGACGGTGCCGGTATCGTGGATCCTGACCCGTCAGGCGCCGGAGATCATGGCCGAGGAAGCGGCGCGCATCACCGGCGAGCACGGCATTCGGACCCTGAAGCTGAAGACCGGCCAGGGGCTGGAAACCGATCGGAAGATGCTGGGGCTGGTGCGCCAGGCGGTCGGCGACGGCACCATGCTCTATGCCGATGCCAACAGCTATTATGCCCCAGAAGACATTGTCGCCTACACGGCGCTGCTGAAAGAATCCGGCTGCGTGATGTCGGAAGACCCCTGCGCGCTGATGCCCGACGAGCCCGGCCGGCTGGTCCGCGAGGCCAGTTCCGTTCCCATCATGATCGACAAATATTGCCGCAATTTCTTTCAGGCACAGGTGTTTCTCGATTGGGGCGCCGAGGCGGTGTCGGTCAAATATTCCAAATCGGGAATTTCGGAATCACGGCGTATCCTGGCCCATGCGGATTCGGCCGGGGCCGAGGCGCCCATCGGGCTCAGCGGCAACAGCGCGCTGGGCAGTCTCGCCAGCCTGTCGCTGGCCGCGACCCGGCCGCAGGGTGGCACCAGGCTGCCCACCGAGGAAAGTTTCTTTTTGCAGCTTGCCGAGGATTATATAGCCGAGCCGCTGCGCATCGTCGATGGCGCCGTAACCCTGCCTGATGCTGCCGGCGCCGCCGATCTGATCGACTGGGACAAATTGGAGTCCGTAAAGACCGCGGCGGCCCTATGATTTCTGCGCCGTTTCCCGCCGCCAGATATAGAGCCCGCTGCCGATGACGATGGCGACACCGAGCAGGGTCATCCCGTCGGGGAACTGATCGAAGATCACCAGCCCGAACAGGGTGGCCCAGATAATCTGGGTATAGAGGAACGGCGACAGCATGGAGGCCGGCGCCACTTCGAGGCCGCGGATCAGCAGATAGTGCCCCAGCCCGTAGACACCGCCCAGCGCCACCATCATCACCCATTCGATTGCGCTGGGCGTGATCCAGAAGAACGGCACAAGGACCGAGGTCACCACCACGCCGAACAGCGATGTCCAGAACAGGCTGGTCTGGGTGTCGTCGGTGCGCGTCGCGATGCGGGTGAGGATCTGGTAGAAGGCATAGCAGACGGCCGTGATCAACGGCAGGATCGCGGCCCAATGCATGACCCCCATCCCCGGCCTGATGATCACCAGCACGCCGGCGAACCCGACAAAAATGGCGGACCAGCGGCGGATGCCCACCTGTTCCTTGAGCATGGGGATCGACAGTGCGGTGACCAGCAGGGGGGCGATGAAATTGATCGCCACCGCGTCGGCCAGCGGCAGGTAGCGCAGCGACGTGAAAAACAATGTCGTCGCCACCAGCATCAGGGCCGAGCGGGTGAGGTGAAGCCCCGGACGCGGCGTGCGGGCCTGCCTGATGGGATTGACCCGGGAAAAAATCGCGAAGGTGATCAGCGCGTGAAAGACATAGCGCGCCCAGACGATCTGGGCGATGTCATAGTCCCGCGCCAGCGTCTTGACGATGGCCTCGCCGGCGGTAAACAGCAGCAGCCCGGCCATCATCAGCATGATGCCGAGCCTGACGTTTTGCGGTCGCTCTATGGGGGTCATGTCCCTACACCAAAACGCCGCCCGCGACCCGGCGGGACCGGGCGCAAGAGCGGCTGGAATGACTTACAGGCTTGTCCGCCGCCCGGCAAGCCGCGTAAAGTCCCAGCCGGAAAACAAGCGTGAGGCAGGGATGAAAACCGTACAGGCCGCCGACCGGAAATGGCTCGCCAATCAGCTGCGCCACCGCAAGGGCAATATCCTGATCAAGGATATGCTGGAGGGTGAGGACGGCAGTCCGGAAAATTACAAATTCTTTCTGTCGAAGGAGAGCGCGGATTTTTACTCGCCGCGTCACCGCCACCCGTGGGACCAGATCCGCTTCTGCCTCGAGGGCAGCGTGCCCATCGGGGTCCGCAAAAGCGTCGATGAAGGCGAGATCGGCTATTTCCCCGAAGGCGTGCATTACGGGCCGCAGGATGGCGATGACCGGTTCGTGGCGATCCTGCAGTTCGGCGGCGCCAGCGGCCAGGGCATCCTCAGTTCCGGCCAGGTCAATCGCGGCTACGATCTGCTGAGCGGCGAAGGTACGTTCGATGGCGGCATATTCCGCCGTAAGACCACCAGCGGAAAACGCAATCAGGACGGCTATGAAGCCATCTGGCAGAAGATCACCGGCCAAAAAATGATCAACCCGCCGCCGCGCTATAAGGAGCCGGTGGTGATGAACCCGGGCCATTTTGCCTGGCGGCCGGTGGCGGGCGGCGCCGGTGTCGAGCAGCGCCATATCGGCAGCTTCTCCGAGCGGGCCACGAAGATCGATTTCTTCCGGCTGGCCAGGGGCGCGCGGCGGGCTTTGCCCCCCGAAGACCATCTCCGGCTGCTCTATGTGGTGAAGGGCACCGGGGCTTGCGGCCGCCAACCCTATCGGCGCCATACCTCGATGGAGCTGGCGCCCGGCGAGGCGGCGCGCTTTATGCCAAAAACCGCAACCGAAATCCTGTCCATCACCATCCCCTCGGTGGTGGCGCTGGGGCTCAAGGCGGCATAGGAAAAATAATGTCTGAACAACAACGTATTATCCTGATCACCGGCGCCGCCAGCGGCATCGGGGCGGCGGCCTGCCGCCATGTGGCGGGGCCGGGCGTCAGGCTCCTGCTGCACACCCGCAAGAACGAGGCGGCGCTGCAGTCGGTGGCCGAGGCGGCGCGGGCGGCGGGCGCCGAGGCGGTCACCCAGCTCGGCGATCTGACCGATCCCGACGTGCCCGGCAGTCTGGTGGCGGCGGCTGTTGATGCCTTCGGCGGGCTCGATCAGATCGTCGCCAATGCCGGTTTCGCCCAGCGCGGCGGCATCAACGATGTGGGCATCGACGATCTCATCCAGGCCGAGCGCTGCATGCCCGACGCGTTTTTCCTGTTCGCCAAGGCGGCCATAACCCATCTGGAAAGTTCCGCCTGGGGCCGCGTGGTCGCGGTGAGTTCCTTCGTCGCCCACGCGTTCTCCGACGATCCCAAATTCACCACCACCGGCGCGGCCAAGGCGGCCATGGAAGCGCTGGCCAAGAGCCTCGCCATCGATCTCGCGCCCGCCGGCGTGACGGTCAATTGCGTCGCCCCCGGCTTTACGTCCAAGGACGCCACCGGCCATTCCGCCATGTCCGAGGAATCCCGCGCCAAGTCAGTCAGCGGCCGCGTGCCGCTGGGCCGCATCGGCACCCCCGACGACATCGGCGCCGCCATCAGGTTCCTGCTGTCCCGCGACGCCAGCTACATCACCGGGCAAACTCTTCATGTGGATGGTGGCCTGACGCTGGGGTAGGGGCGGCGGTTCGTTCGATGTCAAAACGACAGCGGCACCTCGCCACGCCCGGCTTCATGCTGATCACCGGCGCCGCTGCAATCGGTAACCGGGGCGGCGCGGACGGCCAGCGCCGTGGCACGCCGCTCCGCGACGTGCCCATCTATTACGATTTCGCTCACCCGGCCCGGGGCCGCTCGGTTCCCCCTGCGAACATGCGGTAGCCCAGGCGCTCGTTGGGCCAGTAGTCCCAGATCGCGTAGTGCTGGACGGCGCGGTTGTCCCAGCACGCGATGGAGTGATTGGTCCAGTTGAACCGCACGGTCCAGTTCGGCCGCTGCGTATGCTGGTACAGGA
>JABJKO010000249.1 GCA_018660305.1 Rhodospirillaceae bacterium
AGGGGTGGAATCAAGGGGCCTCACCCCGGCTGCGCGACCGATAATCTTCCCACGACGCCGTGTTTTTCGATCAGGCTGGCGACGAAGCCACTGGCCTTGGCTTCCTCGACGAAATCGCTGAGAAATTTGGTGGCTTTTTCTTTTCCTTTTTGCGTACCGATGGCCTGCTGTACCGCGGTAAACCGGTCGTCGAGAATACGTGTGCCCGGTAGATCGTCGATCTCGGCGACCAGTGCCGGGCGGAGGGCCGCGAGGGCGTCGTAGTCACCGGTCTTGAAGAGATCCACCGCGCCGGGGACGCCCTGGGCACGGATCAGTTCTGCATTCTTCAAATTGCGCGAGAGATAGAGGTCATAGGCGCTGCGCCCCGAAACCGCGATACGGACGCCGTCGCTGTCCACGTCTTCGACAGTCTGAAAACGAGAATCCTCCGCCACCAGATAAGTTGCCTCGATCTCCACATAGGCGGCGGTGAAATCGATGGTTTCTGCCCGGGTGGGTTCGGCGCCAATGAAACCGATATCCCAGATGTCGTTTGACACCTCGTCGGCCAGTTCACCGGGCGACGCAAAGCGGATCAGCGAGACACCCACCCCCAGCTTCTCCGCGATGGCCCGCGCCATGTCGGCGGCAACCCCGTCGGGGTCACCCGCTGCAGTCTCACTGGTATTGAGCAGCTTGTTGGCCATATTGAGCCCGGCACGCAGGGTGCCGCTGGGGGCAAGCTGGGCAATGATGTCCGCATCCATGGCGATCAGGCCTCGACCGGGAAAAACTTGTCGAGCCAGCTTTTGACGATCTCGATGACGCGCGTGTTGTCCTCGGCGAACATGAAATGATCGGTTTCGGCGAACAGATGCAGATCGCAGGGCTGGCCGGCATTCTGGAACAGCCGCACCGATTGTTCTGTGGGCGTGACCGAATCGTTGGAGCTGTGGAGCAGCAGTAGCGGACGGGGTGATATGTCACCGACCACGTCGTCGGCCATGAAATTGTACATGCTCTGAGGCACTTCGGCAGGAAACATCTCGGCCGAATTCTTGCTCAGATTGCCGCGCAGATGTTCCGGAATGGGCACGATGTCCCATCGGCTGACCATGAGGCTTTCGCCTGTCTGTTCACGATGACGGCGGCCGGCCTCAAGCATGGCGGTGAATTTGGCCCAGCCTTCTTTTGTCGGATGCTGGCCACGGAATTTGATCTCGCCATGGCCCCAGCCGCCGGACGACATGACGCAGGCGATGCGTTTGTCGACACCGCCGGTATAGATAGCCACCGCCGCGCCAAAGGATGACCCCACGACGCCGATGCGGTCGGGATCAATTTCTGATCGGTTTTGCAGATAGCTCAGCGCGGCTTGCGTTGCCTCCACCTGTTCCATGCAGATGACGCGGCCGCGATCACCGTCGCTCTCGCCGCAGCCCGGCATGTCAAAACGAAAGGCGGCATAGCCCCATTCGTTTAGCATCTTGACCGGGCCCTTGACGTTGTTGGATTCCCGGTTGCTGCCAAATCCGTGCAGCACCATGATCGCCGGCAGCTTCTTGCCTTCGCTGCCTTCCGGCGTATGCAGGACACCGGCGAGGGTCTTATCTCCCAGCTTAAAGGTGACGCTGTCTTCCATTCTCTTGTCTCCCATGTAATGTATTTGCACTGGTTATAAGGGCGTGGTCTAGGCGCGGCAAGGCGCCGGGTCGCCGCTGTTCTGAGTGGGGATTATTTTATGGCTGACGGCGTTGTGGTGTCGCATGAGGCGGCGCTTGAGATGACAACAAAGATATTCGAAGGAACCGGCGTTCCCACCGAGGATGCGCGTCAGGTGGCGGCGGGATTGCTGTGGGCCGATTTGCGGGGCATTGGGTCGCACGGCATGATCCGCATCCCCAGCTATATCGTTCGTCTTGATAAGGGTGTCGTCAATCCGACACCGAATCTTCGGGTGGTCAAGGATCTGCCCGCCGCCATGGTAATCGATGGGGATCAGGCCCATGGTCAGATCGCGCTGACATTCGGTATGCAAAAAGCGATCGAGAAGGCCGGGACTGCCGGAGTTGGCTGGATCATCGTCGGCCAGTCGACCCATTCCGGCGCCGTCGGCATGTATACCCGTATGGCGGCGGAAACCGGGATGATCGGCATCCATATGGGTACATCCAATCCCAACATGGTGTATCACGGTGCGCGGGTCGGCGGCGTTGCCACCAGCCCCATGGCCATCAGCGTGCCGCGCGGTGACGGCAAGATCATCTCCCTCGACATGGCGACCGCCATCGCCGGTGTGGGTAAGCTGATGGCGCACAAGGCCACCAACACGCCGCTGGGCGAAGGCTGGGCGCTGGATGGCGACGGCAACCCGACAATTGATCCACAAAAGGCCGAAGTGCCGACCCCGCTGGGCGGGCCCAAGGGCTCCGGTCTGTCGCTCATGTTCGAATGCATCACCAGTCTGATGGTCGGGCCGTCGCTTATCGGACGCTGGATCACCGGCGAGGCGCAGCTTCACAAACAGAACGTGGTGCTGGTGGCCGTCGATATTGGCGCCTTTATCGATCTCGACGATTACAAGGCCGAAGCCGACTATCTGGTGGCCGCCCTTAAGGATCTGCCCAAGGCCGACGGCGTCGATGAAATCTTCATGCCCGGTGAACGGGGCGATACCCTCTATGAACAAAGGCTGCGCGACGGCATCCCGTTGCCGGCCAAGACTTGGGCCGATATCGGCAAGGTGGCGGAACGGTTCGGTGTGTCGATGCCCGAGACGAACTGAATACGTGCTCGATCAGGTTACCGTCGCCGCGGCGCGGACGCTGTCGATCAGCTGGGCGCGGCGCATATAGGCGCGGCGTTTTTCCGGGTCGTCGCTGATGGCGCGCATTTCGTCGAGACGCTTAGCCCGCTGAACCGGATCTTTTTCTTCCAGCTGTTTCTTGTTGGCGATGGTCTGGGCCTGGGTGAATTCGGTGGAGGCCTTGTGGCGCTGCCGCGAATAGAGATCGAGCAGACCCGGATCGGCCTCTCCCTTCCAGATAGGTACCAATTTCGAGGCAAGGTTCATGGCGTCGTGGATGCCGCCATTGAGCCCCATGCCGCCGATGGGATTGTTGAGATGGGCTGAGTCCCCTGCCAGCAGGGCGCGCCCTTTGTTGAAGGCTTCCGCCACGCACTGGCTCACCGTATAGACGTTGGCGTAGGCGATGTCGTAATCCTCGTCCCTCGGGAAGAACCGCTGGATTCGGGCCTGCATGCCCTCTTGGCTCTTGGCTTCCTCTTCGGTTTCATCGACCCGCATGGGAACGACGAAGCGCCAGATGGGTGGTTTCGGCGGTTCTCCGTTGACCTTGAACAGATTGCACCACTCGCCGGGGTGGGAGAAATAATTGCGTACGGCGATGCGGTCATCCAGCGCCATGAAATCAAAGTAAGTCCCGATCTTGATGAATTTTTCCGGGTAGGTGAACCCGACGAACTCGATGTCCGCGCCCCGTCGCACCACGGAGCGCCCGCCATCGCACCCCACCAGATAGGAAGCCCGGATGGTTTCCCGCGTGCCGTCGGAGCGCTCGAATTCCACATCCACATGATCGTCGAACTGGGTAAAGCCCGTGACCGTATGGGAGAACCGCACATCGAAGTCGGGCTTGTCGCCATAGAGCTCCATGATCTTGCGCACCAGCTTGTACTGTTCGTACTGGAGCACATAGGGAAATTTCAGCTCTTCCTTCAGATCGCCGAGATCGAACTCGGCAACCACGTCGTGGGTGACCCGGTCATGGAAGCGGTAAACCGGCGATTTCAGCCCCTCCGGGATGATGTCATCGGCGATCCCCAGAGTGTCGAGCATCTCCACCGTTGGCGGATGATAGGACGCGGCGCGCTGATCCATGAACGGCTCAGGCAGCGTCTCCAGCACCACAAACGGCACGCCTTCCCGGTACAGCGCCAGCGCCAGCACCATGGCCACCGGTCCGCCGCCGGAGATCACGACAGGATCTCGTTCCATATCTTTGTGCCTTCAGTATGCGTATTTGACCGAGTATCGTTACTCAGTCTCAGACGGTCAACGGGCCTGCGACGATCAGGCGCGCTACTCCGCCGCGACGCGGACTCGAGGGGACTTGGGTGCGATAAACCGGCTGGTAAATTTCCGTTTGTCTTCTGAAGTCATGTTGCAACAGGTGGCCACAAACTTGGCGAGCACCTCTTTCGACATTTCGTCTCCGAGTGCCGCGAACCGGGTCAAATCCTCAACCAGACTGTCGCGTCGTTCCCAGAGCAGGGGAATTTGCGCGTCACATCCCGCGATGGGCTGGGGGTAGTTGCGGATATCCAGAGTGGCCTCGCGCTTTTTCGCTTCCAGATATGCTCTGATGTCATCCTGGATTGAAACGGCCGTGCCGTCGTGCGGTGGAATCATGGCGCCCTCTTTTAGGAACTGGCGGCAATTATACTCTGGAATTGGTTGGTTCGCACTTAATGTCTCTATGCCAGATCAAAGCCGTGGCTTTTCAGAAAAGCCCGGAATTCCGGGCGTTCCGGCACTGAAAGCTGACGTGATATATGTTCGGACCAGCCGTAAAATTCGGCGATCCCATAAAGATCCGGCTTGCTCTGGCGGGCATCGGGGACAGGAAAGATCCCGTGCCGTGTCTGGTCATAGGTATCGATGCTGGCTTCCAGATCGGAATCATCATAGCGGTCCGTATGGACCACCACGGACTGCGGCAGGCGCTGATTGACATAGCCTTCGAGTTCCGGCCAGCCACACATCACGCCGGCAATTGGGAACACGCCGTCGGGAAGGCCTAGTACATCGGCGACCCCATACATGTGATCGCGCAGGGAGCTTAGCGGCGCGCAGCCGAGCCCGGCGGCCTCGGCCGCGACCACGAAGAACCCCATGGCCAGAGACGCGTCCACCGTGGCGTTGAGGAACGTGTCCATATTGTTGTTCACGTGCGGCTTGCCGCGAAAATCGCCGATGCGCTGGTTGCGTCTCATGTCGGCACAGAACACGAGGAGCCCGGGCACGGTCTCCAGATCCTTGGTCCGGGGACACCAGGGTGCAAGCGCCTTGCGCACTGCCGGGTCCTTTACGATCAGGATCGAATATTGCTGCAGGTTGGATTTGCAGGGGGCCGATTGTGCACAGGCGATGAGCATCTTCAGCATCTCATCGGACACCGGTTCGTCCTTATAGGCCCTGATGGACCGGCGCGAGAGCAGGTGCGCGAGCACGCCGTTTTCGTCACCCCCGCCATCGATCCCGGCATCCGTGCCATAGCGCCGATCAATCAGGTCTTTTAAATCGCCCATGGGTGGCCCCTCTTTCTGTTTATGGCCGACATTCTAACGCCAGCCGGCCAGGATACTACTCTAAGGAAAATCGGCGGAAATCAACTGGCCGAAGGCCCGTCTTTCCACCCTGCCGGATGTTAGCACTCAGGCGGGATGGCTGCTAATATATTGAAAATTAATCATCTTTTTACCAAAATCTGTTGCGCTTGATGGTTCGTGACGCCAGACTTGATCGTCTGGTGGTGACGAGAGGCAAAAATGACCAGGGTCAATCGCATGCGGAAATCACGCGGCAGATCAGTGGAAATGCAGCTCAAGGGATACCGGCTGTCGACGGTGGAGATCGTCTACCACATGCCGGATCACCCGACTCTGCTGCAGACTTTCATATGGCAATATATGGATCTGGCGCCGGACTATCCGGAACTTAACAAGTTCCTCGAATTCTGGCGCAAGAACATCGACGGCGCGCTGCATTCGGTGCAGGTAATGAGCAAGGATCTCATCGGCCCCGCGAAAGTTCGCAACGTCTCGCACTCCCTTGCGCTGCACTGAGGTTTATTCTCAGACGCCCTGTGCCTTGTCGAGAAGCTCCTGCGGCGTTTCGGTGACGATTTCGGCATAGATCGGCGCAAACGGGAGGCTTTCCAGCAAGGTCACGAATTCCGGCGCCATGGCCACCATCTCTTCGCGGATCTGCTTGTGGATCTCGATGTCGCGCCATTCGCCGATCAGATAAAAATGGTCCTCGTCCTCCACATCCCGGCACAGCACGCCGTCTTTCACCTGGGCCGATGATTTATGCATGGGGTTGTCGTCGCCATAATCGAACTCATTGAACAGATCGATAAACCGGTCGCCGGTGCCCGGCTTCACCCGGAAATCATAGATATGAAAAAAATTGCCCATTTTCGCCAGTGCTTCCAACGCCATGGTCTCTCTCCCTATTCCGTTTGACCCACGGTAACGCCGCACCGGCCGTTGATCAACGCGGTCGTTCATACTGGCCGCTGGGACCCTGGTTGAGTAAAGTGGAGGCGAGGCGACCCCCGACCACGGAGCGGAGAGCTGAGCGCATGGCGACCAAGGTATCGACGCCCGAGAACGAAACGTTCAAATGGCCCGAAGAAGGCCTGACCCATATTCCCGACTGGGTATACACCTCCGACGAAATATTCGAACGCGAAAGACAACGCATCTTTTTCGGCGAGACCTGGAGTTTTGTCGCCCTCGAAGCGGAAATTCCCGACCCCGGCAGTTTCAAGCGCTCCTATGTGGGCGATGTGGCGGTCATCGTCACCCGTGACGAGAACGGCCATATACACGTGTTCGAGAACCGCTGCGCCCACCGCGGCGTCGAGTTCTGCCGGGCGCTGCGCGGCAAGGCGGAGAACTTTACCTGCCCCTATCATCAGTGGATGTACGACCTGTCCGGTAAGCTCATGGCGGTGCCATTTCGCCGCGGCGACCGGGGCGAGGGCGGCATGCCCAAGGATTTCAAGCTCGACGACCACAATCCCAAAAAGCTCAACGTTGCCATCCGTCATGGGGTGGTGTTCGCGTCGTTCTCGGACACCGTCCCTTCGCTGGAGGATTATCTCGGGCCCGAAAATACCGAGAATTTCGATGTGGTTTTCGCCGGGCGCAAGCTCAAGATCCTTGGCTTCTACCGCAACCGGCTGCAGGGCAACTGGAAACTCTATCACGAGAATCTCAAGGACCCGTACCACGCCACCCTGCTGCATGTGTATCTCGCCACGTTCCGGCTGATGGTGGCGGGCCAGAAATCGGCCATGATCGTCGATGAGTCCGGCCGCCACTCCGTCATGGCGTCGACTAAGGACGACGACATCGTGATCGACGAGGAAACCGCCAGCCAGATGAAATCGGCATTCCGCGACGGCATGGAGCTGAACGATCCGGAATTCCTCGATTATGTCCAGGAATTCGACAGTCCGTGGACCGTCACCATGCAGATCATCTGGCCCAATCTGGTGGTCCAGCGCGAGCTCAACACGCTGGGGATTCGCCATATCGTGCCGCGCGGGCCCCATGCGATGGATATGTACTGGACTATGTTCGGCTATGACGACGACACGCCGGCGATGGATAAGCATCGCCTGCGGCAGGGCAATCTAATGGGCCCGTCGGGTTATCTCGGCGTCGATGACAATGAAGCCATCAAGTTCCTCCAGGACGGGTTCAAGCATTCCCACTCGGATACGGGCATTGTCATGCTGGAACCTGAAAAGGAAGGCAGCACCGAGACGCTCATATCGGAAGCCTCGGTGCGGTCGCTCTACCGGCACTACCGGGAGGTCATGGATCTGTGACCGTAACCAACCTCTCGCCCGACGAAGCGCGTGCTTTCAGGTTCGATATCGAGGAATTCAATACGGAATATGCCCGTATCCTGGATGAGCAGGACATCGATTGCTGGCCGGATTTTTTTACCGAGGACGGGTTCTACCGGATCACCGCGCGGGAGAATTATGACGATGGGTTCACGGTCGGGCTGGTGTGGTGCGAAGGCCGGCCCATGATGAAGGACCGCGCCGCCGCGGTGAAGACCACCATGGTGCACGCGCCCCGCTATTTGCGCCATTACAACAGCAACGTCCGGGTGGTGGGTGTCGATGCGGATGGGACCATCCGCTCGGAATCAAATTATCTGGTGGTCGAAACCCTCATGGAAGAAGAAACCCGCCTCTTCCAGGCCGGCCTCTATATGGATCAATTCGTGCGCCAGGACGGAGCCCTTCTGCTCAAGTCCCGCGACTGCATCTACGACAGCCTGCTGATCCCCAACGATGTAGTGTATCCGGTTTGATACGTCTATCGAGCCTGCATACTCGCTAAATCATACCCCGCGGTTAAGGCTTGGCTGCCGCTTGTCTGAGAGACGCCCTTCATGGAATTTGATTACGTTGAGCTGGCGGCCGTGGCGGCGATTTATCTCCTGGCAGGCTCGGTAAAAGGCGCGATCGGTCTCGGTCTGCCCATGGTCAGCATGGGGTTGATGGGTCTCTGGCTTCCCGTTGAACAGGCTGCGGCCATTCTGGTGTTGCCCGCCATTCTGACCAACGTCTGGCAGTCGCTCGCCGGTGGTGCGCTGATGTCCTTGCTGGCGCGGTTGTGGCCCATGGTGGGGTGCCTTGTTATTGGCACGGTGCTTACGGCGGGCATTATGACCAGCGGCAACACATCAATTACCGGCGCTTTTCTTGGTGCGATCCTTGCGATCTATGCGGGGCTCGCTTTGGCAGGATATCAGTTTACCGTGTCGCGGCGGGCTGAACCTGTTCTGGGGCCGGCGACAGGGTTTGTCACCGGACTTATATGCGGCGCCACCGGAATATTCGCTGTCCCCGCGGCGCCTTACGTTCAGGCGCTGAATCTCGGCAAGGACGAGCTGGTCCAGGCCATCGGCATTGTGGCCTTGATCGCGACCACCGCTCTTGCGCTCGGCCTCGGCCTCAATGGGAGCCTGGAGATTGAAGTCGTCGTCCCCGGATCCATCGCTGTCTTCGCTGCTTTTGCGGGTATGCTTATTGGTCGGAATTTGCGCGCCAAATTGTCTGTGGAAATGTTCCGCCGCTGGATTCTCATCGGATTGATCGTACTTGGCGGTGCGATGATTGTTCGCGCATTCTAATAGGCATGACGGTCAGGGTTTGCGACTGAAGCAGTCGGCGTGGATTTTAGCCCAAATAGCGCGCCATCATGTACGCAAACACCTTTGCGGTGTCCGTCGTTCGGTCCACCGAGGCGCAGTCGTTGTCGGTATGAGCATAACGGTCTTCGCCGCAGCCGTAATTGGCGCACGGGATGCCCATGTGGTTGAGGTAACCCTGGTCGAAGGCGGTGGTGGTGTAGAAGGTTTCCGGCGCGCCGCCGAGCATGATTTCGGCGGCCTCGCACACTGACTGGACGATGGGAGAGTCCATCTCCACCAGGGACGGGTACATGAAGGGGCCCTCTTTCATTTCGACCGACCATTTCTGGCCGCTGGCGGGATCTTCCATGCCGTCCACCTGCATGACGATGTCGCGGATGTCCTGCCATTTCTCCTGCGGGTTGTCGCCGGGTAGGAGACGGCGGTCGAGGGTGAGGGCGCATTCTCCCTGGATGGTATGGGTGGCGTCGGGGCCGCTTCGAATGTGATTCACGGCGAAGGTGGGCGTGCCCAGGGCCGGATGTTCACCGGTGAGTTCGAGCTGGGCGTTGAGCCGGTCGATGATCTCGATGGCGCCGGTAATGGCGTTACAGCTTCGGCCTGGCGCGCTGGAATGTCCGGGGTTGCCCTTGACCTTCACAAATGTGTCGATGCGCCCGCGATTGCCCAGGGTGAGTTTCAGGCTGGTACCACCCAGGATCGCCATATCGGCGGTTACCCCCTCTCCCTCGACGACGCTCTTGATGGCGTCATGGCGCCCGGTCTCGCCGGAGACGCAACACAGGAAAACCAGCTTGCCGTTGACCGGTAGATCGGAGGCGATCACGGTTTCCATGGCGTGCAGCATGGCGGCCATATTGGCCTTCTGTTCGCTGGCGCCCTTGCCCAGCACCACCTCACCGGGAAGATCCAGCGTCGCGCCGTCCACCACATCGCCGTCATAGGCGTTTTCCATGGTGGATTGCGGCTGGTTCATGGCATTGCAGATGAACATCAGGGATTTTCCCGATGTGTCGGCGCCATAGGTGGCGATCAGATTGCTCATGGGATCATAGTGGATATCGGTAATCCCCATCTCGCGCAGGCGGGGTTCGACCGCTTTGCGAATAAATTCGCCCAGCAGGGGTTCGGCCTCGAACTGGTCGGTCTGTGGGCTCGGGACTTTAACCAGCTCAATGAGCAGTTCCCTGGCCCGATCCTTGGAAATCCCCGCATCCAGGGTCGATTTCAGCTCCATGACTGCATCCTCTCTGGCACTCGTTCAGGAAAATTTAACCATAGGCGGCATCGCGGCGCCACCCGAACGGCCCATAGCCTTAACGGAACCGCAAGGCGGATGCTCGATAATTGGGAAGAATTCGCCCGTATCGAGGGGAGTCTTTTCCCGAAGATCGGCATTGCACCAGGAGCATAATAGTGGCTTTTGCCCTGCTCAAACGGGATACCGGTGACGGCGCGTCAGACGATTCGTCCGGCGGCGCATCGCTCAAGGAGCGTCTGCACGCCTGGTGGAACGGGTATGAGTTGCCGCCTGAATCGTCCCCCAGCGACCGGGCGGGGAGCGCCGCCGGGGGTAATAGTGCCGGCCGTGCTGAAGCTCCGTCGGGGTCCGGTTCTGCAACATCCGGTGATGACGACAACTGGTCCGATACCCGCCGGCAGCTGGCGCAGGAAATCTGGAGCCCTGGCTTCGTGGTGCCCGGCGGCAATGATTATGTGGAAAAGCTGGTCAGCGGCTGTAGCCTGACAGAGGCGGAAACCATGCTCGAGATCGGCGTCGGCATGGGTGGCGGTACACGCACCATCATCGGCAAGTTCGGTAATTATGTCACCGGCTATGAACGTAATCCGGATCTGGCCGCGGCAGCCGTACGCCATGCTGTCACCCACGACATCGATGACAAGCTCGAGATGATAAATACACCGCTCCGCGATCTGACATTGAAACCGAAATATTTTCGTGCCGCCCTCCTCCGCGACATCCTTCATTCGATCGAGGACAAGGTTGGCATGATGACCAAAGTCTCCGATTCCCTGAAGACCGGTGAGGCATTCCTGGTCCTGACGAATTTTCTGTTTGATGCTGACGATGATTCGCCGGAACTCGTCGCCTGGAAGGAAGGCGAAGAACGGCCGGTCTATCCGTGGACGGAACGCGAACTGATAAAGTGTCTCGAATCTCTGGGTATCCAGCCAAGGATCGTGGAAGATGAGGGCGAAATCTATCGTTCCATGGTTGTCGATTCCTGGTCCGCCTATATGAAGACCGTCAAGAGTGATGAGATTGGCGAGGAAATGGGCCGGGAAATGGCGCGTGAAGGAGAGTTCTGGGCACGCCGGACGGCCGCTCTGGAAACGGGTGCTCTCAAGTATTTCCGGGTAGAGGCCGTCAAGAACAGCTAAACCGTTATTTTAGACCGGTTCCAGCCCTCCAATTTCCGGCTCTGTTTATTGACAAGTCCAGCCGTCCCCCCTATTGTCCGCCGTCCATTTCTAAAAGCGTAGGAGAAACGACGATGAAGGTCGTCAATTCGCTGAAAACAATCAAGAAACGCGACAAGAATTGCCGCGTTATCCGGCGTAAAGGCCGGGTCTACGTGATCAACAAGCGCAATCCGCGTTTTAAGGCGCGTCAGGGCTGAACCCGCCCCGATGCCGCGTGATGGAACCGCGCCGTCTGGCGCGGTTTTTTGTTGCACGAAACCCTATTGCTCGCGCGCTTCTGTCCCCGCATAGTTTACGGGCCACAATCCAGGCCGTCTGAAACGCGAGATCATCATGCAGATGCCCGAACCCGACAGCGGCGTTATCGCCCGGCGGGCTGACATCCTTCAGGAGCTCAGGCGGATCGTTCCCGGCGACGGGGTTATCGCCGAGCAGGAAGGGCTGCGCGCCTATGAATGCGATGGGCTGACCGCCTATCGTCAATTGCCCTTGATTGTCGTGCTGCCGGAGACCACCGAACAAATTTCGCGGATCCTGCGCTATTGCAAGACCCATAATGTGAAGATCGTGCCGCGCGGCGCCGGCACATCGCTGTCCGGCGGCGCCCTGCCTCTGGCCGATGCCATCACGCTTGGATTGGGCAAGTTCAATCGGATTTTGGATATCGATTATGACAATCGCTGTGTGGTCGCCCAGCCCGGTGTCACCAATCTGGCCATCACCCAGGCTGTCGAAGCCGACGGGTTCTATTACGCGCCGGACCCCTCAAGCCAGATCGCCTGCACCATCGGCGGTAACGTGGCGGAGAATTCGGGCGGCGTGCATTGCCTGAAATACGGGCTGACAACCAACAATCTGTTGGGTGTGGAGCTGGTGTTGATGGATGGCCAGGTGCTGCGCCTTGGCGGCAAGCATCTCGATGCGGGCGGATACGATCTCATGGGGATCGTCACCGGTTCGGAAGGGCTGCTGGGGATCATCACCGAAGTGACGGTTCGTATTCTGCCCAGACCCAGTTCCGCCCGCGCCTTGTTGATCGGATTCCAAACCAGCGAGGCCGCCGGCGACTGCGTTGCCAGGATCATCGCCGATGGCATCATTCCCGGCGGCATGGAGATGATGGACCGGCCCGCCATCCATGCGGTGGAGGATTTCGTCCATGCCGGCTATCCGCTGGATGTGGAAGCGCTGCTGATCGTCGAGCTGGATGGGCCCGAGGTGGAGGTGGATTATCTGGTGACCCGGGTGCGGGGGATCGCCGATGAGATCGGCGCGGTCTCGCTGCGGGTCAGCGACAATGAAGAAGAGCGACTCCTGTTCTGGGCCGGGCGCAAAGCGGCCTTTCCGGCGGTGGGACGTATTTCGCCGGATTACTACTGCATGGACGGCACCATTCCGCGGCGGCGTCTGCCCGACGTTCTGGGGCGCATGGCGGAGCTGTCCCGGGACTATGGGCTGGCGGTCGCCAATGTCTTCCATGCCGGTGACGGCAATCTTCACCCCCTGATCCTTTATGATGCGAACGAACCGGGCCAACTGGAAGCCGCCGAAGAATTCGGCGCCGATATTTTGAGGCTTTGCGTCGAGGTCGGCGGTGTGCTGACCGGCGAGCACGGGGTTGGCGTGGAAAAACGCGATCTCATGGGCACCATGTTCACGGAGGAGGATCTCAATCAGCAGCAGCGGATCAAATGCGCCTTCGATCCCGCCCTGCTGCTCAACCCCGGCAAGGTCTTTCCCACCCTTCACCGCTGCGCCGAGCTGGGCCGGGTCCATATCCAGGGCGGCGAAACCCGATTTCCCGACCTTCCCAGATTTTAGGGCCAAGGTTTTAGACCCGCCATGTCGCAGGATGTTTTAAACCCGGAAACGGAGAATGCGGTGAGAGAGGCGGTCGTGACCGCCGTCGCCGCGGAGTCCCCGCTGGAGGTTATAGGATCGGGATCAAGGCGCGGTCTTGGCCGGCCGGTGGTAGCCGATGGCGTGCTGTCCCTGTCGCGATTGACCGGCATATCACTTTACGAGCCGGACGAGCTGGTGCTCACCGCCAAAGCCGGCACGTCGCTCGAAGCCATAAAGAAGGTACTGGCTGAAAAGAACCAGCATCTCGCCTTCGAGCCGCCGGACTGGGGTCCGCTGTTCGGCGGCGCGGCGGATCAGGCCACAATCGGCGGCATCATCGCCGGTAACCTGTCGGGCCCACGGCGTCTCCGCGCCGGCGCGGCGCGCGATCATCTGCTTGGCGCGAGGATGGTCACCGGCCGTGGCGACATCATCAAGACCGGCGGGCGGGTGGTCAAAAACGTCACCGGCTACGATCTCTGTAAATTGCTGGCCGGCTCCTATGGCACCCTGTCGGTTCTCACCGAGATCACGGTGAAGGTCCTGCCGGCGCCGCAGAAGACGCGGACATTACTGGTTCTTGGGCAGAGCGCGGAAGACGCGCAATCGGCCATGACCCTAGCGCTGAACAGCCCCCATGAGGTGTCCGCTGCCGCCTGGCTGCCCGGTGACCTGACCACGCGATCGTCTGTCGGTTACCTCCAGCGGGCCGGGTCAGCGGTCACGGCGCTCCGCGTGGAAGGCCCCGAGCCGTCGGTCATCGCCCGCTGTGATGCCCTGCGCGCGCTGCTTGCCGGCCAGGGCGAGATGGAGGAACTGCATTATCACAACTCGGCCGGCTTCTGGCATGAAGTGGGCAGTGCCACTTTCTTCACCGAGGAGCCATCCGGGGACGGGACATCCGAGGAGGGGAGCAAAACCCCGGTCTGGCGTCTTTCCATCCCGCCCGCGGAGATGCCCCTAGTGACCGCGGCAATCGCCGGCCATTGTCAGGCCGAATATTATGCCGATTGGGGCGGCGGGCTGATCTGGCTGCGCGTGACACCTGAGCTTGAGGATGCCGGCGCCGGGGTCATCCGCGCCGCCATCGCGCCCCGCGGCGGTCACGCGACCCTGATCCGCGCGTCGGAGGACATCCGCTCCCGCATCCCCGTCTTCCAGCCGCAACCGGCCGAGCTTGCCGCGTTGTCCGCCCGGGTCAAACACGGGTTCGATACAAACCATATTCTCAACCGCGGCCGTATGGTGGCGGGGGTATAGGCGATGCAGACCCGCTTCACCCAGGCTCCGCTCGCCGATGCGGACATCGCGGACTCCAACGATATTTTGCGGGCCTGTGTTCATTGCGGGTTCTGCACAGCGACCTGTCCCACCTACCGTCTGCTGGGAGACGAGCTCGACGGGCCGCGCGGGCGGATTTATCTGATCAAGGAAATGCTGGAACAGGACCGGCCGCCGTCTGCCACCGATGTGCGCCATGTGGACCGCTGCCTGTCGTGCCTGTCCTGCATGACGACCTGCCCGTCGGGGGTCCATTACATGCATCTGGTGGATCATGCCCGGCGCCATATGGAAGGAACCCACCGAAGGCCCCTAAAGGACAGGATCCTGCGTCAGATGCTCGGCTGCCTGCTGCCCGATCCCCGCCATATGCGGACCGCGTTGGCCGTCGGACGGCTTGTCCGCCCGCTGGCGTGGCTGCTGCCCGGTGTCCTGGCGCGGCTGGTCTCCCTCGCACCGGCCGGTAAAGTGGATAAAGTGGTGACCCCATCGTCTTCCCAGCAGCGTTTTCCTGCAATGGGGGAGAAGCGTTATCGGGTTGCCCTGCTCGCGGGCTGTGTTCAGCAACCCATCGCGCCTCAGATCAACCGGGCGACCATCAGCCTGCTCACCCGTCTCGGTTGCGAGGTGATTGTGCCAGGGGAATCCGGCTGTTGCGGTGCGGTGAATCAACACCTTGGGCAGGAAACCCGCGCCCGGGACGCGGCCCTCGCCAATATCAAGGCATGGCACGAACTCGCCGACGACGGGGGGCTCGATGCCCTCATCGTCAACGCGTCGGGCTGCGGTACCATGGTCAAGGATTACGGGTATCTGTTTCGCGACGATCCCGATGTCGTCGATGAAGCGGAGATGATTTCAAAACTGGCCCGTGATGTGAGCGAATTTCTCCATGAAATTGGTCTCGGCGACATTGCCGCGCCACAGACCCTGCGCATCGCCTATCAATCGGCCTGTTCCCTGCAACATGGTCAGAAAATTCACCGCGAACCCCTGGCGCTTCTCACGGCCTGCGGCTTCGACATGGTCGAACCGGCCGACGGCCATCTGTGCTGCGGGTCGGCGGGGACATACAATATTCTTCAGCCGGTCATCGCCGATCAGCTGCGTGACGAGAAGATCGCCGCGCTGTCCGCCGTCACCCCGCAAGCCATTGCGACCGGCAATGTGGGCTGTATGGTGCAATTACAGCAGGCGGCGCCCTGTCCGGTGGTGCATACTGTCGAATTGCTGGATTGGGCAATGGGAGGCTCCCGTCCCAAAGCCCTAGCGGAGACGATGAGATGAAACGTGTGATGGCCTGGATGGCGACCGCCGCGACTCTTGGCTTTGCGTTGCCCACATCGGGCGGCCAGAACGATTCCCGTCTTGCGCCTTTGTTTCATGCCCTCAAAAATGCACCCAGCGCCGAGGACGCCGAGCCTGTCGAAGCCCGTATCTGGGCCTTGTGGACCCAGTCGGGAGACCAGAATATCGATCGGCTGATGGCTTCCGGTCTGTCGGAAATGGCGGCGCAGCGCTACGAGCAGGCGTTGACGGCGTTTAACAGCATCATCCGGCAAAAGCCCGATTTCGCAGAGGCCTGGAACAAGCGCGCCACGCTGTTTTACCTGCTCGGCGATTATCAGCGCGCTACCGAGGATATTGACAAAACCCTCGCCCTCGAGCCCCGTCATTTCGGCGCCATGTCCGGGCTGGGTCTCATCGCCCTGGCGGTGGGCGAGAAAAAACAGGCGTTGGAAGCCTTCGAAGCGGCGCTGTTCATCCATCCGCACATGGCCGGCGCCGATACCCATATCCAACGGCTCCGCGATACAGTCAAAGGACGCGGGATCTGACGTCTTCCGACGAGCCGCCTGCCGCCAACTAAACCATCCAGGGTGTCGCCTGGATGGCTACGGCAGCCCTGTGCTTTGCCATCACCTTCGTGCTGATACGGGTTCTGTCCGACTCCCTTCATACATTTCAGATTGTGCTGTTCCGGGCGATCATAGCCATCGTCCTGTTGCTTCCCTGGCTGTTGCGGGTTGGTCCGAAGGCGCTGGCGACGACGAAATGGGGACTGTACGGGATGCGCGCCCTTGTCGCCTACGTGGCCATGGTGTGCTGGTTCTATGCGCTCGGCCGCATGGTGCTGGCGGATGCTTCCGCGCTTCAGTTCACAATGCCCCTATGGGCCGTCATTCTGGCCGTCCTGTTTCTGGGCGAGCGGGCCGGGGTTTCAAGATGGGTGGCGACGCTGGTGGGTTTTGCCGGCGCGCTGGTGATCATCCGCCCCGGGATGATCGAAACCAACCTGGCGGCCATTGCCGCGCTGGTTTCCGCCGCGCTCTATTCCGGTGGCAATATATTTATCAAGGCGTTGTCCCGGACCGAAGATTCCACGGCGATCGCCTTTCTGGGATTCGTTTATTCGCTCCCCCTCGCCGTTCCCCTGGCGGTCTATTTCTGGCAACCGACGAGCTGGTCCGACGTGCCGGTAATCATCGCCTTCGGTCTGGCGACGGTCGGCGCCCAGGTTTCCCTGGCGCGCGCCATGTCGCTGGCCGATGCCAGCCTGTTGGGGCCGGTGGATTATCTCAGACTGCCGGTTGTTGCCGCCTTCGGGTTTGTCTTCTTTGACGAGACCCCCGATCTTTGGACCGGCGCCGGGGCGGTGATCATCGTCGCCAGCACCTGGTACCTGACGGCCAGCGAAGCCCGCCGTTCGCGGTCGCGTTAGCTGATCCAGGCGATGCGGAGGACGTTCGTGGCGCCGGGCGTGCCGAACGGGACACCCGCGGTGATCACCAGTGATTTACCGGTCTGCGCGAATTCGGACCGCACGGCGATATGGCAGGCCTTTTCGACCATGTCGTTGAAATCCTGCACATCCTGCGCGATGACGCATTGAACTCCCCAGGCCAGCGCCAGTTTGCGCGCCGTCGTCACCCGTTCGGTGAGGCACAGGATGGGGGCGTCCGGGCGCTCCCGCGCGGCCCGGAAGGCGGTGGATCCCGACGTGGTATAGGTCACGATGGCGGCGGCCGAGATGGTATGGGCTACCTGCCGCGCCGCCGCGGTAATGGCGTCGGGCGCGGTGGCCTCGGGGTCCTGATGCGAGGTTTCCAGAAGCGACCAGAACAGCGGATCGCGCTCCACCCGGCGAATGATCCGGTTCATCATCTCCACCGCTTCCAGCGGATAGTCGCCGGCGGCGGGTTCCGCCGACAACATGACCGCGTCGGCGCCATCATAAATCGCCGCCGCCACATCGGAGGCCTCGGCCCGTGTGGGCGCTGGGGAGCTGATCATGGATTCCAGCATCTGGGTGGCGACGACAACCGGTTTTCCCTGTTCACGGCATTCGCGGATGATCTGTTTCTGCAGAACGGGCACGTCTTCCGGCGGCAATTCGACACCGAGGTCGCCGCGCGCCACCATCACCGCGTCGGACTGGCTGACGATTTCCTCCAGATGATCGATGGCCGCCGGCTTTTCGAGCTTGGACATGATGGCGGCCCGCCCGGCAATAAGACGCCGCGCTTCCGCGATATCTTCCGGCCGCTGCACGAAGCTGAGACCGATGAAGTCGGCGCCCTGATCCAACGCGAAACTCAGATCCTTGCGATCCTTGGGACCCAGCGCGGATATGGGCAGCATGGCGTTGGGAACGTTGACGCCCTTGTGATCCGAGAGCTTGCCACCGGTGATTACTTCGGCTTCGGCGAAATTGGCGCCGGCTCTTGTGACCCGCAGCCGCAGCTTGCCGTCATCCAGCAGCAAATCGGTGCCTTCGGAGATGGCCGCGAAAATTTCCGGGTGGGGCAGGGGGACCCGTTTGGCATCGCCCTTTTTCTTGTCGAGATCGAGCCGGAGGGAAGCGCCTTCCTCCAGCATGATAGCGCCATCCTCAATATCGCCAATGCGCAGTTTCGGGCCTTGCAGATCGGTGAGGATTCCAATGGGACGGCCGGCCTCGGCCTCAAGCGCTCGGATGGTGGCGAACCGCTTGGCGTGATCGGCGTGGCTGCCATGGCTGAAATTGAGACGAAAGACATCGGCACCCGCTTCGAACAGGGTCCGAATCATTTCCGGAGAATCACTGGCCGGTCCCAGCGTTGCAAGGATTTTGGCCTGACGGTGGCGGCGCATGATTCCTTATAGATCAACCTCTGCGTCGGTACTAGCGCTCTATCCGACCAAATATAATCATTTGACCGGATAGGGCTCAGGTGTCGATGAGGATGGCGCGAAAATCATTGACGTTGGTGCGCGTGGGTGCCGTATGGACCAGATCGCCAAGGGCCGCGAACAGGGTGGCGCTCCGGTGTTCATCCAGCATTTGCCGTGGGTTCAGTCCCAGGGATCGGGCGCGATCCAGGCTATCCGGCCGCAAGATCGCCCCCGCGGCGGCGCTGTTACCATCGAGCCCGTCCGTATCGCAGGCGATGGCCCAGATGTCGGGGTGGCCGTCGAGCGCCAGACCAAGGGCGAGCAAATATTCGGTATTGCGTCCGCCGCTGCCACCCGACCCGGTTAGCGTCACGCTGGTCTCTCCACCGGATAGCAGGAGACAGGGCGGTGCTCCAGTCCCCCGCGCCAGCGCCCCGGTCTCCCGCGCCAGCGCCAGGGCCTGGTTCCCGTGACTTTGGGCGACGTCGCGCGCTTCGCCTTCTATGGCATCGCCGAGATCATCCACTGTCCAGCCGTTGCTCCGGGCCGCGTCCGCCGCGGCATCCAGCGCATCGCGGGCGCGGGCGATCACGGCCACATGGTCCCGGGCAAAGGCGGGATCGCCGGGTTTGGGTGTTTCCGTATCGACGGTCTTGAGATGGGCCAGGATAGAGGCCGGGACCATGATGCCGTATTCGGCCAGGATATCGATTGCGTCGGTGCAATATGTGGGGTCCGGCACCGTCGGGCCGGAAGCGACTGTCGCCGGGTCGTCGCCGGGTACGTCCGAGATCACCAGCGTGACAATGCGCGCGGGGTGGGCTGCCTGAGCGAGTCGTCCTCCCTTGATGGCGGACAGATGTTTACGGATCGTGTTGATGGACCCGATGGGCGCCCCCGATCGTAACAGATCGCGCGTGACCCCCTGCTTGTGGGCCAGCGTCAGACCCGCCGCCGGCAGAGCCAGCAACGCCGAACCACCGCCGGAAATCAGGGCCAGAACCAGATCGTCCGCGGTCAAGCCCGCCACCAGATCGAGCATGTGACGGGCGGATTCCAGACCGGCCTGGTCCGGTATGGGGTGAGCGGCTTCGATGATCACAATCTTCTCGCACGCCAGCCCATGCTTGTAGGGGGTGACCACGGCGCCTGACAGATCGCCCGGCCAATGGGTCTCCACCGCCCGCGCCATGTCGGCCGCGGCCTTTCCGGCGCCGATGACGACGGTTCGTCCGGCGGGCGGCGTGGGCAGGTGGTCGGCAAGGCGGTGTTCCGCCGATGCGGACTCGATGGCGGTCAGAAAGAGTGATCTGAGCTGTCGGTCCCGTGTTTCTGCCGTCATTTGCTATCCTCGGGCTCTTTCAGAGCGAATCGCCCTGGCTTCCGAAGGCCGCCTAGAGGGTCAATAATACGTTATAACCCCATAGGCTATAGTAGGGACCATGGACGAATCGCAGCCACAGGACATTCCCCTGCTGGGGCCGGATGATCCGGCGCCGGTCACTATCGTCAATCCAGAGGGATCGGCGTCCCTCATCCTGATTTGCGACCACGCCTCCAATGCCGTGCCCGCCGCGCTGCACGGGCTGGGGCTGATAGAACGGGATCTCCATCGCCACATCGCCCAAGATATCGGCGCGGCTGCCGTCACTCGCCTGCTGGCGGACAGGCTTGATGCGCCGGCGGTTCTGGCCGGCTACTCACGGCTGGTCATCGATACCAACCGGAGCCTCGATCATCCGGAATCCATTAATCGGGAAAGCGACGGCACCGTCATTCCGGCCAATCAGGATGTTTCGCCGCAGCAAGCCCAGCAGCGGGCGGAGGCATGCTTCTGGCCGTTTCACCGCAAAATCGGCGCGGGAATAGCGGGATGCGCCCTGCGCAATGTCCGCCCCGCCATCATCGCCATTCACGGTTTCACGCCGGTGTTCTCCGGGACCAAACGGCCCTGGCACATGGGTATCCTGTGGAACGAGGATGGCAGCCTTGCGGTGCCTTTGATCGAGGCGCTGCGGACGCATGATGATCTTGTCGTCGGTGACAATGAACCCTATTCAGGGCGCCAGCAATATGGCTATTCCATCGATACCCATGCTGGAGAGACCGGGCTCCCCAACGTGCTGATCGAATTGCGCGAAGATTTCGCCGCCACCCCGGAGGCACAGGAAAAATCGGCCGATATTCTGGTCGGGGCCCTGATCCCCATTCTTCGGGGGCTCGGGCTGTCATGCGGAAAGGGCGGCTGAATGGCGTTTCCCGAACCCAGCTTTTCCATCGGTGTTGAGGAAGAATATCTGCTGGTGGATTGCGCTACCCGCGATCTCGTCAGCGATCCGCCGCAGGCCATGCTCGATGAATGTGTTGCGCAGCTCGGGACGCAGGTTACGCCCGAATTCATGCGGGCCCAGATCGAGGTGGGCACCAAGGTCTGCGCCTCCATCGCCGAGGTGAGGGCGGATCTGAAACGGCTGCGACGCACCCTGTCCGAGATTGCCGGGCGATATGGCTGCGCTCCCATTGCCGCCTCGACCCATCCCTTCGCCAACTGGCAAAGCCAGAAACATACAGACAAGGAACGCTACAACGCTCTGGCCGAGGATATGCAGGTGGTCGTCCGGCGGCTGCTTACCTGCGGCATGCATGTGCATGTTGGCATTGAAGATGACGATCTGAGGATCGAGCTTCTCAATCAGCTGCCGTATTTCCTGCCCCATCTTCTGATGCTGAGCACATCGTCGCCATTCTGGGGCGGCGAGGATACCGGGCTCAAATCATACCGCCTCAGCGTGTTCGACGAATTGCCGCGAACCGGACTACCGGAATCCTTTTCTAGCTTCGCCGAATATCAGCGAACGGTGGCGACGCTGGTTGACGCCGGCGTGCTGGAGGATGCCACAAAATTATGGTGGGACGTGCGGCCCAGTGCCCGGTTCCCAACGCTTGAGATGCGGATCACCGATATGTGTCCCTATGTCGAGGACACCATCGGCATCGCCGCTATCTTTCAGTGCCTGTGCCGGATGATCTGGCGGCTGCGGAGCGAGAACAAGCGTTGGCGCGACTACCCGCGCATGTTGATCGCGGAAAACCGCTGGCGGGCGCAGCGCTACGGGCTGGACGAAGGGCTGGTGGATTTCGGTAAGGGCACCATCGTGCCCTATGACGATTTGCTCGAAGAAATCATCGGGCTGGTGGGAGAGGATGCAGATGTGCTGGGCTGCCGCGCGGAAATCGAGGCCACGCGGCAGATTCTGGTCCGTGG
Source organism: Rhodospirillaceae bacterium (assembly GCA_018660305.1). The sequence continues at coordinate 21,960 of JABJKO010000249.1, forward strand.
TACGAGTGCCCACCGGCAGATCTCCGCCTATGAAGCCGCCGTTTCTCAGGGAACACCGGCGGATGAAGCCCTGAAATCCATTGTCGATGGGCTGATCGCCGAGACCGCCGACGGCCTCACGTGACCGGCAGGACGATTGCCGTTCTGTCGCCGGCGAAATGACAAATAAAGTAGTGGCCCCTTCAAAATCTATTTAATCGTACGGCGCTAATCGCGGGGGGTGGATTTTTTCCGCTGAGTGACCAAGATTAGGCACAGAGCGATTTTCACCCATAGACACATAAGGCGGGATGACACATGGCAGGCATAGACAAACAGACCCAAACCGAATTGGAAGCCGCGGCGTTCCGGACACTGGTGGGGCATCTGAAAAAACGTTCCGATGTGCAGAACATCGATATCATGACTCTGGCCGGTTTCTGCCGGAACTGTCTCAGCAAATGGTATCTCGCCGCCGCCAAGGACAAGGGTCTGGATCTGTCCATGGATGACGCGCGCGAACAGGTCTATGGCATGACCTATGACCAGTGGAAATCGACCTATCAGAAGGACGCCACGCCAGAGCAGCAGGAAGCCTTCAAGAAGGTCATGGCGGATCCTGACCTGACCACCTGACCACCGTGGCCTACCGGCTTTGTTGTCCACAGGTATTTTACCGGAAGACCGGGCCCGTTATTCCCGATTCGGCGTCCGCTTTTTATGCTGCACCGGCATAACATAAAGAACCGGAGACGCAATCATGTCGGATTCCACGGGTACATTAGCGCGCGATCACTTGCGGGCGTTCATCGAGCGGATAGAAAGGCTTGAGGAAGAAAAAGCCACGCTCATGGAAGATATCCGGGAAGTTTATGCCGAAGCCAAGGGCACAGGGTTCGATCCCAAGATCATGCGCCAGGTGGTGCGGATCAGAAAGATGGAACCGGATCAGAGGCAAGAGCAGGAATTTGTGCTCGACACTTATCTGAGCGCCCTTGGCATGCTCGAACAGCCGCCCGGCGCCGAAGCCGACGCTGTCGCCGCTGCGGCGGAGTAACGTCGTTCGCGACACAAATCGCTTTTAGTGAAGTCAGGCTGAAAATCTGGTAGTATCCCGGCCATAAAAGGCGAGGAGGCTGCCGTGACAAAAATCCTGACCGACGAACAAATTGCCTGTTACAACGATAACGGATTCCTGTTTCCGTTCGAGCTCTGCTCACTGGAACAGGCCGCCGCGCTCCATGCCAAATTCGATGACATGGAAACCACGCTGGGCGAGGAGCCGCAAAAGCGGTTCCGGGTAAAAGCTCATCTGCCGTTTCCCTGGCTCTGTGATCTGATCAGCCATCCCCGTCTGCTGGATGCGGTGGAGGATCTGATTGGGCCAAATATTCTGTGCTGGGGCGCCTCGTTCTTTACCAAGAAGGCCCATGATCCC
>JABJKO010000178.1 GCA_018660305.1 Rhodospirillaceae bacterium
ACATTTAATAGCACCTAAAGCATTGAAATATATTGGGAATTAGAACTGACTTGTCCGCGTTTTCAATGGCTTACGGAACATACTCGTGCGTATGGCGGCGCCTTTTCCCAATTGGGCACTGAATTAAAATTGCGGTGCGGCCCAGAGGGGGGATGGGGACCCGATGAGACGATCTAGAAGACGAATAAGGACCGCAACCGACTCAGCTCAAATAATAGTCCCGATTGGGACGGTTTATTGGGGAATAGTTAGGGATAATCGTCAGACGATATTTTATTAAATCATTAACTCATTGATTTAAATGGCGTCCCCTAGGGGAATCGAACCCCTGTTTTCGCCGTGAGAGGGCGATGTCCTAGGCCGCTAGACGAAGGGGACCTTGGTACCGTTTTCTTCTTAAGCGAGTGACCGGCGGCAATCAACCCCTGTCACCGGGCTGACGATGGATTTCCGGCGGAAAGAGCCATTCACTGGCCGGTATCATCGAGCGTGATGAGGCCGATTTTTTCGCCGGTCATCGCATCTATCAGCAGCAGCGCCGCCTTTCCATTGGCGAGGCGGAGCCGGATTGTCAGGCGCCGCGCATCAGAGGTGACCTCCTCCGCCGTCGCCCCGGCCGGGATAGCAATGCGCCGATCCCCGAATTGAGCCCTATTCACCGAGCTCATCGGCCTGTTTGCGTCGCTCGGCGCGCCGATAACGGGGGGCGAGGGCCGGGCGGCGGACGCTGCCGATTTGCCCGGAGCGTCGGAGCGGTTGACGATTGTCACGATCACCACCGTCAGCCCGACGAGGATCAGGACCCCCATTCCGATCACCAAAACCTTGAGCCACCGCATGGTTTATGCTCACTCTTCCTTCATGACCGGCCCAGACCACATGCCAGACCAAATTAACGATGCCGACGACGTCCTGACCGGTGGAAGCCATCATAGCATTTCTACAATCGAATCCGGCGCGCGCCTCGACCGCCTGCTTGCCGATAGCCTGTCCGCCTATTCGCGGTCACGCATGAAATCGCTTATCGAGGACGGCCGTGTGACCTGCGCGGGCGAGACGATAACCGACCCCTCATACAGGGTCAAACTCGGCCAAATTTTTGCCATTTTTATCCCCGAGGCTGCCCCTGCTACACCGCTACCGCAGGCAATCCCGCTGACGATTGTCTATGAGGATGAAGACCTTATCGTGATCGACAAAACAGCAGATATGGTTGTCCACCCGGCCCCGGGCCATCCCGACGGCACGCTGGTTAATGCCCTGCTGGCCCATTGCGGCGGCAGTCTCTCGGGCATTGGCGGGGTAAAGCGGCCGGGTATCGTGCATCGGCTCGACAAGGATACCAGCGGGCTGATCGTCGCCGCCAAGAACGATGCAGCCCATGAAGGGCTGTCGGCGCAATTCGAGGCGCGAACTATCGAGCGCGCCTACGCGGCATTGGTCTGGGGCGTGCCGCGCCCCGCTAAAGGCGAGATCGAGGGCAATATCGGCCGCAGCCGGCACAACCGGCAGAAAATGGCGGTGCGGCGCGAGGGCGGGCGGACCGCGCTCACCCGCTATAGCGTCGTTAAACGGTTTGGCACGGCGGCGAGCCTGGTGGAATGCCGTCTGGCGACCGGGCGGACACATCAGATCCGTGTTCACCTCTCCTATCTGGGCCATCCGGTGATCGGCGATACGGTCTATGGGGGCGGTATGACGGCGGCAAGACGACGTGATGTCGGGACAGACACGGAACAGCTCGTATCGGACCTGAACCGGCAGGCGCTGCACGCGAAACTCCTCGGTTTCCGCCACCCCGGAACCGGACAACAACATCATTTCGAATCACAGATCCCCTATGAAATTAATGCATTAATCTGCTCTTTAGAAAAAATTTAATTCGTCTTGAAGGACACGCCATGGCTCCCCAAATAAATAAAGTGATCGCAACCGACGGAGAAACAGACGCTCGCCCGTGTAGTAAACCGTTAGCTGGGTGCGACTTTAACGAAAAGAAACGGAAAGCAGATGGCAACAATGGCTGAAAAACTCCCCGCCCTTCCAAGCCTCGATCCGGCAAGCAATTTGTCGCGCTATCTGCAGGAAATCAGGAAATTCCCTCTCCTCACCCCCGAGGAAGAATTCACATTCGCCAAACAATGGGTGGAGGAGGAGAATGTTGAATCCGCCCATCGGATGGTTACCAGTCACCTGAGGCTGGTGGCCAAGATCGCCATGGGCTATCGCGGCTACGGTCTACCGCTGGGTGAATTGATCTCGGAAGGCAATGTGGGGTTGATGCAGGCGGTAAAACGGTTTGATCCCGACAGGGGCTTCAGGCTGGCGACCTATGCCATGTGGTGGATCAAGGCGTCCATTCAGGAATATATCCTGCACACCTGGTCCTTGGTGAAGATCGGCACAACAGCGGCTCAAAAGAAGCTGTTTTTCAATCTGCGCAAATTGAAGGGCCAGTTGCAGGCGTTCGAAGAAGGCGATCTGTCACCGGAAAACGTAAAAAAAATCTCCACGGCCCTCAATGTGCCGGAGGGCGATGTCATTTCCATGAACCGCCGCCTGGCGGGACCGGACAATTCGCTCAATGCGCCGCTCCGGGCGGAGAATGACGGCGAATGGCAGGACTGGCTGGTTGATGATTCGGCGAGCCAGGAAGACGTACTGAGCGATAGCCAGGAGCTATCCAACCGACGGGCGCTCCTGGCCACCGGCATGGAAACTCTAAACGAGCGCGAGCGGCATATCTTTACCGAACGACGGCTGCAGGAAAATCCCAAGACTCTCGAAGAGTTGAGCGGCGAGTATGGCATTTCCCGCGAGCGTGTGCGTCAAATTGAAGTGCGCGCCTTCGAGAAGGTCCAAAAAGCCATTAAATCGGCGGCGATGGACCAGAAAACCAATATGATTGTCGCGATGACGGCGATGAACCATTTCATATCGACGATTTCGGCCCAGACCTCCGACAAGGCCTGCTTTGCCGCCTCGGCGTACCAGTCGAACGCCGCCGCCGCATCCGGCTCGATGCCCTGCCCGGTCGCATAGAGGTAGGCCAGTTTGCGTTGCGCCGTCGCGTCCCCTTGGCGGGCCGCCAGCAGATACCATTCGGCGGCCTCCGCCTGGTCCTTCGCCACCCCATCCCCGTCGTCGTAGGTCAGCCCCAGTTTGAGCTGGGCCATCGAGTTCCCGCGTTCGGCGGCCACGCGGTACCATCTAATCGCATTTTCGACGTCGCGCTCCACCCCCTGTCCGTAATGGAGCATGAGTCCGAGGTTGGTCTGGGCGTC
>JABJKO010000162.1 GCA_018660305.1 Rhodospirillaceae bacterium
CCCGCCCCTATCAGGAACCACACCCCCCCATCTGGATCACCGGCGGCAGCAATATCTCGCACGGCACCGAAACCATCCGGCGCGGCTATACATTCGCCATGTTCCTCACTCCGGTGGATGGACTGAAGCGCATGTGGGGTGCCATCCGTGAGAACATCAAAAACATGGGGTTGCCTAAACCGGCCGACGATCAGTTTGCGTTCATGCCTCTGGTCGCCGTCGGAAATACGGAAGAAGAAGCCCTCAGACTTGTTGAAGAAGTCTTCTGGTACGTCACCCACAATAAGGCCGAATCCCAGTTCCGCGCCCCGCCTGGCTATGTGGAAACCCAGCTCTATGCCGACTTCCTGTCCGGCAAGTTCTCCGGCGGGCGGACCGACGCCATCCGCAAGATGGGCATGGAATATTTCCGCAAGAACCATGTGGCCATCTACGGCACGCCGGATTCCGTGGCTAAGCAAATAAAGGACCTCTATCGCAAGACCGGCGGCTTCGGCCACCTGATCGCCATGATGCATTCGGGCTCCATGAGTTACAAAGATTGCAAGAAAAGCATGACCCTGTTTGCAAAAGAGGTCGTGCCGCAAATCAAGGATCTCGGAACCGTCAGCGACACCTTTGGGCCGCTTGAGAATCATGGCAAACCGATCCCCGCCGCCAAGGGCGGGTCGCGTACCGAGGCTCTCGCCGCCATGTATGCCAAGTTCCACGCGGTCGCCACGGAAGAAAAGAAACCGGTAAAGATCCGCGGCAAGGCGAAGCCAAAAGCAAAGGCCAAACCGAAAGCCAAGGCCAAGGCCAAGACCACCATAAAATCCGGCGGGCGCAAGAAAAAGGCGGCCTAGGGAACACGCCACCAAAACGGGGGATGAAGGATGAAGGGGATTAGCAGCCGCTACATCAACGTGGACGGTATTCGCACGCATTATCTCGAGGGCGGCGAAGGTCCGACCGTCGTTTTCATGCATTCCGGTGAATTCGGCGGAGCCTCCGAACTTTCATGGGAATTCAACCTCCCCGCCTTTGCCAAGCACTTCCGTGTGATCGCACCCGATGGGGTTGGTTTCGGCCGCACCGACAAGGTGTACGATTTTGGTGGCGGCCGTGACCGTTTCTTCAAACATCTGATCCGGTTTTTCGAGATCATGGATATCAAGGAGGCCGATTTCGTCGGCAACTCCATGGGGGGCAGCAATCTGGCGCGGATCGCCGCCGCCCCGCCGATGATCTTTCCCATCCGCTCGCTGGTGCTGGCTTCCGGCGGCGGGTTTGCCCCCTCGACGGACGCCCGCCAGCAGCTTCTCGATTACGACGGATCACCCAAGGCCATGCGGGCGCTGTTGGACGGGCTGTTCTACAACAAGAAAAAATGGGTGGATAACCCGGCCTATATCCGCAAGCGCCAGAAGCTCGCGACCCTGCCCGGCGCGTGGGAATGCACCGCGGCGGCCCGTTTCAAACGGCCGACCATCAAAAAGGTCGCCGGCCAGTTCGGCAACCCCGATGCGACAACTTACGAGAAGATCGCCGTACCCATTCTGATGATCGCCGGCAAGCAGGACCGTCTGCGCGAGCCGGGCTACGCCCCCAAGCTGGGCAAACGCATCAAGGGCGCCAAGGTCTCGGTTTACGATAAGTCGGCCCATTGTCCCCATATCGAACATTCGGCGCGCTTTAACCGCGAGGCCATTGCGTTCCTCAAAGGCGTTCACAAGAAACTCGGCGTAAAGCGCGGCTGATCCGAAACCGGCACTGAGGTCTTACATGGCCGGCCATAACCATTCGCACGATCACGGCCACCACCCCGGTGATGATATGGACTCCGTCAATCCGGTGCTGGTGGATGTCATCCGCGGCGACATGACCGAGAGCCGTCATCGCGGGTCCATCGCCATCTGCGATGCCCACGGCAGGGTGGAACTCGCCATCGGCGATATCATGAGCCCGGTCTTTCCGCGCTCCGGCATCAAACCCCTTCAGGCCCTGGCTCTGGTTGAGACCGGCGCCGCCAAGGCATTCGGTCTCGGGCACGCGACCATCGCGCTGGCGTGCGCCAGCCATAACGGATCGGTCACCCATGTGGACATCGTCGGCAACTGGCTCGACAAGATCGGGCTCACACCCGACGATCTGGAATGCGGGCCTTCCCTGCCCTGGACCGACGAGGACAAGCACGCCCTTTATGAAACCGGCTTGCCACCGACAACCCTGCACGACAATTGCTCCGGCAAGCACACCGGCTTTCTGACTGTCTGCAAGCACATGGATTATCCTGTGCAGGGCTATACGCGCTTCGAGCACCCCATCCAGCAGCGCGTGCTCGGCATCCTGGAACAGATGAGCGGCATGGAACTGTTCGAAGCCCCCAAGGGCATCGACGGCTGCGGCATCCCCACCATCGGTATTCCCCTGGGCAATATCGCACTGGCCATGGCGCGGCTCGCCGATCCCCATGACCAGCCGGAGGAACGCCAGGCCGCCTGCCGCCGCATCCGCGGGTCCATGGCCGCCGAACCCTATCTGGTGGCCGGCAAGGGCCGGTTCTGCACGCGGGTGATCGAGGCGCTGGGTCAGGCCGCCCTGGTCAAGACCGGCGCCGAAGGAGTCTATTGCGCCACGCTGTCCGATTTAAAACTCGGTGTGGCGTTGAAGATCGACGACGGATCACGCCGCGCGGCGGAGGCGGTAATGATCCGCATTCTGCAAAATCTGGATATCATCACCGACCGCGCCAAGGGCCAGCTCCTCAACCTGCTTGAGCCAGCCATTCAAAGCCGAGCCGGCAAGATGATCGGCCTGGTCCGCATCGCCGATGGGGTCCTCTTGTAGAGACCGCTCCTGGTCAGATAAACACGCAAAATTGTGTGTCGGTAGATTTTACAACTTTTCGGCCAAAACCCCGAATTGGACCCAATACTGTCGGTATATTTTACACTTATGGTTAAGGGGCCTATTTGGGGTGTCTGTAACCCCCTGATATTCAACAAAACATGAATGTTGGCACGGATCTTGCATAAATTCTTATGCAGTGGGGCAAAGATACTTTGTGTGCCTGCCATGGTACTGAAATTATTAGGGAAAACACTATGAAACCTCGTTCCAAGTTAGCGCTCGCTGTCCTGTTCGGAGGGATTTTTTCAACGACGTCTGCTCAGGCTACCGTCATCAAATTCAGCTTCACCGGTGAAGTCACGCAGGTTAACAGTGGCGTCATATCCGATGCCACAACTGTGGGTGACGCCATCACCGGTATGGCCTCCTACGACACGTCGGTCGCAGAGAATGCGCCTGGCGACCCAACGTTCAGCCAGTATGCCAATGCGACTACCATGTCTCTGACGCTTAATGGCCAGACATGGAGTTTCGGTAGCGGATTTGCGCAGGTTGTTGACCGCATGGCACCGAGTATGGACACGGATTTTTTTAACATTGGAGATCAGTTTGCAAGCGGACCTATCCTCGCCGGCTCGCTGTCGCTGTTGCTACGGTCGCCGAATACGGTCTTAACCTCCGATGCCCTGCCAACTGCAAGCCAAATGCTCAACATGTTCGGCGGTGGAGATGACACCGCCAATCTTACCGTCATCGCAAATGACGTCCTCAATTTTAGACTGACCTCAGGAACACTTATCCCAGAACCCGGGACACTTGCCATCTTCGGTCTCGGCCTCGCCGGTCTCGGCTTGGCAGGACGTCGTAAGGCTGCGTAATACCATTTTGTAGGGGCTGGTCTCAGACCGGCCCGTTAGATCCGGGATAGGTGCGGGCGGGTCTAAGACCCGCCCCTACAACCACAGGAGAATTACGGCGGTTCTTCGGAGCCGCCGTTTTCTTGTGCGCCACTTTCAAATTGGGTCATGAACGGTCCTTCTGATCACCGCCGGCGAGTTCCGCTATGCCCCCAATAGCAATATCGGAGACCTGGACGTCAAATGCTGAGAGGGTGAAGCGGACGCCGATGCCGCGACGCTCTTGCGAAAAGCAAACGTAAATCCGAATGATTGTTCCGGACCAAATTTAGCCGGAGGCACCATGGATGGCGTTAACAAATAAGCGTCGCTCCGCTTTACACCGTATTCCAAATTAACCGTATTTCGGCACCAAACTGTCGGTAGATTTTACAATCTCGATTTCGGCTCCATCCCCTTAACCATCGTCATCGGCTTAAGAGCCCGAATTAACCCGGTTGGCACGGGATTTGCATGGATGGAGTTGAGTGGCGTCAAAGGTAGGTGCCATGTTTGGGAAACTCAGATCGGAACGGTGCTATCGCACAGCGCACGCACCTATCGATGCAACAAAGGATTATACAGTGAACATTAAACCCTTGATTCGATCGCTTTGCGTTATAGGCGCAATAACGACAATTTCTGCGAGTGCAAATGCCGCCCCTATCTTCTTCGCGGGCAATGGACATTATTATGAACATATCGCGACGACGACGACCTGGACCGCGGCGCGAACAGCTGCACTCGGGATGACACATCTTGGGCAATCCGGCTATCTGGCGACTATCACTTCGGCGGCCGAGAACATGTTCCTCGCTACTATGTTAACGTCGAACGACGGCTGGATCGGCGGAACCGATCAGGCGGCTGAAGGTGATTGGAAATGGGCCGATGGTCCCGAGGCCGGCGTCACTTTCTGGAACGGTGCTGCCGGTGGTTCTTCCCCGACATTCGCAAGCTGGAATTTTGGAGAACCAAACGATGTTAACGGTGAGGATTACGCCCATCTACAGATTGGTCTCTGGAACGATCTACCAAATATCAGCACCAGTCGAGGTTATTTCGTCGA
>JABJKO010000179.1 GCA_018660305.1 Rhodospirillaceae bacterium
CTGGATGCGGTCGTCTGGGCGCAGCAGATGGCAGCCTATGGAGCCGGCGAAATTCTGCTCACCTCGATGGATCGGGACGGGACCAAATCCGGGTTTGATGTCGCCCTGACCCGGGCAATTGCAGGCGCGGTTTCGATCCCGGTGATTGCCTCCGGGGGGGTCGGCAATCTCGATCATCTGGTCGAAGGCGCGCGGGATGGCCACGCTTCTGCTGTTCTGGCGGCCTCGATCTTTCATTTCGGGGAACACTCGATCAACGCGGCTAAAACACATATGGATGCAGCCGGGGTCCCGGTCCGGATCGTACCGCAGACCGATAAAGCAGGGGCAGGTCAATGAGCGAGAAATCAACCGGCGAAATCATGGACGCACTTTTTGCGGTGATTGATTCCCGCCGTGGCAGCGACCCGGAGAGCTCCTATACGGCGCGCCTGCTGAGCCAGGGCACCGGCAAGATTGCCGAGAAGGTCGGCGAAGAGGCGGTTGAAACCGTCATCGCCGCCCTGAGCGAAGGTCCCGACGCATTGGCCAGTGAAAGCGCGGATCTGCTTTACCATCTCTGTGTGCTCTGGGCGGATGCCGGGCTTAAGCCTGAAGACATCTGGGCCAAGCTCGCCGCGCGGGAAGGGGTGTCGGGCCTGACCGAGAAAGCCAACCGAAAGAGCTGATATGGCCTACGACGCCGAGAACATTTTTGCCAAAATCCTGCGTGGGGAAATCCCCTGCAACAAGGTCTATGAGGACGAGTTCGCGCTCGCCTTTCACGATATTGCGCCCCAGGCGCCGATCCATGTGCTGGTCATCCCGAAGGGTGCCTATGTGTCGAATGATGATTTTACGGCCGGCGCCAGCGACGCGGAGGTCACCGGCTTTTTCCGCGCCGTCGGCCATGTCGCCCGGGAGCTGGGGGTGGCCGAACCGGGATATCGCATGCTCGCCAATACCGGAGATGAAGGCGGTCAGGAAGTGCCCCATTTCCACGTTCATATTTGCGGCGGCCGGCGGCTCGGTCGGATGATCCAGGCCGGTGATCCGGCCTGACCTTGCCCCGCACCTGAAACTTCGTAAAAATACTCCCCGGAGGAGAATGCCATGACGTATGAAACCATTAATGTTGAAGAGATGTCCCCGGCTTGTGGGGCGATCATCGAGGGGATTGATCTGTCCCAGGATCTGACCAACCGGCAGTTCGATGAAATTCACGAAGCACTGCTCGACCGTACGGTCATCGTGTTTCGGGATCAGAACATGACGCCGGACCAACAGGTCGCCTTCTCCCGCCGTTTCGGGGAACCCCAGCCCTCCGAGCTTTCCGGTTTCGAAAAAAGCAAGGAAAATCCCGAGATCGACATCCTTGAATATGATGCGGACAACCCGCCCCATGTGACCCGGGATCTTTGGCATACGGATTTTGTCGGCACCGCCCGGCCGACCATGGGCACGGTGCTATACGCCAAGGATATCCCGCCGCATGGCGGCGATACGGTCTGGGTGAATATGGTGGCCGCCTATGAGGCGCTGTCTGATCGCATGAAGGCACATCTTGAGGGCCTCGAGGCGTATCACGATTCCTACCAGCCCTACGCCCAGGAGGTGCGCCCGGAAATGTACGATGCCGATAAGGGCACCGATTATATCCGGGACCGGCGTGCCAAATATGTGCCGTCACTTCATCCGCTGATCCGCAAGCATCCGGTGACCGGCAAGCGCGGCCTGTTCGTGAACGAATCCATGACCACCTTCATCAAAGATATAGACCGCAAGGAAAGCGATATGCTGCTGCGGTATTTGTACGATTATCTTCGCACCCCGGAATTCAACTACCGGCACAAATGGAAGACCAACGATCTGGCAGTTTGGGACAACCGGGTGTCGCTGCATTACGCGTTGTTCGATTACACCGATCATCGCCTGATGCACCGGGTCGTCATCCAGGGTGATGTGCCCCACGCGTAGATCGTCTTTCAGGGCGAAAATGAAAACGGAGCCGACATTGCTGTCGGCTCCGTTTTGCATTGGCGCGTCCAATTAGCAGACGCAGCCTGCTCAGGCGTGGCGGTGGTTTCCAACTGAAAACAGGCGGGAGGGGGCCTGCTTCAGGTAGGATTTAGCCGCGCTAAACGCCTGGTAAATTGTCTCCGAGCGAAGCGCTTCAGCCGCCCGAATAGTGGCGTTGAGGTCTTCGACGATGACCGCCGGGGCGTCCGTCGTTGCGGGTGCCGAGGCCGTGGTGTTCGAGGCTGCGTTAATCATCAATGACTCCGTCGTTAGTGTGACGGCATCACCTCCGTGCGCCCTGTTCTTTGTTGCAGCGCACAAAAACTATATAGTCAAGTTATCCGGGTATTACCACCTGCAAATTGTGCAATGCACAATTGTTTTAGACGCATTCATATTGCGCAACATAAGTGCAGCATAAATGCGGCCCAAATACCGTGGTTATTGCCCTTAGGCACGTCCCAGGATGGTGACACAGGCAATGGCTTCTTCGATTCCGTGGAAACCGCCGCCATTTTCGGCGATGGCATAACGCGCGCCCTCGACCTGCCGGCCGCCGGCTTCGCCCCGCAGTTGGGTGGTGAGTTCGAAAACCTGCGCCAGACCAGTGGCGCCGACCGGGTGGCCCTTGGATTCGAGCCCCCCAGACGGATTGACCGGGATTTTGCCCCCGAGAGACGTCGCCCCGGACTGGGTGAGGGCGCCACCGGCCCCGAATTCGCAAAAGCCCAAATTCTCAATCTGCTGGAGTTCGGCAAAGGCGGTTGCGTCATGCACTTCGGCAACACCCATATCGTCCGGGCCGAGCCCTGCAATTTCATATGCGTCCCTTGCCGCGCGCGCCGTAACGTGGCGATCAAACTCGTCGGGCTTGCGGTCGGATCCGCTGCGCAAGGCTGTTGCGTGAATTTTGACCGCCCGGGAGCGGTCGAACCGGTGCAGCTCATCCTCGCGGCACAGAATGGCGGCCGCGGCACCATCGGAAATCGGGGAACACATGGGCAAGGTCAGCGGCCAGCTGACCTTGCGCCCCCCCATCACCTCGTCGACGGTC
>JABJKO010000101.1 GCA_018660305.1 Rhodospirillaceae bacterium
ATCGACCGGCGCGCCCCATTGCAGATTGCCCATGTTGACGCCGGGCTTGCCAAGCCCCTGCATGGCAACAAGACAGACCATGACACGGGCCCACTGGATGCCGGTCTGGTTGCGGCACGCGCCGCCATGACCGTTGCCCCAGCCTCCAGGCGCGAGATAGACGCGTTTCTTGCCCCAGTCGCGGGCCAGCGCGCGGACATCTTTTGCCGGGACACCGGTTTCCGCTTCCTGCCATTCCGGTGTTTTCGCGATGCCGTCCTCGTCGCCCACCAGATAGGCCTTCCACACATCGAAACCCTCGGTGTGGGAGGCGACATATTCCTTGTCGTACAGATCTTCCTTGATCCACACATAGGCGATGGCCATGGCCATGGCGACCGATGTGGTGGGTTTGGGCGCGAACCATTTGCCCGGCAGGAACTGGGCGGAAGAATTGTAGAACGGGTCCACATGGACCACGTCGATACCCAGATCGGGATTCTTGAGCCATTGGCGGCGCACGGTGCCTTCCTGGGCACCGTAGGATCCGCTGGTGGTTTCGGGATCGGCCGACCAGAACACGATCATGTCGCAGTTCTGCAGGCAGTCTTCCACGGTGCCATAGGTCTCCGACTGACCGACGCGCAGGCTGTGGCCCCAATGATGGACCGCGCCCCAGTACCAGCCTTCCCAGCTGTCCGGGTTGTGATGCACATGGGTGGTGCCAACCGCGTTGCGGAAGCGGTAGAGCGCGCTCAGGTAATAGCCGATGTTACCCCAGGTGTGGTGCGATCCATGGGAATTGGCGATGGAACCTGGACCGTGAACCCGCTTCTGGCGCTTGATCTCGGTGGAGACAATGTCGACGGCTTCTTCCCACGAAATGCGCTCGTAACCTGAGATGCCCCGGTTCTGGGTGTTGCGTTCGCCATTGGGGTCGAAATCCACCCGCTTCATGGGGTAGAGCAGCCGGTCCGGTGAATTGACGATGGATTTGGCGTTCTGGCCGTGCGGCGCCAGCGTGGTCTTGCGCGGCGGCGTGAATTCCATGCCGCGCGCCTTGATGGTCCAGGGCTGGGTATCGCTGTCGTCGAAATAGATCGGCGTCATGCGGATGATCTTGTCATCCTTCACATCCACGAAGACCGGACCGCCGTTTGTCATGTTGCAGGTCCGCTTTGTGCCGTCGGCCAGCATGCTGCCCCACACCCAGCCGATGCTCTGGGTCATCATGGTGGTCTGGGCGAACCAGTTGGCGAGCCCGTCATCGCCGTCCATCTTGAGCTTGAAACCTTTCAGGGCATTGATCTGGTCGAGCCAGTTGATGGGCGGCATGAGCAGATTGACCGCCAGCGCCTCGGTCTTGAACGACATGCAGATATCCGGTTCGGGATGAATGCCGGATCTGGAGGAAACCTTGCCGTCCTGAAAGACGAAGTACCGCCCTGCCCCGTCGTCCCAGGTCTTGATCTGGGCAATCAGGTTATTTTCCTTGAGGCGTTCGCGGTACGCCGGATACCGCCACGCGGTATATTTAATCAGAATATGAAGCCCGAGCAGGATCAGCGATAGTCTCATGTCATCCTCCCATCACACCGGACCATTCGGTATGAGACGCAAAAGATAGCAGGCCTTGAATTAACCGGCCACCGGTGCGGACATTAATGCCCGTTCTTCGCCCCGTCGGCGCGTTCTTCCCACCAGGCGAGAATACAGTCCCCGGCACCGGGATCGGTAACGCCCAGCAACAGGAACTGGGCCTTTACCCGCCCCCGCCAGATCGCGGTGGGCAGCGATGTCCTGTCCGCCATATCCAGGGCGATCCACTCGCAGGCATCGAAACTCCTGTAGCGCACAAAGGTCGCGACCGATGCGATGAGGGCAACAATGACGAGGGCGCCCGTAAGGACGACGAGTTTCCGCACAGTGGGACTTTCCAGCAGCCTTTTGGAGGGGGCCGTTTAAAGACTGCGGGCAATCTATCGGCAAGCCTCCCCCCGCTCAAGGTGTATCGTCATATGGGGCGGTGCGCCCCCGCACCATGCGCCCTACAATAATAGGCGATCGGCACATCAAGACCGCACAGCAGGAGAAGGCAAATGGCAAAACAGAAATTCATTCAAAAGCGGATATCGGCCAAGGATCACATGGCCCGGATTACCCTCAACCGGCCGGAAAAGAAAAACGCCCTGAACCAGGGCCTGATGGATGAGCTGATCGGGGCCTTACAGGATATCCGGGACAATCGGGACATTCGCTGCATCGTGATCGCCGGCGCCGGCGATACGTTCTGCGCCGGGATGGATTTGCATGAGCTCGGCGAGCGCCACAAGACACCCCACCGCTGGGATCAGGGGGATCTCCGTGAATTGCTGGCCATGATGCGAAGCTGTCCGCAGATCACCATCGCTTCGGTGCAGGGCTACTGCCTGGGGGGCGGCATGGTCATCGTCAATGGCTGCGAGCTAGCCGTCGCCGCAAACGATGCCCAGATCGGCATGCCCGAGATTATCCGGGGCTCCTATGGCGCGGTGGCGACCCCCACCCTGTTTCAATCCGGGGTGCCGGCAAAAACCGCCTTCCGCGTGCAGCTGACGGGTAAGAATGTGTCGGGAGAAGAAGCCGCCCGCCTCGGGCTGGTTTCGCACGCGGTTGCCCCCAAGGATCTCAAGAAGACCGTCGACGATCTGGCCCGCGATATTGCCAGCCGTCACCCGGCCGCGCTGGAACATGCCAAGCTGTCGGCCTATGCGGCGCTGGATTCCACCTATGATATGGCCCTCAAAACGGACGAATATATCAGCCACCGGTTGCGCAACTATGCCGACCCCACCGGGCATGTGGACGGCTACCTGAAATCGCAAAAGGGCGGCGGTACAACGGGATACGTCAAACCGGATGCGGTGTGATGGGGATATTGCCCAATTTTATCTAATCTTTTTTCTTAGATATATCAATCAAACTACTGAATTATAATAATTTTATAAATTATATAAA
>JABJKO010000185.1 GCA_018660305.1 Rhodospirillaceae bacterium
AAAAATCACAGGGAGCTTTCCATGTCGGACAAATTCATCGTCCATGATCCGCGCGGCTATCCGCCGAAAGTCACCGGCAAGCGGCTGGCGACACGGCTGGGCAGTCTGGAGAACAAGACGGTCTATCTGGTCGATTGCCTGTTCGATAATTCCGATGTGTTCATGGATGAGCTGGGCAAATGGTTCGCCGAGCATCTGCCGAGCGTCAAAACGCCGCTGATCAAGCCCTATGACAGCTGGGTGGATGATCCCGACATGCGGGCGGAAATCGTCGCCAAGGGCGATGCCGCCATCCTCGGGGTGGGTCTATGAAGCACCTGTAGCCCGACGGTCGTCGGGCTTGGCCTTGCTCTTGAAGAAGCCGGGATTCCCTCGGTCGCGGTTCATACCGATGTGTTCGCCCGGCTGTGCCAGTCGGTGGCGCTGGCCAACGGCATGCCGACGGCGCGTCAGGCCTATGTGCCACAGCCTCTGGTGGACCGGTCCGCCGCCGATCTGCGCGCCTATATCGAAGGCGCCGATCCGGTCAGCAACCGGCCGTTCATGCAGGAGATCCTCGAAGGGCTGTCAAGCCCGCTGACCACGGAGGACGAGACCGGAATCTCGTTCGAACGTTCCAATCCCCGGCTGCTCAAGCCGGATACGGAAGACAATCTGCAGCAGCTGTTCATCGACAATCACTGGACCGATTATTTCCCAGTGACTCTGCCCACCGTGGAACGGGTCGACCGGATGCTCGCAGGCACCAGCCATGCGCCGGACGAGATCGTCGGCAAGCTGCGCCCCACCGACTTCCGCGAATTCTGGGAGTTTGATGTGGAGAAGGTGGCGGTCAACGCGGTAATGGCCGGCTGCCGGCCGGAATATTTGCCGGTGCTGCTGGCCATGGCGTCCAGCGGCATCACGGCCCGGTCTAGCAGTACGACGAGCTTTGCCGGTATCGCCGTGGTCAACGGTCCCATCCGCAACGAGATTAGTATGAACAGCGGTATCGGTGTGCTGGGGCCGTGGAATCACGCCAACGCCACCATCGGGCGGGCGTGGAACCTGCTGTGTATGAACCTTCAGGGCGGCTCGGTGCCAGGCGATACCTACATGGGTTCGCTGGGTAACCTCAATTCCTTCAGCGCCACCTTCGCCGAGAATGAGGAACGCAGCCCGTGGACACCGCTTCATACGCAGTATGGCTTTGAGGCAGGGGATAGCACGGTGACCGTGTTCCGCGGCGGGCGCTATACCACGTCGGGCTTCGGGCCACGCGAAGAATGGGAAAACAAAGTCAAACGGGTGTTTGCCGCCACCGAGGCCCGCGAGGCGCCGCTCTGGGTGATGGATCCCATTGTCGCAAGGGGCTATGTGGAAAAGGGTTTTAATACCAAGGAGAAGCTCATCGCCTGGTGCGCCGAGAATGCCCGGCTTCCGGCGCGGGATTACTGGAACGAACAATGGGTCCAGACGCGCATCAAGCCGCTGGCCGTGGCCGGGGTGGAACCCTATGCCACCAATCTCAAGGCCGGGCCCGACGATCTGGTGAAGATGTTCCAGGAATCGGAAATCAACATCGTGGTGGCCGGCGGCGAGACCCAGGGTGCCTGGCGCATCCTCGAAGGCCGCCGCGCCAAGGACTGCACCCTATCTATTGATCATTGGCGCTAAGGACTACGTGACCATCCAAACGCCAATCCTGATAGTCGGTGCCGGTCCCGTGGGGCTTGCGCTGGCCGGTGATCTAGGGTGGCGCGGCATTCCGTGCGTGATCATTGAACAGTCCGATGGCTCTATCTACCAGCCGCGCATGGACATGGTCGGCGTGCGCACCATGGAGTTCTGCCGGCGCTGGGGCATCGTCGGGGACGTGGAGCAAAGCCCTTATCCGCGCGACTACCCGCAGGACAATATCTATATGGCCGGCAGCCTGGTGAAGGGTTGGGAGATCGGGCGCTATCCAAATCCGCCCATGGGCGAGGAAGAACCGCCGCCCCAAAGTCCGCAGAAGCGGGAACGCTGTCCGCAGAACATGTTCGATCCCATCCTTCAGAAATTCGCGCGATCGTTTGAAACCGTCGATCTGCGTTACCGCCACCGATTTGAGTCCCTCAGCCAGATTGATGACGGGGTGACGGCGATGGTCACCGATCTGGAAACCGATGAGACGCTCAATATCGATGCGCGCTATGTGGTGGGATGCGACGGCGCCGGCAGCGCGGTGCGCTCCGCCGTCGGCATCGGGATGGAAGGCAACCCGGCGCTCACCTACACCACCAATGTCATCTTCCGATGTGACGGGTTCGAGGCGCTGCACGGCATCCCGCTGGGCTATCGCTTTATACTGCTGGGCACCGAAGGGACCTGGGCCACCATCGTCGCCATCAATGGCAGGGACCAGTGGCGGTTTTCCATCGTCCGCAGCAGTGACATTCCCCGCGAGCTGACCGAGGACGAGGTGCGCGACGCCATTGCCCGGGCCGTCGGTATTGAGTTCGATTACGAAATCCTCTCGATTCTGCCCTGGACCCGCCGAGAGCTGGTGGCCGACCGTTATCGTGAATCCCGCGTCTTCGTCTGCGGTGACGCGGCGCACATGATGTCGCCCACCGGCGGGTTCGGCATGAATACGGGCATCGGCGACGCGGTGGATTTGTCCTGGAAGCTGGCGGCCACGCTGGAAGGATGGGGCGGTGACAGGCTGCTGCATTCCTACGACTCGGAGCGCCGGCCGGTGGGGGCCCGAAACGTGGCCGAGGCCAGCGGTAATCTCGGGCGCATGCTGTTGGGCGACAACATGGACCGGCTGCTGGACCGCACCGCCGCGGGGGAAACGGCCCGGCATCAGGTCGGACTGGAATTTTCCGAACGCATGAAACGGGAATGGCAGACCCTGGGCGTCCATCTGGGCTATCGCTACGAAGGCTCGCCGGTCTGCGTGCCTGATAGTACCGATGCGCCGCCGGACAATCCCAATCTGTATGCGCAGACTGCCCGGCCCGGATCGCGGGCGCCCCATGTGTGGCTGGCCGATGGAAGTTCGACCCTGGATCTGTTCGGCACCGGCTTTGTGCTTCTAGTACTGCGCGACAATGCGCCCGACCCCGAACCGTTGGCGTCGACGGCGCGAAGGTGCAAGATGCCGCTGGATTTAGTTCGTGTGCGCGAGGAAGACGTTGCGGCGGCCTATGAAACCGCTTTGGTGCTGGTGCGCCCCGACGGCCATGTGGCCTGGCGCGGCGACGCGCTGCCGGACCATCCGGAGCGCATCATCGAAACGGTACGCGGTGCCTGAGGCCATGGGAGAGTGCAGGGAATGACGAGCGTTGAGCAGCTGGCGGCCACCGACAATCTGGAAACCCTGCATGGGGAACTGCATGACCGCAGCATCTGCGCCGGGTGGGCCAAACCGACGCCATCGCTCTATCCCGAACCCAAGAAAAATTTCGAGCCCCATCGCTGGAACTGGGACGAGGGAAAGGCCGCCCTGGATGCTGCCGGGCGTCTGATCAACACGGATCTGGCCGAACGGCGTAACCTGATCCTCTATAATCCGGTGGAGGGTAATGATTACGCCACGGTGAAATCCCTCATCGCCGCCTATCAGATGATCCTGCCCGGCGAGAAAGCCCGCTCCCATCGTCACACGCCCAACGCGCTGCGCTTTATCATCGAAGGCGAGGGCTCCTACACCATCGTCAATGGCGAGCGGCTCGACATGCATCCCAATGATGTGCTGCTGACCCCCAACTGGTGCTGGCACGGTCATGCCAGCGATGCCGAGGGCCCGTGCTACTGGATGGATTGTCTCGATGTGCCGCTGGCGCATTTTCTCGAGCCGGTGTTCTACGAACAGCATCCGGAGGAATACGAACCGGTGGCGTCGGTTCCCGAGGCGTCGCCCTATATTTTTAGCTGGGTCGACGTGCAGGCGGAACTGGATGAGACCGAACCGGATGGCGAGGGCCGTTACGGCAGGCGCATCGAGCTGGGCAATCCGGCCTTGAGCACCACGGCGCTTCACATGAACCGGCTGGCAGCGGGCGCCCGGACGCGGCGAACCCGGACCAGTGCCAACCAGATCTTTTGCGTCGCCCAGGGTGAAGGGAAATCCACCATCGATGGCACGGATTACAGTTGGAAACGGGGCGACATCTTCGCGGTGCCGGGCTGGCGGCCGTTCGAACACGCTACGGCGCAGGGCGCCACATTATTTGAGATGAGCGACGAGCCGCTTATGCGGGCGCTCGACTGGCTAAGGGTTTCGGACTGACAGGTATCGGACTAACCGGTATCACCAATAACAAAGAAAGGGAGAGATCATGTCTTTAAGTTTTGCCTGCTGGGGCTACGACCGTACCGAAGCGCTTCGTTCGGGCGATGTCGCCATTGAAGGCTTTGATGTGGAACTGCTGAGCCCCGATCACCGAGACATCTTCGACAAAATGGGATCGGAACAGGCCTTTTCGGCGGCCGAGTTCTCGTTTTGCGAAACCGTGATGCATCACGCCTCCGGCAACAGCCCGTTTGTCGCCATCCCGGCCTTCATGTCCAAGGTGTTCCGCCATAGTTTTATCTACGTCAATCGCGGCGCCGGTATTAAGTCGCCCAAGGATCTCGAGGGCAAGCGGGTCGGCGTGCCGCTCTACACCATGACGGCGGCGCTGTGGCAGCGCGGGCTGCTGTCCGACGAATACGGTGTCGATTGCAGTACTATCAAGTGGGTCCAGGGTAATCTCAACGGCACCGGCACCCATGGCAATCCGACAAAGATCCCGCCGCTGCTCAAGCCGGTGGATCTGGAATATTCGCCGGACAAATCCCTCAATGATCGTCTGATAGACGGCGAAATCGATGCGGTCATGGGCGCCCAGACGCCCATCGGCAAGGACCATCCCGCCGTGGGCCGGCTGTTCCCCGAATTCCGCGCCGTGGAGCGGGATTATTATGTGCGCACGGGGCTGTTCCCCATCATGCATCTGGTGGCCATCCGCAAGGATGTGCATGCGGATAATCCCGGCTTCGCCCAGGCGCTCTATAATGCGCTGAACAAATCCAAGAGCGCAGCGCTGCACAAGCTTGGTCATACCGGGGCCAATTGCGTGATGATGCCGTTCCTCGCCGCCGATCTGGAGGAGATCAACGGCGTATTCGGCGGCGATCCCTACTGCTACGGCATCGAGGCTAACCGCAAGACACTGGAGACCCAGATCCGCTATATGGTGGAACAGGACTACATCGCCGAAGCCATCCCCGTGGAAGACATCTTTCTGCCCGTAAAGGAGCCGTGACCGCCCTATGCCCGCCCGCACCGGTAAACAGTATCTCGAGGGGCTGAAGCCCGCGCGTAACGTCTGGGTGGATGGCGCCCGGGTGGACAATATCGTCGGGCACCCGGCACTGGCCGGCGCGGCCCAGGCGCTGGCGGATGTTTACGATCTGCAGCTGGCGGACCCGGACACCTGCCTGATCCCCGATCCGGAAACCGGTGAGCCCATCAGCATGGGGCACATGATTCCGGCCTCGAAAGACGATATCGCCAAACGGCATAAATGCCTGGAGAAAATCGCCGATTTTTCCGTCGGGCTCATGGGGCGGACACCGGATTATCTCAACGTCACCTTCGCTGGGTTCGCGGGGGACGCCGACCTGTGGGGGCAGCATGGCAACGAGGCAGGCGCCGAGGCGCTGGTGGCCTATCAGAAACTGCTGCGCCGCGAGGATCTGTCCCTGACCCACGCCATCGTGCCGCCGACGGTGGACAAGGCCCAGGGCGATACGCCGCGGCCCGGTGATCCCATCCAACTGCGCAAAATCGAAGACACCGAACACGGAATCATCGTCAGCGGCGGGCGCGCACTGGCGACGCTTGCGCCGTTTGCCGACGACATGGCGATCTATCCGCGGGCGCCGTTTCCCGAGGGCTCGGAGGAATTCGCCCTGTGTTTTTCCGTTCCCATGACTACGCCTGGGCTGACCATCTTGTGCCGCGACAGCATGTCGGCGGAGAGCAACCGGTTCGACCATCCGCTGTCGAGCCGGTTCGATGAGCAGGACGCCTTTGTCATTTTCGACCGGGTGGAGATTCCCCGCGACCGGCTTTTTATCGACGGCAATCTGCCGGTCTATAATTCGGTGATGCAGGGGAGCTGGCTGTCCAACATCACCCACCAGACCATGATCCGGGCCACGGTAAAGCTGGAATTCGCCTGGGGGCTGGCGCGGCGCATGGCCGAGACCCTCAATGCCAAGGACCCCGGCACCCAGCAGATGCTGGGCGAGATCTGGTGCTACAAGGAATTTACCCGCAGCGCCGTGATCGCCGCCGAAGCCGAGGCCCATGAGCACGTGGAGGGCTTCTGGGTGCCCGACGTGAAACCGCTGTTCGCGCTGCGCGCCATGCTGCCTCTGTGGTTCCCGCGGGTGAACGAGATCATCCAGATCATCGGCGCCCACTACATGCTGGCCGCGCCCCGCGCCGCCCAGTTCGGCGATCCGGATCTGCGTCCTCTCATTGACGAGTATCTGTCCGGCGCCCTGGATGTGGGATCAAAGGAACGGGCCAGCATCTTCCGCCTCGCCTGGGATTTCACCAGCGCCGAAATGGGCGGCCGAAATCTGCAGTACGAACGCTTTTACCTCGCCTCCAGCCCACGCAATATGCAGCGCGCGCCGTCGGTAGATGACGCCACACGGTCCGCCATGCTGGTAGATAGGTTCATCAAAGAGGCGCTGGAAGATTGCCGCGATTAATCCGCCATCGGTAGTACCGGCGGGGATATTTCCGCGCCGTCGCGTCCTTCCGCGTCGAGGGTGGCCACATTCATCTCCGCGCGTGCCTGCGCCGCTTCGAGCTTCTCGGTGGCGGCGCCGCAATCCAACGACAGCACTTTGCCATCTGCCACCAGCTTCTCGCCATCCACATAGACATGCTTCACGGCCCGGTCGGCGGCGGTGAATATCAGGTTGCGCAGCGGGTCACGGCCCGGCCGCATGAGCGGATGGCCGAGATCCACCAGCACCATATCGGCCTTGGCCCCCACCCCTAGCCGTCCGATATCCGTCCGTCCCAGCGCCCGGGCGCCATTGACGGTAACGGCGTTGAAGACATCGCGCGCCGTGGCGTCATCCACCCGGCCGGCGGCGATGCGCGACAGAATGATCGCCTCGCGCATTTCCTCCAGCAGATTGTGCGGCGCGGTGTCGGTGCCGATGCCCATATTGATGCCGGCCCTTTGATACTTGCCGAAACTCTCCAGCTTGTGGCCATATCGCGAGAACACCACGGGACAATGGGCTACCGTGGTGCCGGTCTCGGCGAGCAGCGCCAGATCGTCCCGGCTGTGCCAACGGGTCCAGCTATGCTCATCCGTAAAAATCCCGTGCGCCACGATTGTGCCGGGCCCCAAGACGCCGATATCACCAAGCCACTGGATGGGTGTCTTGCCGGTGCGCCGGGTCATCTCGTGAAACTCCGGCAGGCTCTGGGCGGCGTGGGTCTGCAGTACCAGCCCGCGTTGCTTCGCGGCTGCTAGGGATCTCGCGAAGGTGTCCTCGGTGCAGGTGTCCACCTGACCCGGCGCGATCATGCCGGTCAGTCGGCCGCAGGCATGCTCTGTTGTCTGATCGACCAGCGCCAGGGCGGCATCGAATTGCCGCTGCCCGTCGTCCGGCGACCAGCTGTAGTCCAGACGGCTTTCATTGTGCACCGACCAGGAGGCGTCGCGGTAGGACGGCGCGGCAAAAATTCGGAGCCCGCTTTGCGCCATCTGATCGACCCAGCCGTCGGGCACCGCGGCGGCGTAATCCACCACACTGGTGACACCGCTTTTCAGAAGCTCTCCATAGGCAATGGCTGCCCCGCTGAGAAGGGCTTCCTGATCGGCGCGCCACAGGCCGGTGCGGTCATAGAGCGCCGTCATATAAAGGGACGGGTTTGCGATTTCCTCGCGGATGGCGCGGGTGATGGGCTGGTTGGTGGGATGGCAGTGGATATTGACCAGCCCCGGCATGGCCATCAGCGACAGCCCGTCGATCTCTTCATCCACCGCACCGGCATAACCCGGACCCACATGGATGAAGGCATCGTCGCGAAAGACCACGTCGGCGCCGCGCAGATATTCGTGCCGGTCCTCGTCGGGGTTCCAGCGAACCACCCAGTCTGCGTTGCGGATGCAGGTGGTGGTCATGACCCGGCCCTACGGCAGCACGTTGAAAATCTGCTGGCCGGTTTTTTCCTCCACATGGCGGCCGAAGCGGAATTTTACTTCCGGGCCATCCATGGTGGCGGTACGCACTTCCTTGCCGACTTTTTCCACGTTGAGCACGATGAAGCTGTGGCCGGGTTCCAGTACGGCCTCGTCGAACCGTTCCTTAAAATCGTCGAGATCGTGAAAATCGTACGACCGTTCGATGCCCACCGCCTTCGCCATCGCCGCATAATCGGCATGCTCGGCGTAGGAGATAGGCACTTCTTCGGTGGAGCCATAACAGCGGTTTGAAATCAGGAAATGTTTCAAATTGGGCAAATTCATCCGCCGTTCCACGAACAGCATGCCGGGGTTCATTACAAAGGCGCCATCGCCGCTCATGGCCCACACATTGGTTCCCGGATTGCCCACCGCAATGCCGCTGGCGAACATGGATGACAGGCTCATGGACGCGGTGAGGTAAAACACCCGGTCGCGGTCATGGGTGAGATCCCACCAGGTGCCCGAGCTGTGACCGGCGGAGGTGACCACCAACTCGTCGGTCCAGTTTCTGACCATGTGGGCGAAGGCGTCACGTAATACCAGCATGATCAAGCCTCCCCGTTGAGCACTTCGCGGGACAGGATCACCGCGCTGGGCCGGCTGTAGACCCGTGAATGGCGATGGACGCGGGGTATCTCAGAGAGCTGATCGCGGCTTTCGATCACCTTGTAGGGCAGATCGATGGTATCCAGCACATCGAGGAAATAGATCCCGTTAGACACCTGGTACTTGGCGGTATCGCCGATGGCGCCGCGCATGGAGACCAGGAAGAACATGGGAATTTCATAGGTGTAGTTAATCTTGGTCACCGCATAGACGCAGGTCAGCATGCCCGATGCGCCCATCACGGCTGCGGCATAGGTCTTGCTGAAAAACGTACCGGAACACAGTCCGACAGCGGATTCCTCGCGGTTCACCGGCACGTGGAGAAAGCGGTCGTCGTCTTCCACCACCTTGATGAGATCGGATACCCAGTCGTCCGGTAAGCTCGCCACCAGCCCGATGCCGCATTCCTCGAATTCATCGGCGATGCGGTTCGACACGTCGCGCCGTGCTGTGGTCATGAATTTTTGCTCCCTGCCTTTGTCCAGACCGTATCAACCTCGTACAACAACGGTCAACGCCGGGCCGTTGCAAGTTTCGTCGCGTCGGCTCACAATTGGGGAATGCAGTTCTTCAATTTCCATCTGATGCCCTATGGGGCGGTCGATCTTGATGCCATCGACCGCAGCAAATCGTCGTGGGTGACGTTCTCGAACAGCAATTATGATCCGGTAAAGGGCGCGGACCTTTATCACCGTTATCTCGACGAGATGGAATATGCCGAGGAGCTGGGTTTCGACGGGGTGTGTCTCAACGAACATCACCAGTCGGCCTATGGCATGATGCCCATCCCCGGCGTGTTGGCCGGCGCGCTGGCGCGTTCACTCAAGCGCGTTAAGCTCGCCATTCTCGGCCGGGCGCTACCGCTTTTGAACAACCCGCTGATGGTGGCCGAAGAATACGCCATGCTCGACAATTTGACGCGCGGGCGGTTTATCGCCGGCTTCGTGCGTGGCATCGGTGCGGAATATCACGCCACGGGCATCAACCCGAGCGAGTCCCATGAGCGCTTTCACGAGGCCCACGACATGATCGTGCGCGCCTGGACCGAGCCGGGACCGTTTGCCTATGAAGGCAAGCATTACCGCTTCAACTATGTGAATTGCTGGCCGCGTCCCTACCAGATGCCGCACCCGCCCATCTGGGTGCCGTCGCAGGGCTCGGCAGATACCATCGCCTGGGCGGCGAAGCACAAATACACCTATGCCCAGACCCTGAGCCCCATTGCTCTTGTCGCCAAGTTTTTCCAGTTCTATCGCGATGAGGCGGAGAAATCCGGCTATCAGGCGTCCAACGACCAGCTTGCCTGGTCAAACACCATCTATATCGCCGAGACCGACGCCAAGGCCCGCAAGCAGGCGCAGCCCCATCTCGAAGCGCTGGTGAACCAGCTTCTTAAGATGCCGGTCGAGTTCCTTCTGCCGCCGGGCTATACCGGTATCGAATCCCTGAAACGGATCCGCGAGGCCAAGGTCACCGGCAAGATCAAGACCATCGACGAGTTGATCGATAGCGGCGTGGTGATCATTGGCAGCCCCAATACCGTGCGCGAGAAGATGGCCGAATATCAGGAACTGGCCGGCTTCAACACAAGTCTGACCAAGACCCAGTTCGGCACGTTGCCGGCCGATATGACCCGCGACAACATGGCCGCCATTGCCGAAGAATTATTGCCGTATTTCCAGGGCAAGCCGGACAAGAAGACCGAAGCGGCGGAGTAGCGGGCGCTTCGCTATTCCGCCTCCAGCGGCGCGTGCAGTTTTGTGCCCTTGGTGACGATGCCGCCCCGGGCGCGTTCCGCCAGCACGTCGGGGATGGGACGCTCGCCATCGATGGCCAGCCACAGGCGCAACAGGTGGCGCTTGCGTTCTGGCTCCGGCCAGTCCTCGAAGGCGGAGCGGGCATGCAGCATGACATGGTTGAACAGGAACTGGATGTCGCCGATCTGGAACTGCATGTCCAGTTTCAACTCGGCCAGAAGCGTGTCCATCATATCCAACGCCTCGGCCTGCGCCGCCGTGGTGCGCGGCACCTGCTCGAAGCGCTGGGTGGAATCGATATATTGCCTTCCATAGCGGCAACTGAACCAGCCCTCGCGGTAATTGAAAACTGGCAGGACGTACCAAGGGTCCTTGCCCTCGGGCACCTCGCCGCGCCGGTCCCAGTAAATCGGCCCGGCCAATTCGCGGGCCAGATCGGGCCGCCTGGCCAGCATCTCATTATGGACCGCCACCGTGCTGACGACGCTGCTTGTGCCGCCGAATTTGGGCGTCTGCAGGCACATGAGCCCGACGATGTCGCAGGAATCGGCGTGGAAACGCTGGTTCACCTTGGTCTGGTAGCCGCGCACCCCGGCGTTGGCTACGTCATTGTAATCGGCATCGGTGACCGCTTTCACATGGCCCAGCACATGGCCCCTGGCGTTCTGCGATACCGCGCGGCCCAAATAGCTCCCGATGCCAAAGAAAGCGGCGGCGCACTGGGCGCGGTTATAATTCTTGATAGGAAAGCCCCGGATCAGAGTCAGGCCGAGCCCGTTGAGCAATCGCTCCCGGATCCGGGCCAGCGCCGGGCCGAACACCGGCAGGGGAAAACTATCCCGCGAAATGTCCATGATATCGAGCCCGGCCGCTTCGACGCCGTGAATGGCCGCGTCAAGGTCGGCGATTTCGTCGTCGGTCAGATGGTGGATCCAGTCCTGGGACTGCTTCAGTTCCGCTCCAGTCCACTGGGCCGGGTCTATCACCTTTTCTCCGGGCGCGCAGGCTACGCGGGCAGGGCGGGTTTTCGTTTCAGTCATGGTATCCTCCACCGGTGACGCCGGGCATGACAATGGTAACCATTTCGCCTCCTGGAGGAAACTGCGGCGAAATGTCCAGCGTCCGGAAAACGAAGCCCGGCAAGGGCTTACGGCGATTGTACACGGACAGCAGTATTATAGCGTTTGCATCGATTTAAAGGAAAAAATAGACTGCATGTGGTAGTGTTGAAGAATGCGCAAATATTCAGCCTAGGAGGCCGACCGTGGCAACAAGCCTTAAAGAATCCAGCACCGTTACGGTAAAGAAGTTGCATCCGGTGATCGCGGCCGAAGTGAGCGGCGTCGATCTGAGCCGCGAATTGAACCCTGCAACTGTCGACACCATCAAGCAGGCTTGGCACGACCACACGGTGCTGGTGTTCCACGATCAGGATTTAAGCGGCGAGGATCAGCTTCGCTTCGCCGCGAATTTCGGCCCCATCGCCGAGCGTCACCAGCCCAAAGCCGGTTCCAAGGGCGATTCCAAGGGGTCGCCGGAATGGGTCAATCTCATGCCCATCAGCGACAAGACCGATGGGGAAGGCAATGCCATCGGCGCGCTGGGCCATGGCGAAATGTGGTTCCATTCGGACAAGTGCTATCATGAAAAACCACACCGGGCCTCGTTCCTCTACGGAATCGAAGTACCCAGCGAAGGCGGCCATACCAAATTCGCCAGCCTGTGCGGCGCCTACGACAATTTGCCCGACGATCTGCGCGACCGGCTGGAAGGCCACCGGATTTTGCAGGGCTATGATTACGACAACACGACGCGGCTGGATCCGAACGTCAATCTGGACAATATTTTCCATTTCAGCCAGCCGCTCTTCGTGACCAACCCGGGTTCGGGACGGAAGGCACTCTATGTGTCGCGGCTCAAC
>JABJKO010000133.1 GCA_018660305.1 Rhodospirillaceae bacterium
ACGTCCTGCTGCGGGAAGGGGATGGAGATCCCTTCGGAATCAAAGCGCTGCTTGATGCCCTTGTTGGTATCGAACAGAACATTCCAGTAATCCGCCGGATTGACCCAGCATCGAAGATTGATATTCACCGAGCTATCGGCCAGCGCAACCACCATGGTCTCGGGCCCTGGATCCTTCAGAATACGGCTATCCGCTTCGAGGAATGATTGGGCCGCCGCCATCGCCTTATCGATATCGTCTTCGTAGGAAATACCCACCGTGACATCAATGCGCCGGGTCTTGGCGCGGGAGAAGTTCTTGAGCGCGGCATTGAGCAGCTGACCGTTCGGGATATAAACCACCACCCCGTCAACGGTCGTCAGAACCGTCGCGAACAAGCCGATTTCGTCAACCGTGCCCGACTGGCTGCCGGTATCGATAAACTCGCCCACTTTGAAGGGCCGCAAAATCAGAAGGACCACGCCCGCGGCGAAATGAGACAACGTGCCCTGAAGGGCGAGACCGACCGCAAGACCTACCGTACCAAGGACGGCGATAATGCTCGCGGTTTCTATGCCGAACTGTCCCAGGACCGCGACGATAACGACGGCGAGAATGACGTAGCGGACTATACTGGACAAAAACGGGGACAGCGTGTTGTCAAAACGCCCCGATTTGTCGAGGCTCTTTTTTGTTGTTCTTCCTGCCCAGCCGGCAAACATCCAGCCGACGATCAGGATCAACAAAGCGCCGACGACGTCGAGCCCGTACACCATAAACAAATCTATAAATTTTTGAGCCGCGGCTCCTGCATCCTTTTCCATAATTCCCTCTTTCTTGGAATCGTTGTGCTCCCCGGATTTGCACAAATACAGATTTGCGCTGGGGTGCCATACGTGGGGATACCGGGTTTGTCAAATACCCCGGAGGAGTAGTATGGCCAGCGTGGTGGCGGAGAGATACATCACCACCGGCACGAACGACCAATCGCTCTCTCTGGTTCAAGACGACAACCGCCGATCAAACCCCGTTCACGTTCAAAATCCATACGGCGGCCAGTAACGGCACCTGGTATCTGAACGGCAGTATCGGCGGGCACCGGCTGTTTGGCAGGGCATGGTACTCGCCCATGAAGATTAATGAAGTCGCAGTTTAAACTAACGCGCCCCGTTACGCTTGCGCTGGAGCCGGCGCCAGCGGGCAACATTCCGATTGTGCTGCTTCAGCGTGCGCGCAAACAGATGTCCGCCGTTGCCATCGGCCACAAAATAGAGATCGTCGTCCGCCGACGGGTTGACGGCAGCGGCCAGAGACGCCCGGCCAGGATTGGCGATCGGTCCGGGTGGCAATCCCCCATTCAAATAAGTGTTGTAAGGCGACGCAAATTTCAGGTCGTTTCGAGTCAGCGGCCGATACAACGACCCCACCCCGCCGGCGATGGCATAGACAACCGCCGGATCCGTCTGAAGCCGCATGCCTTTTTTCAGGCGATTATGGAAAACCGCCGAAATCCGGGCCCTCTCCTCCGCAACACCGGTTTCCTTTTCGATCAAAGAGGCCAGCACCAGCGCCTCCCGGGGGGATTTGATGGCAAGGCCCGCCGCGCGCTTTGCCCAGATCTCCACCAAAGCATTGTCCATCGCTTTCTTCATACGGCTGATTATGCTGGCCCGCGTATCCCCATAGGCAAAAAAATAGGTCTCCGGCAGCAGCTCACCCTCATTGGCGGCCGCGTCCGCTACCGGCCCATGGAGCCCGTCCGCCGCTGATACCGCCGCAAGCACATGAAGTGTTGTCAGCCCCTCGGCAATGGTAAGGCGCCGCCTGACTGTTTTTCCCGAAGAGATCAGAGCCGCCGATTGGCGCATGCTGATCTCTGCCGGAAACGCGAATTCACCGGCGCGCAGGGCGTTATCACGTCGCTCCGCCCGCACCCCGATGCGAAAGATTAATGAGGATTCTATAACGCCCGCTCTCTCCAGCCGACGAGCGATCTGCGCGACGCCGCTTCCCTTTTCGATGATCAGCGTGACTGGCGCCTCCAAAGGACCGCGCTTGTGGTAACGGTCATAGCCGACGGCTGTCACCATAATCGCGGCCGCCAAAATCAGCGCAGCAGCAAAAAGACCAATGCGGACTGCAGCCCGCGCCATTTCAATCAGGAAGGTGCGGTAAAGACGAGAGTCGCGTTGGTACCGCCAAATCCGAAGGAGTTGGACATAACCGCTTTGATCGGACGTTCCTTCGCCTTATGGGCAACCAGATCAAGATCGCACCCGTCTGAGGGATCGTCCAGATTGAGCGTTGGCGGCGCGACGCCGTCACGAATGGCGAGAATGGAATAGATCGCCTCCACACTGCCAGCCGCACCGAGAAGATGTCCTATGGCCGACTTGGTGGATGACATGGACAAATTATAGGCGTGATCGCCAAACAGCTTTTTGACGGCGCCCAATTCTATTTCATCGCCCAGAGGCGTCGACGTCCCGTGCGCATTAACATAATCAATGTCTTCGGGATTGAGTTGCGCCCGTTTTAGCGCCGCTTTCATGGACCGGATGGCGCCGTTGCCGTCTTCCGCCGGCGCCGTCACATGATGGGCATCGCCGGACATACCGTACCCGACGATTTCGCCATAAATCTTGGCGCCGCGTGCCTTGGCATGCTCGAGCTCTTCGAGCACAAGCACGCCCGCCCCTTCCCCCATGACAAAACCGTCCCGGTTTTTATCCCAGGGTCGCGACGATTGTTTGGGGCGGTCGTTGAAATTGCTGGCAAGGGCGCGCGCGGCTGCAAACCCGGCGATCCCGATGCGGCAGACAGCGGCCTCCGCGCCCCCGGCGATCATCACGTCCGCGTCTTCGAACTGAATGATCCGGGCCGCGTCGCCGATGGAATGCGCGCCCGTGGAACAGGCCGTGACCGCGGCATGGTTCGGCCCCTTGAAACCATGCCGGATCGATACCTGGCCGGAAGCAAGGTTGATCAGGATGGAGGGCAGAAAGAAAGGCGAGACCCGCCGGGGTCCGCGTTCGTGCAGTGTGACGGAGGCTTCGTATATGCCGGGCAAGCCGCCGATGCCGGAGCCAATCATAACGCCGGTACGCTCACGATCCTCGTCACTTGTCGGCTGCCAGCCGGAATCATCGATTGCCTGCTGTGCCGCCACCACGGCATACAGGATGAAATCGCTCATTTTGCGGGTGTCTTTGGCCGCGACCCATTCGTCCGGGTCGAAATTGCCGTCCGCATATTTTCCGGACGGCACCTGACCACCGATCTGAACTGACAAATCGGACACATCGAACGACGTGATTACGTCAATGCCGCAATCACCCGCGATCAGTCTTTCCCAATTGGACTGAACGCCGCATCCAAGCGGCGTCACCAATCCAAGACCGGTTACGACAACGCGTCTCATGGCGTCCTTGATGGATTAAGCAGGTAATGTCCGAGAATCAAATACCGGACCTTTAAACCTAATGTGCCGACATCAGTCAGCTGGCGCTGCCTTCAATAAAGCTGATGGCGTCTTTAACCGTAAGAATTTTTTCTGCCGCATCATCAGGAATTTCACAGCCAAATTCTTCTTCAAATGCCATGACAAGCTCGACGGTATCCAAACTGTCAGCTCCCAGATCGTCAATGAAGCTGGCGCTATCAGAAACTTTCGCTTCCTCTACCCCAAGATGCTCGACGACAATTTTCTTAACTCGATCCGCTACGTCACTCATGCCGGCTTATCCCCCGAAAAATATCGATCTCAAAAAGTTCGTGAAGTTTACACAGAATCAGGCGGTTTCAGCCACTCCCGACACCGCTATTCGATATCCTAGTTTCGTTCCAATAACTGATATCAATAGCCGGATTTTGCAAGCATGTTTTTATATCATGGCCAATCCGCCATTCACATGCAAAGTTTGCCCGGTCAGATAGCCTGCTTCTTCACTGGCGAGAAACACGACACTCGCCGCGACGTCTTCCGGGCTTCCGAACTGTGCCATCGGAATTTTTTCCATCATCCGATCTTTCTGATCGTCGGTAAGCGCGTCGGTCATCGCGGTCTTGATAAAGCCGGGCGCGACGCAATTGACGGTTATCCCGCGCGTCGCGACTTCCACGCCGAGGGCCTTGCTCAATCCGGTAATCCCCGCTTTGGACGCCACATAGTTCGCCTGGCCCGGATTGCCGATCTGGCCGACCACAGATGTTATGCTGATAATGCGGCCCCAGCGCGCCTTCATCATACCGCGGAGGACGGCGCGGGACAGACGGAACGCCGCCGTCAAATTGACATCAAGCACAGACTGCCAATCTTCGTCCTTCATGCGCATGATCAGACCATCGCGGGTCAGGCCAGCGTTATTCACCAGGATATCGAGCCCGCCCATGATCTCGGTGGCGTCTTTGA
The DNA here is from genome assembly GCA_018660305.1 of Rhodospirillaceae bacterium. The sequence continues at coordinate 4,391 of JABJKO010000133.1, forward strand.
TGAGCGCGTTCGCCGCCTCCGCGTCGCCGAGATCGGCCACGATAACATGTGCCCGCTCGCCCAGATCCGCCGCCAATGCAGCCAGCGATTCTTCGTTGCGGCCGGTCAGCCCGACGGTTGCGCCCTGTGCATGAAGCGCCCGGGCAATTGCCCCACCGATCCCTCCACTCGCGCCCGTCACCAGGGCGCACTTTCCCGTTAGATCAAACATATTCGACGCCTCGCCGCCATTTGTGCCGTCGTTTACAGTGTTTTCAGGAAAGCTTCAACACCGTCAGGATCACCAACGGATAAAGAAGTCAATTCGCGATCAATCCGGCGCGTCAGCCCGGACAGGACCTTACCAGACCCAATTTCAACAAGCGTGTCGATTTCCCGCTCCCTGATGGCCAGAACGCATTCACGCCACCGGACCATGCCGGTGACCTGCTCGACCAATTGACGGCAGATGGTGTCGGGATCTTCAACGGGAGAGGCTGTAACATTGGCGATAAGCGGCACCAGCGGGGGCGCCACATCCACCTTGGAAAGCGCCTCTTCCATGACTGCCGCCGCCGGCGCCATCAGGCTGCAATGAAATGGCGCGCTGACCTGGAGCGGGATAGCGCGCTTGATACCCTGATCGGGTGCCAGGGCCACGGCGCGATCAATGGCCGCCGCCGTGCCCGAGAGCACAACCTGATCCGGCGCGTTATCATTGGCCGGAGAACAGACCTCACCCTCCGCCGCCAGTTCCGCCAGCGCGCGGGCGCCATCGAGATCGGTCCCGATCAATGCCGCCATGCCGCCTGCTCCGAGGGGAACGGCTTCCTGCATGGCGCGGCCGCGGGTCTTCAGTAGCCGGGCGGTATCGGCAATCGTAAAGGAGCCCGCCGCCGTCAGCGCTGAATATTCGCCGAGCGAGTGCCCGGCCACACAGGCCACGGAGGCTCCAATATCCAGCCCGCCCTCGCTCTCCAGCACCCGCATCACCGCAAGACTGACGGCCATCAAAGCAGGCTGGGCATTTTCCGTTAAAGTGAGCTCGTCCTCGGGCCCCTCCAGCATCAAACGGGAAAGGCCCTGATTCAAGGCGTCATCGATCTCTTCAAAGGTATGCCGGGCAATCGGAAAAGCCTCGGCCAGGGGTTGCCCCATCCCCACGGCCTGCGAGCCCTGCCCGGGAAATACAAACGCGCGCGCCATTTATTATGTTGCCCCTGTAACCTTGAGTACGGCGTTACAGTGATAGCGCGCGAGCGCCGCGTGTCAAGCCGGACACGGGGGATTCCGAAGGGTGCTCCAAACGCTTGCGCCAGCTTGCGTTTCGTGTATATTTGCGCGCCCTGAGGGACCTTGATCACGCTGATGGCGTGACAATCCCCCAAAAACGTTTCCTGAGTACAGGTTTGACCATGTTGAGTCGGTGCGTCGCACTGCGTACCGATACGAGATCATGAGGAGTTTCAAACGTGCCGTATTATGAAAGCGTGTTCATCGCCCGGCCCGACATTTCGGCGGCCCAGGTGGGAACACTTGTCGAGAGCCTGACAGCGATCGCGACCGAAAATGGCGGATCTGTCAAAAAAGACGAATATTGGGGTCTCAAGACCCTGACCTACAAGATCAAGAAAAACCGGAAGGGTCATTATTCGCTGCTGAATCTCGATGCGCCACCCGCGGCGATCAAGGAGATGGAGCGCAATATGCTCCTCAATGAGGATATTCTGCGCTTCATGACCATTCGGGTCGATGAGTTGGAAGAAGAGCCCTCGATCATGATGCGTAATAAGGGCGCCCGTGAGGAACGCGGCGGCCGGCGGGATGACCGCGGCCCCCGGCGCGACGATCGGCCGCGCGATGCGGCGCCAGCCTCCAATGATAGCGCACCCGCAAGCACCGATGCCGCGCCGGCAGCAGAAGCGGCCCCGGCACCAGATTCCGCCCCGGCGGCAGAAGCGGCCCCGGCGGCGACTAGCGAAGGAGACGAGAAATGAGAGGACGCCGACCTTTTTTCCGTCGCCCGAAGAGCTGCCCGTTTTCCGGACCCGACGCGCCGAAAATCGATTACAAAGACACCAAGCTGCTGCAACGCTATATCTCGGAGCGGGGTAAGATCGTGCCCCGCCGAATCACCGCGGTATCATCGAAGAAGCAGCGAGAGCTGGCTCGGGCCATCAAGCGCGCCCGCGTACTGGCCCTGCTGCCCTTCGTCCTCGATTAGGGTCACCGGACGCGGATCCAAATCGTGACCAGAGGGCTACTTCTCGCTCTCATTGGCGGCATAGCAAGCGTCTTCTTGACCTTTGCAGCATTGGGTGCGGCACCACTTTTTGTGGTCGGGTTTTACCTGGGATCCGCTTATGCCGGCATCTCCGGTGGTATAGCCGCTCTTTTACTTCTCATCCTTCCCAACTTTGGCAGCGGCAGCACGATCTATTATATCGCCATTGCCGGCGCGCCCGCCTTGTTGATTATTCACCAGGCGCTGATTTCGCAACCGGGGGCGGATTCCAAGACTCCCGACTGGTATCCGCCGGGTCGGATTCTCGCCTGGGTGACGCTTTATGGCCTGTTACTTCTGGCCGGTATCGCAATTTATTTTGCAACCACAGGCCATTCGCTGGAAAGTATTTCGCGGGAATTTCTTTTAAAGATCAGCAACTGGTTCCCCAATAACCCGGAATTCTCGGAAAGCCAGCGCGCCCTCATCAATCAACGATGGGACGCTGACGTAAGGCGGGTGTCACCCACCTTCGCCGGGTTCACGTTATCGATCATGTTCCTGCAAACCATCGGACTCGCCACCGCGGCCCAAGGCCTGCTGTTTCGGGCCGGTAAGTCGCTCAGGCCGTCCCCGAATTATGCGACGCTCGATCTGCCCCAATGGTTAACAGGCCTCCTTGCGGCCGTCATCGCTGTGGGCCTGCTGCCTGGCGGTTTGGGAAGTTTCGGCCAAAACGCAGCGGTGTTTTTATCAACACCCTTTTTTCTTTTGGGACTTACGGTTATACACACGCTTTCGCGGCGTTCACTGAAGCCAGGATCGGTGTTATCCGCCTTTTATATGGGTCTGTTCCTGGTCGCTGTCTTGTTCAAGCCCGCCTTGGCGTTGCTTGTTCTACTTGGCATCGGGGAGCAATGGTTTTCGTTGCGCCAGCGGTTCACCGCACCGGGCGCAAACCAGGAGGACGAATGATGGATGTAATCCTTCTCGAACGTATCGAGAGGCTGGGCCAGATGGGCGATGTGGTCACGGTCAAACCCGGCTTCGCGCGTAATTATCTCTTGCCGCAGAAAAAAGCCTTGCGTGCGACGGAAGCCAATAAGCAGGTCTTCGAGACACAGCGGACTCAGCTGGAGACTGTAAACATAGAACAGCGCGGTGAAGCCGAGTCGGTTGCCAAAAAGCTGGACGGGCTCAACTTCGTGATTGTCCGCTCGGCCAGCGACAATGATCAGCTATACGGCTCGGTGACGGTCCGCAATATCGCGCAGTCCATAACCGAGGAAGGCTTTACTGTAGAGAGCAAGCAGGTCCAGCTCGCCCGGCCCATCAAGACGGTTGGCATGCATGATGTCATCGTCCGGCTTCACCCCGAAGTTTCGGTTACCGTGAAGGCAAATGTCGCCCGCACCCCGGAAGAAGCGGAAATGCAGGCGGCCGGCCGCCGAATTTCCCGCGTGGATGAAGACGACGACGATGTGGTCGAAACGCCATTCCCGTCCTCTTACGATCCCGATGCGCCCGACGCAGAAATCGAGGCGGCGGCCGACGAGGCAGATGCCTCCGTGGTTGCGGAGTCCGGCACTGATTCGGAAGAGACCAAACCAGCCGAATAGTCCTGCCGCGGCGTGATGGATGGCGGCGCAATCTCATAGCGCCGCTATGAGGCCCGAATGGCCGGCGACCATAATCCCTGCCAGGCATGACCCGCGCCGCGGAAGGCAAAGAGCATTCCGCTGGTGCGACATGCCGTCATGGGTTTAGAGTGACGTTCAGTATTCGTCCTGCCCAGTCCAAGTCCATCCATGCCCTTTGAATATATCGCCTTTGTCAGCTCTGACACCGATGCCGCCAGACGCGCATACCAAAGCCTGCGTAAACGGTTCGGCCGGGTAAGTATCGAGAAAGCGGACGTCATCGTCGTCCTCGGGGGCGACGGCGCCATGCTTGAGACACTGCATCGTTGCCTTGACCGCAACATACCGATCTACGGAATGAACCGGGGCACGGTCGGGTTTCTGATGAACGAGTTTCGCGAACCCGGTCTCAAGAAGCGGCTTGAGGTGGCGCAAAAGGTCGAGCTCCATCCGCTCCATATAAGTGTCACCACGGTCGACGGGAAAACGTCTGAGGCCCACTGCATCAACGAGGTAGCGTTACTTCGCGAAACCCGCCAAGCGGCAAAATTGCGCATCAGCATCGATCGCAAGGTGAGAATGCCGGAGCTTATTTGTGATGGTGCGGTTGTCGCGACCCCTGCGGGAAGCACGGCCTATAATCTATCGGCCCACGGCCCGATCATCCCGCTTGGTGCGGAATTGCTCGCGCTGACGCCCATCAGTGCCTTCCGGCCCCGCCGCTGGCGTGGCGCCCTGCTGCCCTCGACGGCGGAGGTTCTGATCGAAATCCAGGAACCAAAAAAACGCCCTGTCAGTGCCGTCGCAGATTATACGGAAATTCGCGATGTTCGCCGGGTCCGCATTCGTCAGAGCAACGATATCACCATGACCCTGCTGTTCGATCCCGAACATAATCTGGAAGAGCGGATCCTGAACGAACAGTTCGTGCCGTAAAATGATAACGGCGGCCTTCTTCCTGAAGACCGCCGTTACCGGGGATTATGACGTCAGAGGCGACCGATAGGCAGCAACGAGGCTGTTCCAAAACGTCGAGCCCGACTGGCGCCACACCGACGTTTTGTATTACAGCGTACGAATAGCCACGCTGAATACCGCATATCCCCAGAGCACCGCTCCGCACAAAATGACGGTTCCGATCGCTATATTCCGCATATATTGACCGTAAGCACGATGTTCCATTGGCCGTTCCGCTAGTCTTGCCATGACGTTCTCACTCCTACAACGCCAACCGCTTTACTACGCCGCTGCCAACTCCCCCCAGGGCGTCGGCCCGCGCATTTGTTTACCATGCAAGAATTATGCCAACTTTTGGGTTTTGTTGATTTTCAATGACTTAGGAGATCACGGATTGTAACAATTTTCATAAGTGTAAAATTTACCGACACTGGCAATGTCTGTTAACACGCAGCGTTGAAATATTATTTCAATATATATCTATTTCACGTAATAATTGTCACAATAATGGTAGATCAGCCGCCAATGGCATGCAGGATCCCCCGCACCACGTCCGCTGGATCGTCCGAGCGCATAATCCCGCCCATCACCGCGACGCCAGCCGCACCGGCCCGGAGACAATCCGCCGAATTGTCCTCTGAAATACCGGCAAGGGCGACGACGGGTATGGGTGTCGCCTCGCACACCGCCGCCAGACCATCGAGGCCGTGGGCAGGGCCATAACCCGGCTTACTGGCGGTCAGGAACACCGGGCTATAAGTCGCGTAATCGGCTCCGGCGGCCATGGCTGCCTGCAGCTCGGCCGGGGAATGACAGGACACCCCGATCAGGGCTTCATCGCCCAGGGTTTCGCGCGCCACGGCGATGTCGCCGGGGGATTGCAAATGAACCCCGGCGGCACCGGCCGACAGGGCTGCTTCAATATTCCCGTTTACGACAACACAGGCATCAAACGGGCGGGCCAGAGACACCAGTTCACCGGCCAGGGCGCCAAGCGCCGCAGTGTCCAGATCCTTCTCGCGCACCATCAGCCAGCGGCATCCGGCATGGAACACCTGTCCGGCGATATGGACGAGATCGCCGGTCGTGGACAATCGGTCGGTGATGAATAGAAGCGGTGGCGCGGGAAGCGCGTGGCTCACAGCTCTATGGCGCCATCCACGGGCGTCGACGCTGTTGCATAGAGTTTCTTGGGAATGCGGCCAGCCTCGAAGGCGAGCCGTCCGGCCTCGATGCCAAGCCGCATGGCGCGGGCCATCTTGACCGGATCGCGCGCCCCGGCGACGGCCGTGTTCAACAGGATACCATCGCATCCGAGCTCAAGGGCGATGGCCGCATCGGAGGCCGTTCCCACGCCGGCATCGACGATGATCGGGATCGAACATTGTTCGCGAATGATGCGGAGATTGTAGGGGTTGCGTATACCCATTCCGGAGCCGATGGGCGCCGCCAGAGGCATGACGGCGGCACAGCCGATATCCTCCAGCTTTTTGCAGGTGATGGGGTCGTCATTGGTGTATGGGAGTACGATAAAACCCTTTTTCACCAGCTCTTCCGCCGCCCGCAAAAGCTGTTCCACGTCGGGAAACAGGGTTTCCTCGTCACCGAT
>JABJKO010000149.1 GCA_018660305.1 Rhodospirillaceae bacterium
CAGTCCCCAGACCACCACCAGGATCAAAAATGTCCGTGATATTGAAAGCGAGCGCATTCTCGACATGCTCTATAGCCTGCCGGACATCCCGGAATATCAGTTCCGTGTGAAATGGGAGCCCCACCAGATCATCATCTGGGACAACCGCTCGGTGCAGCATTACGCGCCGCGTGATTTTTTGCCCCACCGGCGGCGCATGGAACGCTACACCCTCAAAGGCGACCGGCCGTTCGGGCCCGCCTCCAAAGGATGACGTAGTGCCACGTGTCATTTAAGTCTCTATCTGAATTCTTCCCGGTGTGAATCCGATGATGGCGACCGATCAGGCCACACCTCTGCCATTGCGGACCCAAATGCCGGTCTATGGCACGGCGTTTTTCAGCAACAGCATCCCGGATCTGGTGCTGGTGGTCATGCAGCTGTGGCTGATCAAGCTCGGTACGCCGCTGTTTGTCATCGGCCTGGTGTTCGGTGCCCGCTATGTGGGGCCTCTGCTGTTCGCCATCCATGGCGGCTCCATGATGGACCGGCTGGGGACCCGCCGGGTGATGATTTTCTTCGCGGCCATCATGATCGTGGTCCCCTTCGTCTACCCCGTCGCTCCCTGGGTCTCGGCCGTGGTGATTTTGCAGCTTATCAGCGGCATGGCCGATTCTCTGGGCTGGGTCGGCACACAGACCCTGACCGGCCAGGTTTTGCGCGGCAATCCGACCTATACCGGGCGGCTGATATTCGCCACACGGGTCGGCACTTTTATCGGGCCGCCCGTTGCGGGGGCGGCCTGGGATCTGTTTGGCCCGTGGGGCGGGTTCATATCGCTCAGCCTATGGGGTGTCGGGCTGATGGCATCAGTGTGGGCACTGCCGGCCAATGCTCTTTCGCCGCCGACCGCCGCCCCTCAGCCCCTCCTGCGCGCGGTGACCCCGAGATTGACGGATTACATTGCCGCCTTCCGTTTGTTTTCCATACCGCTGATGGCGGTGGCGTTGTTCATTACCTTGCTGCGCCAGTTTGGCAGCGGTATGCAGAACTCCTTCTATGCCGTCTATATGGACGGGATCGGCATGTCGGGGACTTTGATCGGATTTCTGGTGGCGGCGACTGGCCTTACCGGTGTCGCGGCCCTGGCGACCGGCTGGCTGGTTCAGCGCCTGAAAGAATTCAACCTTCTCATCTGGACCACCATCATCTCCATCGCCTCCATCGGGATCGTGCCGTTCTTTACCGATTTCATTCCGCTATTTATTGCCTCCAGCCTGCGCGGCGCGACTATGGCCATCAGCGTGGTGATCATCGTCTCGCTCATCGCCCGCACCGTCGGGCCGGAGGAGCAGGGCAGGGCCATGGGGCTGCGCACCACCTGCAACCAGTCGGGCAATGTCTGCATTCCCGTGGTGATGGGAACATTGGCGCACTTTTTTGGGCTCGAGGTCGCGTTCTACGCAGTTGGCGTTTTGGGCGTCGCCCTGCTGCTGATCGCCGCCCGTTGGGTACGGCGGATCGAGACGCCGCCGGTTTAGGGCGGCAGGCGAGGAGGAGAGAATATGAAAATCACCCATGTGGAACCCATGCTCATCGGCTTGCCTTACGAGCATGGTGCGCCGAAGCCGGCGCTGGGGTCCGGCGCCGTTCGCACCCTGATGGATGCGGTCTACATCCGGGTCGATACGGACGAGGGAATCAGTGGCTGGGGCGAGGCGTTCGGGTTTGGCGCCTGTGCTATCACCTTGGAGGCGGCGAAGATCGTTGTCGCGCCGTTGGCGGTGGGGCGCGATCCCGGCGATATTCCGGCCCTGATGACCGATCTGCACCACCGGCTTCACGGTATGGCGCTCAACGGGCCGGTGCGGTTTGCCCTGTCGGGTCTCGATATCGCGCTGTGGGACATTGCCGGCAAGATTGCCGGTGAACCCATTCATCGCCTGCTGGGCGGGGACGGCGCGCGCACTCGCATTCCCGCCTATGCCAGCCTGCTGCGGACCCAGGACCCGAGCCATGTGGCCAACATCTCCACCGAGGCCGCGTCGCGGGGCTACCGCCAAATCAAGCTGCATGAACGCACGGTGGAAGAAGTGGCGGCGGCGCGGCAAGCGGTGGGTCCGGATGTGGCGCTGATGCTCGACACCAATTGCCACTGGGGCACGAAGGAGGCGGTCGAGATGGCAAAGCGCCTGCGGGAATACGATTTGATGTGGCTCGAGGAACCGGTGTCGCCGCCGGACGATTTTGATGGGCTGAAGCGGGTCCGCCTCGAGGGGGGTATCGCGGTCGCCGCCGGTGAAAATCTGGGCACGTTCCATGATCTCCGGCGGATAATCGAGGCCGATGCGGTTGATTTCGTCCAGCCCGATGTAACCAAGCTGGGCGGTATCACCGAAATCTGGAAGGCCGTCGAATTCGCCGCCGAGACGGGTGCGAAACTGGAACCCCATTCGCCGCTTTACGGGCCCGGGCTGATCGCCACCCAGCACATTATCGCGGCCATGAAGCAGGACGCCCTGTGCGAATATTATTTCTGCGATCTGGGTGCCAGCCCCATGGGAGATGCCATCCTGGCCAAAGATGGTTTCATGGATGTTCCCACCGGACCAGGTCTTGGCGTGGAGGTGGATTTGGATGTGATCGAACGCTACCGCATGGGATGATGGGTAGAATCCCGCGGCGGAATTCGCTGGTCATTGTTTTCCGGCGGGGCGTAAAATGATGACCCTGACAAAACCGGCGCGAGCGGGAGAATAGTATGGACGGTGTACGCAGCAACGATGGCTATCAGGCGCTAACGGTGACGCGCTGTAGCCCTCATATCGGCGCGGAAATCGGCAATATCGATCTGACGAGGCCGCTCAGCGATCTTGAACTTGCCGAACTGAAGCGGGCCTTTACGGAAAATCTCGTTCTATTCTTCCGCGACCAGAAGGTCAGCTTCGACGATCATGCGCGGCTGGGCGAGTATTTCGGTACCCTTGGCCAGCATGCCGGCAAGAAGACTCACAGTAAGGAATCGGAAGATCCGCGGGTGCGGAAGTTTCACTATGACGAAAATTCCAACGGTGAAATTTCCGGTCATGCCTGGCATACCGACCAGTCCTGCGCGCCGATCCCACCGCTGGGCAGCATCCTCTATATGCACACCATCCCGCCCAACGGCGGCGGCGATACCATCTTCGTCAGCCTGTATGCTGCCTATGACGCCCTGTCAGACCGTATGAAGACGTACCTGGAAGGGCTCACCGCATTGCATGACGGCGTCCGAATTTTTGGTGACGGTACGCCGCGCACGGAACACCCGGTGGTCATCCGCCATCCTGAAAGCGGCAAGAAGGCGCTTTACATGAGCAGCTCGGCCGTTCGCTGGCTCGAAGGCCTTCCAAAGGGCGAGGGCAAGGGTATCGCCAAGTTTCTGAAGGAGCATTGCCGGTCGCCGGAGTTCTTTTTCCGTTTCCGGTGGGAACCCCATTCCATCGCCTTCTGGGACAATCGCTGCTGCAATCATTATGCCATCAACGACTATCTGCCCGACGTGAGATCCGGCTACCGGGTCCAGATCGAAGGTCACGCGCCGCCGAAGCCGGCCTGATTGCCCTGATTGGAGGGTAACGATTTTCGCGAAAACGGGAGCCTTGGGGACGCTTACGGCGTCACCACGGAATCGATTGTCGTTTGCACCCTCAGAAATATATTGGCAATCGACTCGCCCAGTTCGGAAATCGAACCGACAGCTGTCACCACCAGGAGCGCGCCGATCAGACCGTATTCGACCGCCGTGGCACCAGACTCGTCTTCAATCAGATCTATCAAAGGTTGTAGCATTCTGTTCACCCTGGGCTGACAAGCATTAACAGGGCTTATCCTACCCAAAAGTGGTATACGCAAAATTAAATATACATTCCCGATTAAGGTGATGTTTATTTTAGTAAACCATTCCTAAAATTAATTTTAGTTCATTTATTCAGCCGGTTACTTCAGAAAATCCGGCATTATGCCCGAAATTGGCCGCGCGACCCCGCATATTTATTTTCCAGTCAGAGTATTTTAGGTGCGCACGGCCGACACGGCACTACCTCCCGGGGGCCTGCTTAAGCGGCGCTGGCGAACTGCTCCTGGACGCTCTTTTCGAAGGCCAGCAGGGTTTTGACGCTGTCACGACTCAACATACGGTCGAAATGGGCCATGACATTGGGGAACGGCGTCAGGTCCACCTCGAATTGCCTGGCGCGGCGCTGGCACCAGAAGAAATGCGCGTCGGGCGCGGTGAAGTGGTCGAAAAAATAGTCGCGCCCGGCCAGCCGTTCATCGGCGATCCCGAACAGTTCCGCCAGCGCCCCTGAGGCCTTCTCGCGGACGCTCTCATCGGCGCCCGGCGCGTCGCATACTTTCGCCGGGTTGTTGATGCGGGCCAGATAGGGGTGAATACCGCCGGAGCACCATGACAACAGGGACACCGCCTGAAGCCGCTGCCAGGGATCCTGGGGCAGGATGTTGGCCTCCGGGTGCCGGTCGGCGATCCAGCTCTGGATGGCAACGCTTTCGGTAAGCGTTTCGCCATCCACCATGAGCAGCGGCACCTTGTGTTTCGGATTGATCGCCATGTATTCGGGTGTCATGTGCTGCTGCTTGCGGAAGTTCAGCGGCCGCACTTCGAATTCGGCCTTCGCTTCGGTAAGCGAAATATAGGGGGCAAGCGCGCAGGTGACGGGCGCGTAGTAAAGGACGATTTCCATTGGTGTCTCCCGGGTGTGAAAATACTAAAGGGACGATCGCCGTCCGAATTCCCGTCCATATTAGAGGATGCGGGCGTTGCCTGGCCAGTGCCTGTGACCCGAAATTGGGGCGAAATGGGTCGGTTGATGTTCCGGATCTGACAGGCCGGTTGCGTTGGGCTAGACTGATGTTCCGCGATCCGTTGTCATTATAAGAAAATTATTTGGAGATTATGGGGAATGCTCGAGCTCTATCATTTTGACAGATCGACCGCCGCCCAGAAGGTTCGCCTCGCGCTGGCCGAAAAGGGGTTGGAGTGGGAAGGCCATTACATAAATACCGGTTTCGACAAGCGTGACCAGCACGATCCCAACTATCTCAAGATCAACCCCCGAGGGGTGGTGCCGACGCTGGTGCATGACGGAAAGGTGATCCGTGAATCCAACGTCATCCTCGAATATCTCGAAGATGCCTTTCCCGAGCATCCCCTGCGGCCCGCCGATCCCTATGAACGGGCCGAGATGCGATTGTGGACCAAGAAGATAGATGAGGGGGTGCATGTGGATAGCCGCACGGTGGGGCAATGCGTCGCCATGCGGTTTGGCAGCCTCGAGGCAGATCCGGCGGTGGTGCGGAAACATTATGAGGACATGCCTGAAGTGGTCCGGCGCAAGAACGATCTGGTGAATAATGAAACGGGTGTGGAGTCGCCGCTGCTCCCCGACGCCATCGGGACTTTTAAGACATTGTTTCACGATATCGAAGCGGCGCTGGCCAATGGCGAGTGGCTGGTGGGCAATATGTTTTCACTGGCCGACATCTCCATGGTTGTTTATGTCAACCGCCTGACGTCTTTTCAGATGGCGCCGCTGTGGGATGCTCTCGTCAGGCTCAAGGATTGGAATGAGCGCATTTCCAGGCGGCCAAGCTATGTCACCGCGGTAAGCGAATGGGGCGATACCACGTCGCAGAAACGCATTGAGCTTGGCAATCAGGCCTTTCCCAAAGTAAAGGCGCTCTGGGATGCGGCGTAAGAACGGAATTTTGCCACTCGCTTACAAATTTCTTTATTGAAAGGGATATGAAATGCCAGATCCGAAAATTGTCGGCCCCGATGACGGAAACCTCTATCGGCGCGCCAATGACATGTTCGTCAAAGTCACTTCGGGTGATACCGCCGGCGCTCCGTGTCAGGCGACGTCGAATTCCCAGAGATCTTCTTCGGCGACGACGCGGCCGAGATGGGTGAGCTTGCACACCACCCAATCGGGCTTGAGCGGATTGGCAAACCATGGCTCGGCCCAGCCATGGCCGACGCAGCTTTTTATGGTCTGGCTGGCGATGCGCTGGCCGTCCTCGTCGAACAGCGGCAGCTTGCCGCCGGGCTGTGACAGCCCGGCCTGAAGCCAGCGGCGTTGCGACACTGTTGGTTTGGCATGCACCCCCTCATCGGGCTCACGCCGAGCGTTCATCCTTGACGGCATGGCCTCCCCCCGAAGACTGAGACCTCCTCCCCAGAAGGTCTGCCGGTTATGATATTGTTGCGACGTTACCTCACCCGTCTGGCGTAAGCAATTGGGCGGCGCAAGCAATTGGGAGGACAGGCACGCGATGCCACAGGAACAACGGCTGATTTACATGACGGCGGGCTCGGCCGATGAGGCCAGTGCCATCGGCGAGGCGCTGGTTGGCGAACATCTGGCGGCGTGCGTCAATCTGATCGAAGGCATGAGATCGATCTATCGCTGGCAAGGTCAGATCCAGCGTGACACAGAGACCGTGATCATTGCCAAGACCACCGAAGACCGTGTCGCGGCGCTGACCGAACGGGTCAAGGCACTGCACAGCTACGATACGCCGTGCATCGTGGTTCTGCCCATAGAGGGCGGTAATGCGGAATTTTTAAAGTGGATATCCGAACAGGTAAAATAACGGTTTATCAGTTGGTTATTTGATTATTCTAATCTTTTACAGGAATATCGATTCGTTGCGTGATACGGCGCCCCATGACATCGTGTCTGCGAAAGTGAGTGCCCAACCCCTATGACCAACGACGTCCCCGTCCGACCCGGCCGCGCGCTGATCTTTTCCAACCTGGCCCATTACTACAACCACGTCATCATGCTGCTGTTTCCCACCGTGGCGCTGGTGCTGGAAAACGAATGGGGTTGGTCTTTCGGGGATCTCCTGTCCCTGTCGTTCCTGGGATATCTGGCCTATGGGCTGGCGGCGCTGCCGGCGGGATGGATTGCCGACCGCTGGAGTACGCGCGGCATGATGGCGATCTATTTGCTGGGGACCGGCACCGTCACTTTTCTGACGGGTTTCGCGCAAACGCCGTGGGCGCTGGGCGTGGGACTGACGTCCATGGGGCTGTTTGCCTCGATCTATCATCCGGTGGGCACCAGCTTCATCGTGCGCCATGCGGTCAACCGGGGCAAAGCGCTTGGGGCCAACGGCGTCTTCGGGACCCTTGGTGTCGCCACCGCCGCCGTGATCGCCAGCACGCTGACCGACGGCTGGGGCTGGCGCATGGCCTTTATGGTCCCCGGCGCGGTGTGTTTTGCCACCGGCCTTGTCTTCGTGCTGTTCACGGGACCGGATGCCAGGAGCCCCGTATCACGTAAGCCGGGCGTTGCCACTGTCGCGCTGGACCGGCGCGATATCGTCCGCGCCTTCACCATCCTGGCCGTCACCATGACCTGTGCCGGTTTTATCGCCCAGGGGTTTCTTGTCGCCCTGCCAAAGGTGTTCAGCGAAAAGGTATCGCTTTTCGCCTCGGAGGGTATTTCGGGAACCGGGACACTGGTGACGTTGGCTCTGCTTGTGGGGGCGAGCGGCCAGTTGCTGGGCGGTTATCTGGCGGAGCGATATTCCATCAAGTCGGTTTATCTCGGCATGTACGTGCTCATGGTGCCGGTCGCGGTAATGATGGGCTATCTGGTGGATGCGCCGCTGGTGGCGTCCGCGGCCTTGCTGCAGCTGGTATTGGCGTCATCTCTTCCGGCGGAAAATTGTCTGGTGGCGCGGTTCTGCCCCGATGGCTGGCACGCCCGCGCCTATGGCGCCAAGTTTGTTCTGGCCCTCGGCGTGGCCTCTCTCGCCGTACCCCTGACCGGCATTCTGCGCGACCAGACCGGGAGCTTTTTTCTGTTCTTCATGGCCATCGCCGCCTTTGCCGCGACCATCGCAATTTTCGCAACTTTCCTGCCCCGCGCCGGTTCGGAAGCTGACGCCGCCGCACCGTCTCCCGTGGCGGGCGCGGCGGAG
>JABJKO010000337.1 GCA_018660305.1 Rhodospirillaceae bacterium
CGGTATCGGTGCGGATATTTTGGATGAGGCGATACCGGAGCGCATGCAGGCTGTCCTGAAGAACGCTTCCCGAATCAAGCCCGATAGCCATTGGATGCGCGCCGCCGCATCGGTCATGCTGCTGGTTGTCGGCGCCGTCGCGGGGTGGATCGCCCATGGAACAGCCGTGCCCGCGCCTTCGAGCGAGACCGGATTCCTGCGCCATGCGGTCAGTGCCCATGTGGTGTTCACGAAAGAACGCCGCCATGCCGTCGAAGCCAAAGCGACGGAGAAGCATCTGGTGCGCTGGCTGTCACGCCGCGTGGGGCGGACTCTCAACCCACCGTCGCTGAAATCCGCCGGCTATCTTCTGGTGGGCGGGCGGCTGGTGGCCGATGATGGCGCGCCGGCGGCGCAGTTCATGTATCAGAACAAGGACAAGAACCGGCTGACCCTCTATGTCCGCAGCGCCCGGGACGCCAAGGATGTGTCGTTCAAAATTGCAACGGAGCGCGGCGTCTCGGCCTTTTACTGGATTGAAGCGCCCTACGCCTATGCGCTGATCGGCAAGACCGACCGGGACAATCTTGTGGCGCTGGGCGAGATCGTCCACACGCACCTGCAAAAACCCTAATCACCTCATCATTTCGGCGAAATTTATTTTCTCCCCTGGGAACGATCCCGGGAATATTCCCGGCTTCAATCTGTTGACTGTCTGGGATGTGACAGGATTCATCCGATATTCTTTGGGAGGAAATTTAGTTATGAGGATTTTAGTCAAACATGTTTTTGCTGCCGGACTGGCCGTTGCCGTGATCGGTGCCGGTCTTGCGGCGACGCAGCCGGTCTCCGCCGACATGGGCGCGGTCAAGGAACGCCAGGCGACATTCAAGAAAATCTCGAAAGCCAATAAGGCAATCAAAAAGGCGGCCAAGGCAGGTGATAAGTCGGCTGCCATGGATCAGGCAAAAATGATCGTCGGCTATGCCGACAGGCTGGCCGGTCTTTTCCCCAAGGGAACCGATCGTGGCATGCTGGGCAAGAAGGCAACCCGCGCCAAGCCGGAAATCTGGTCGGACTGGGATACCTTCAAGCAAAAACTCGGTGATTTGAGGGGTGTTGCCGTGCAGGTTGCCGGCGGTGATTTGGCCGCTGCAAAAGGCATGGGTAAGAGATGCGGGGCCTGCCATAAGCTGTTCCGCGGCAAGAAGGTGAAGAAGAAAAAGATGTAGACCACGCTCTGGTTTTACGGAAAAGGGCGGCCCAAAGGGTCGCCTTTTTCTTTTGCGGATCAATCCCGCTATTGCCCGCGACAATCCGATCAGGTATCCGGTGACGGTAGAAAATCACTGTTCATGAACGGGAAGACGGGCGATGGGCGAATTTGGTATCGGACAACCTGTGCCACGGACGGAAGACCCGCGCTTGCTGCGGGGCGGTGGCCAGTATGGCGACGATTTCGTCCTCGCCAATCAAGCCCATGGCTACATCCTGCGGTCGCCTCACGCCCATGCGGCCATCAGATCCATCGACACGACGTCGGCGAGGTCGGCGCCGGGAATCCTCGCGGTGCTCACCGGTGAAGATTGGAACGCGGAACAGTTCGGGGCGTTTCCGGTCATGGTGCCCCGGCAAAAACGCGATGGCTCGCCCATGCATCCGGGAACCCGCACTGCCCTGCCCACTGACCGCGTGCGTCTGGTGGGCGATGACGTCGCCTTCGTGGTCGCCGAAACACTGGCCCAGGCCAAGGATGCCGCGGAGCTGATCGACATCGATTATGAGATCCTGCCCTCCGTCACATCGGTTTCGGACGCCGCAAAACCGGACGCAGCGGCGGTGTGGGATGATTGCCCCGACAATGAGTGCTTTTTTTTCGAGCTTGGCGACAAAAGTGCCGTTGACGCGGCCTTCGCGAATGCTCACCACACCACCAAAATCGACTACGTGGTGAACCGCATCTCGGCCAACGCCATGGAGCCGCGGGTGTCCATCGGCGACTATAACCGGCGCGACGGCCGCTACACCCTTCATACCAGCACACAGAGCGTCCATGGCATCCGCGGCCACGTGTCTGCCGTGCTGGGCGTGCCGGAAATGCAGATCCGCGTGGTCGCCGGCGATGTGGGCGGCGGGTTCGGCATGAAGGGGGACGTCTATCACGATCAGATCTTCGTGCTGTGGGCCTCGCGCATGGTCGACCGGCCGGTGCGCTGGACCGCCGAGCGCAGCGAATCCCTTATGTCGGACACCCATGCAAGAGACAACGTGACCATTGCGGAACTCGCTCTGGACGCGGATGGCAAATTTCTCGCTTTCCGGGTCGATACCATCGCCAATCTGGGGGCCTATCTCGGCACCATGACGCCCCATTCTCCCACCAACAATTTAGGCGGGCTGGCGGGCGTCTACACCACGCCGGCGATTTACACGGCGGTCTCTGGACGGTTCACCAATACGGGCTGGACCGGACCCTATCGCGGCGCCGGGCGGCCCGAGGCCAGCCTCGCCATCGAAAAGGCCATCGACAGGGCAGCAGCCGAAATGGGAATCGACCGTGCGGAAATCCGCCGCCGCAATCTCATCCCGGCCGATGCCATACCCTATCAGACCGGGCTGATCTTTAATTACGATTCCGGAGATTTCCCGAAGGTAATGGAGCAATCCCTTGAACTCGCCGATTACGGTGGTTTCGAGGAACGCCGCAAGGAAGCGGCGGCGCGCGGCAAGCTGCGGGGCATGGGCATTGCCTATGCCATCGAACAGGCCGCCGCCCCCATCGAGGAAACCGCCGAGATCCGTTTCGATGGCCAGGGCAATTGCGCCATCCTCATGGGCACCCTCAACCAGGGCCAGGGCCATGACGTCACCTTCAAGCAACTGATCAACGAACAGCTCAACATCCCGCTGGAGCAGATCACGCTGGTGCAGGGCGATACCGACATCGTCGCGCACGGCCGCGGCACGTTCGGCTCACGGTCGGCCGGCAATGGCGGCGCGGCGCTTCACATGGCCGGCGACCGCATCATCGAAAAGGGCAAGACCATCGCGGCCCATATGCTGGAAGCCGCCGAGGCGGACATCGTATTCGACGATGGGATGTTTTCGGTGACCGGTACCGATCGCGGTGTCGCCATTCAGGATGTCGCCAAGACCGCCTATGCGCTGATGGTGCTACCGCCCGGGATCGAACCAACGCTCACCGCCCAGGCCGCCTTCAAACCGGCCGCGCCGACCTTTCCCAATGGCTGTCATCTATGCGAGCTGGAAATCGATCCCGACACCGGCACCACCGAGTTCATCAGCTATGTTGTGGTGGACGATGTGGGCACGGTGATCAACCCGTTGCTGCTCAAGGGACAAATTCATGGCGGCATCAGCCAGGGGCTCGGCCAGGCCATGTGCGAGGATATGTCCTATGATCCCGATTCGGGCCAGCTCATCACCGCCTCGTTCCTCGATTACTGTATGCCCCGCGCCGACGATATGTGTTCCATCGAAGTCGTCAGCGAAAGTTTCCCTTCCCCCACCAACCCGCTGGGCATCAAAGGCGCGGGAGAGGCCGGCTGCGTCGGCGCGCTCCCCTGCGTGCAAAGCGCCCTGATCGACGCCCTGTCGCCGCTCGGCATCACCGACGTCCCCATGCCAGCCACGCCTTATCAGTTATGGGAGGCGATGCGGGCGGCTGGATAGACGACACTAGTCCGGTTTAACATTCCGGCGATACTTTTTGCGCGCCGGACGGCGCGCGACCCCCCACCTACACCTCCCCCCTGTAGAAGGGGGAGGGAAGGTTTTTTAACGGCATACAATTTTAAATCCCCTCCCCCTCGATGGGGGAGGCTGTAGCCGCGAAGCGGATACAGGGTGGGGGTGATACGGCTCCAACCCCGAAAACAGAGTCTCAAAAGGCTCGATTTCCTACAGACGCGGGAACCAGGCCGGTTTCAGATGACCGTAAAAATTTAAACCAGACAGTAGTGTGACAAGCACGACCAGGACGATTGAGGGCGTTAATGCTGCAATCTAAATCGCGCAGGTCCTGAAACCGGCGAGCACGTCACGGCGGTCGCAGGTGTAGAAATTGCGGAAAGTGTTCCAGACGATGCGGCCTCTGGTGGCCCAGGAGCCGCCGCGCAGCACGGCGTGTTTGCCATCCATCCAGGGGGCCGAATAATCCTTGTAGGGATCGGGGACGAAACCCTCGAAATGCCCGAAGCTGGTGCGAGTCCATTCCCACACATTGCCCATCATCTGGCGGCAGCCATAGGCGCTGTCGCCGTCCGGGTATGAAGCGACATCGATTGTGCCGTTGCGCAGACCTTCCAGATTGGCGTGATGGGATTCCGCTGGCGCATCGCCCCATGGGTAGCGGGATTTCGGCCCACGCAAACTGTCATGATCCGGGTCTGGTGCGCGTGACGCGGCGACCTCCCATTCGGCTTCGTGAGGAAGACGCCGCCCGGCCCATTGGCACCAGGCGTTGGCTTCGAACCAGTTCACGTGAATCACCGGCGCGTGGGGCCGCAGCGGTACGGTCTGGTCGAATTCCCGCACCTGCCAGCAATCGTCGGTCCGGTTCCAGTAGACCGGGTGGTTGGCACCGGCCTGCTGTCGCCACGCCCATCCTGCCCCGGTCCACAACGACTCGCTGTCATAGCCGCCATCATCGACGAAGGCCTGAAATTCCTCATTGGTGACCGGCGCCCGGGCAATGGTGAAAGGATCCACCTCATAGCCATGACCCCATTTCTCGTTATCCATGTAATAAGGGTCCGAGGGCTGGGCGCCCAGCATGTGGACACCGCCCGGTATGTCCACGTCGCCCGGGAATGGACCGGTTTCGGCCACCGGCAGATCGCCGCCGCCGCCAATAACCGGCGCCGGATATCCGTGGGTCTGACGGGTATAGGTGAAGGCCTCGTTGTGCATGTCCTGGTGAAACACCACGAGCTGAGTGAAGTAGCTGTCCTGGACCGACGCCATTTCCTCATTACCCAGACGGGTGATCACCGCATCGCGGATCTCCTCCATATAGCGACGGGTGGTCGCCAGGTCCGGCAGCGGCAGGTCCCACCGCGTGTCGTGGGCGACAGCCATGGAATCATAAAGCGTGTCGGCATCGGCCCGCACCGACTCTTTGCCATCGACCATCCGCATCACGAAATTTTCCTGGAACCAGGCGATATGGCCAATCTCCCAGAGCATGGGATTAACGATGCGCAGTTTGGGCCCCATGAGCTGATCGTCGGACAGCCCGGCGATCAAAGCCATGGTCCGGTCATCGGTATCGCGCACAATATTGGCGAGATATTCGGTCGTTACAGGCTGAACTTTGGGAAACTTGACCATAGGGGAAATTTAGTCCGATTTCGTTTCAAAGAGAAGCGCACCGATCCGTTCGAAACGCGCCCGGCAAAACGCGCCCGGGATAGACGGTTGGACCCAGCTATGGGATAACCGGGCTACGATAACGAGGTCGCAAAGACCGTAATTGAGAGGAAAGTTCGGTGGAATTCGACAACACGTTTGAGGTCCCGGTGCCGGTCGACGAGGCCTGGTCCATCCTGATGGATATCGAGCGGATCGCACCCTGCGTGCCAGGAGCGGAGCTCACCGAAGTCGTCGATGAGAACACCTATAAAGGCAAGATCTCGGTCAAGCTGGGCCCGGTGGCGCTGACCTTCAATGGTCAGACCACATTTGAGGAAAAAGACGAAGCCAGCCGCAGCGCAAAGCTCAAGGCGCAGGGGACCGATGCCAAGGGCCGCGGCGGCGCGCATGCCAATGTGGATTTCGGCATGGAACCGTCGGACAAGGGCACCAAGGTCATGATCCATACCAACCTGCAGCTATCGGGCGCCGTCGCCCAGTATGGGCGTGGTGTCGGCATGGTCTCCGACCTCGCCCAGCAGATCATTGGGCAGTTCGCCGACAATCTGGAAAAAAACGTCATCGCCCCGCAGGCGGCACCCGCCGCCCCCGCGGAGGGATCAGCCGGCGACGCCGCGCCCGCCGATGCAGCACCGCCGCAGCAGGCCGCACCGGTTCAGGTTGGCGGCATGGGATTGAAAGTCCTGTGGAATGCCATCAAGCGGTTGTTTGGCGCCGGCACTTAAAATCGCTCAGTGTATGGAACCGCCGGTGGAGGTTTCTTCCGCCGGCAGGTCGGCGGAGGTGGGCGCGCCCTGATGGTGCACCATTTTCCACAGGCTTCCTTCGCGGACAAAAACGTTGGTCGCAACCATGAGGCCGGCTTCAAGCTGCTCGAAACAGATGACCGTGCCCAAATCCTGAAACAAATGCACAGTGGGGTTTACGCACCGGATGTCCGGTGCCTCCGGCGCGTTCAGGATAGCGGCCCAGCTTGAGATAACCTCCGACCGGTCGAACAGCGGGCCCCATCCGGGATGCAGACAGGAAACCGGATTATCCCGTGACCAGAGATCGGCCATGGTCTCCATATCCTTGTCGGCAAACGCGCGATAGAAGGTTTCATTGGCAAATAGAATGGCGTCGGTATCGGACAAGCGATTTCCCCCTGGCAACACTTTGGCTGGATCAGTCTAAAGGAGCACTGGACCTCGGCCAATATGCCGATGTGGCTTACACCTTAACAATTCGTTCACCAATATTTCGATAAAACAAACATACAGGTCGATGCGCACGACATCGCGTGGTTGGCTGAACTGTTTGGAGGGGAAAATGGCGCGCCCGGAAGGATTCGAACCTCCGACCCCTAGATTCGTAGTCTAGTGCTCTATCCAGCTGAGCTACGGGCGCGTGGTGGTCTCCGACAAAGCCCGCATATGCAGGCTTAAGGAGGCCGGACGTTACTGAAATAACCCCGAATAGGCAAGCGAACCCAACGCAGTTAAACCAAATTGTACCGGAATCATCTTGTGAAGCAGAATCCCTATGAGTAATATGCGCAGGAATCAAGGGTTTGGCAGATTTCTTGATAAGAATCTTTTCACCGAAAATTCGCTGCGCTCGCCGAATTTCGATCACCAGGGTTGAGGCCCGTTCATGGCCCTTTTACGTCTTCCATC
>JABJKO010000187.1 GCA_018660305.1 Rhodospirillaceae bacterium
CCATGTCTTCGTCACTATGGAACGGCGTCGGTGTCAGGCGAAGCCGCTCGGTGCCCTTCGGCACGGTGGGATAGTTGATGGGCTGCACGTAAATACCGTAGCGATCCATCAGATCGTCCGTGACCTGTTTGCACAGCACCGGGTCCCCCACCATGACAGGCACGATGTGGGACACCGACGGCATGACCGGCAAACCGGCATCGGCCAGCATTTCTTTCAGGGTTGCCGCTCGTTCCTGATGCCGGTCGCGGTCGGGTTGGCCGTGCTCGCGCACATGACGGACGCTGGCGGTTGCCGCGGCGGCGATGGCCGGTGGCATGGAAGTGGTGAAAATGAAGCCATTGGCATAGGAGCGGACAAAATCCACCAGCTTCTCGGAGGCGGCAATATAGCCGCCGACCACCCCGAACGCCTTGGCCAGGGTGCCCTGGATGACGGTGATGCGCGCCATCTGCCCATCGCGTTCGGCGACGCCGGCGCCGCGCGAACCGTACATGCCGACCGCGTGGACTTCATCGAGATAGGTCATGGCGTTGTATTTGTCGGCGAGATCGCAGAATTCCTTGATGGGCGCGATATCGCCATCCATGGAATAGACCGATTCGAAGACAATGATCTTGGGCCGCCCGATGGGAAGTTCGGCGAGCTGACGCTCCAGATCCTCCACATCGTTGTGCTTGAAAATGCGCTTCTCGGCCCCGGAATGACGAATGCCGGCGATCATGGAGGCGTGGTTATAGGCATCCGACAGCAGCACGCAGTCGGGAATATTGGCGGCCAGCGTCGCCAGCGCGGCCTCGTTGGCGACATAGCCGGACGTGAAGATCAGCGCCGATTCCGTCTTGTGCAGTTCGGCCAGTTCGCGCTCCAGCAGCACGTGGAAATGGCTGGTGCCGGCGATGTTGCGGGTGCCGCCGGCGCCGGCGCCGACTTTGTCGATGGTCTCCTTCATGGCGCTCAGCACCTTGGGATGCTGCCCCATGCCGAGATAATCGTTGCTGCACCACATGGTGACTTCCGTGGTGTCGTCGCCCACATAGCTGGTGGCGTGCGGGAAATCGCCGGCATGGCGCTCAAGCTCGGCGAAGACGCGATAGCGCCCTTCGGCCTTTACCTGCCCGATGGCATCTTTGAAAAACGCTTCGTAATCCATACCTAAATCCCGCCCAACGCGTTCTGCTACCCACTTGCTATCCTGAACAGATAATAACCGACCTCTATTCCGCGGAAAAGTCATCAATTGGGGCGGTCACGCGGAGGTTTTGGTCCCCTCATCCTCGCTTAATTAGGGTTAATACGCACTTAATATGCGGAATACCACCTTATCCGGTGGCGGAAATCCAGGCCTGCGTGTCATCAAGGGCCAGCGCGAAACGAGCGTACATATGGTCGATTTCCTCTGGCGTGATTACCAGCGGTGGTGAAAATCCAATGCGATCACCCAGGGCGCGGATAATGAGCCCATGTTCGAGGGAGCGTTCCAACAAGTAAGGCCCCACCTTGCGGCCCGGATCGAATGGCTCCTTCGTGTCCTTGTCGGCGACCAGTTCGGCGACCGCCAGCATACCGATGCCGGTAACCTCGCCCACCAGCGGGTGATCGGCGAAGCGGCGGATGCCGTCCTGCAGGGCCCGGGAGGCGATCCCCACCATGGCGAGCAGATCCATCTCCTCGTAAATTTTTAGGGTTTCCACGGCGACCGCCGCAGCCACCGGATGGCCGGAATAGGTATATCCGTGGCCGAGGACTCCGATTTCGGCGCTTTGCGCGGCGATGGGCTGAAAGAATTCTTCGCTCACCATGAGGGCGGAGATGGGGATATAGCCCGAAGACAGCGCCTTGGCGCAGGTCAGGATGTCCGGTTGGATTCCGAAGGTTTCGCTGCCCCACATCTTTCCCGTGCGCCCGAACCCGCAGATGACTTCGTCGGCCACCATCAGCACGTCGTGTTTGCGGAGCACCGCCTGGATTTTGTCGAAATAGGTGGCCGGCGGGATGAGAATGCCGCCGGCGCCCATCACCGGTTCGGCAAAAAACGCGGCGACGGTCTCCGGGCCTTCGCGCTCGATCAGCGCATCCAGATTGTCGGCGCAACGAGTGGCGTAATCTTCCTCGCTCTCTCCGTCCTCGGCCGCCCGGTAATAATGCGGGCAGTCGGTGTGCAGAAAACCGGCGATGGGCAGATCGAACGCCTGATGGTTGATCGGCGTGCCGGTGACGCTGGCAGCGGCGATGGTCACCCCGTGATAACCCTTGATGCGGCCGATGATCTTTTTCTTCTCCGGTCTGCCCAGCGCATTATTGCGGTACCAGATAAGCTTGATGGCCGTGTCGTTGGCCTCCGAACCGGAATTGGCGAAAAACACCTTGGACATGGGGACCGGTGCCATGGCCAGCAGCCGCTCGGCCAACTCGATCTGGACGTCGTGACCCTTCTGGTTGAAACCATGATAAAACGACAACTTCCGGATCTGCGCCGCCGCTGCCTCGGCCAGCCGCTCCTGGCCAAATCCCAGCGAGGTACACCACAGCCCGGCCATGCCTTCAATGTATTGCCGCCCATCCTCGTCGGTGACATGGACGCCCTCGCCCCGGACCATGATCAGCGAGCCGTCAGCCTCGTTGGCGAGCCCGTTTGTATAGGGATGCAGCACGGACGCCGCGTCGCGCGCGGCGAGGGAATTGGGTTGGGTCATGTCTAGCTTCCGTTGCGGGCGGGTCTATCGGCTTCTGCCCTCGGCATATCCTACTTAACCGTCATGCTCGGCGAAGGCCGAGCATCCACGAGATTTTGTTTCTTTTTTGGCCGACTAAAGCAACAACAAAAAACGTGGATACCCGGGTCAAGCCCGGGCATGACGAAGAAAAAAAGGATTGCCCACAGAGGAAAACTCGAAGAGGGATCGCCGCCCTTACCCGCCCGTGACACTCATATGGCGGGACACGGCGGGGCCGCGGCGGCGGCGGTCGATGATGAAATCGTGGCCCTTGGGCTTGCGGCCGATGGCTTCGTCGATGGAATCCATGAGGGCTGCATTGTCGTCGTCGGCGCGGACGGCGCTGCGCAGATCGGCGGCGTCTTCCTGGCCGAGGCACATATAGAGCGTGCCGGTACAGGTCAACCGCACCCGGTTGCAGTCCTCGCAGAAATTATGGGTCAGCGGCGTGATAAAGCCGATCCGTCCGCCGGTTTCCTCAACACGAACGTAACGCGCCGGCCCGCCGGTGGAATAATCGATATCGGTCAGTTTCCAGCTCTCGTTCAACTGCGCGCGGACCATGGAGAGCGGCATGTACTGGTCGAGCCTGGTTTCGCCGATTTCGCCCATGGGCATGACTTCGATGAAGGTGAGATCGAACCCTTCATCGCCGCACCAGCGCACCAGATGATCGAATTCGTCGTCATTGACGCC
The DNA here is from genome assembly GCA_018660305.1 of Rhodospirillaceae bacterium. The sequence goes on from JABJKO010000187.1 coordinate 3,414, forward strand.
GCGCAACGCCACCGTGTTGATCTTGATGGCGAGCCCGGCTGCCTTGGCGGCGGCAATGCCGGTCTTTACCTGATCGAGCCGGCCCCAACGTGTGATGGCGGTAAACTTGTCATTGTCCAGCGTGTCCAGAGACACATTGACACGTTTTACCCCGATATCGGCGAGTTCGTCCGCAAATCGGGAGAGCTGGCTGCCGTTGGTGGTCAGTGTCAGCTCGTCCAGCGCACCGCTGTCCAGATGGCGTGACAGGGAGCGGAACAGCGACATGATGTTTCGCCGCACCAGCGGTTCGCCACCGCTCATGCGGAGCTTGCGGACACCGCGCTCGACAAAGGCCGAACACACCCGATCGAGCTCTTCCAGCGTCAGCACCTCGGCCTTGGGCAGGAAGGTCATGTCCTCGGCCATACAATAGACACAGCGGAAATCGCAGCGGTCGGTGACCGATACGCGCAAATAGGTAACTTCTCGGCCGTGGGGGTCGATAAGCGGCCCGTCCATCCTGAGTTTCCTGCGTCTACGAAAGCGGGACCCTGTGCCACCGCTATATCCAACTGAACATAGCGCTTTTGAGGTGCAAGGAAAAGGGCCGGGAAGGGGGAATCTGACGGCCGACATCACGCCGTTGAGGCAAACAGCCGAATTTAGCCGGTTCTGGGCGTCGAGATTATCACGCGGTGGATCTTTCTTTCGACAGATGGCGAAAAAAGAGACCAAGTAGAAACCCTATCCCGTCGCCGACGGTTGTAATCAAACGCAGGAGGATCGCAATGGCCACGGCAGTGGCTCCCCCATAGAAAGGTCCCATTGCGGCCACCAGAATGGCTTCACGGACGCCAAGCCCGCCCGGCGCCCCGGGAACGATAAAGCCGGCGACCCATGCTACGGCAAATATACCGGTCAAAAGCCAGTAATCCGCGCTCGCGACACCAAAAAGCTGATGGGTCAGGAGAAACAGCATCCCGCCCATGAGCAGATACAGCATTGTGTGAACACCAAAACAGGCGACCAAAGCGGGGACGCCAGGGAGGTGGAGGGGTGTTGGGCCAATCCACCGGCTAAGGGGACCGGGCCGCCACCGTCCGATTAGCCAGGCCCCTAAAAAAGGAGCAACCGCGCCACACGCTCCGGCGACGGACAATTGCCAGATCTCGGGCAGGCCGTTGCCTTCCATGAGCAATGCCGGCGCACTAATCAGAACGCATATCATGCCGATTACCGTGCCGGTAAACACGACCCATCCGGTCTCAATCGTCATCGTCGCTATTACGGTCGGAATTTCGAGCCCATAAGCCCGCGCCAGTGCGACCCGGCCGATGTGATGGGCGACATTGCCCGGTACATATTTTGCGAACTGGGAAAGGAGAGTGATGGTGGTGGCGTCGCGCCAACGGACGTCGATGCCTGCGGAACGGAGGAGCAGATACCAGCCAAAGGGAACGGTCAACAGCATCATGCTATACAGGCCGAGTGAGGCGGCAAGAGGTCCCGCGTCCGCGCTTTGCCACGAAAGAGACAGCAGGGCAGATGTGTGTTCCGCGATTTCGAGACAAAAATAGCTGGCTGCGATCAGGGTCAATACGATCCCAAACCAGCGCAGAACGGGTCCAGCGACGCCACGATCGTTGGTGCCCGATTCGCGCGGGCCATCGCTGGAAGGGGCGCTAGCCTGCGTCGCTGTCATCGCGGCTGTAGATGAAAAAATCGCTTTCCGAAAGTTCGCCTTTGTACGGATTTTCCACATGCCGGTACAAGGACCACCCCGATATGTGACTTTCGATATGGGCTGTTATGTTCCGGTGACGGACATGGGGACTTTCCGTGAGCTTGTCCACATTGGAGGAATAAACGACCACGAAGCGGGTTGAGGCGGAAAAGAGATTTTCGATGTAACTCGTAAATACGTCGTCCTCGACGAGATGAAATATTACGTCCAACGACATGGCCAGGTCGCCGGGGTCGATGGACAGATCGGCAAAGCGTTGGCCGGGAGCGAAATGGACGAAGTGCTTATTTTTGTCGGCAGCGTATTTTTTTATACAGAGATCTATCGCGGTCGTTGAAACATCGAGCCCTACATAGGGTATCTGTCCAAGATATCCGATCTGATTGCCATCACCGCAGCCGAAATCGACCACGCTGCGAATAGCCATCTCGTCGATGAGCTCAAGCAAAATCCGGCCCTTGAATTCGGCGAGCTCGCCATAGGAACCGGCGCCCGAATTGTCGCCTTTTGCGTAGCGCGCTTCCCAATAGGATGGCGATCCATTGAAACCAAAGGACAACAGCCGGCGTGCAAGCTCATTGCCGAACGGAAATAGTGACAGCAGCTTTTTGCCGGTGGCGCGCAATAGGCCGGTGAGACCATTGCCACGGTGCTGCGGAGAGAGAGGGCGTGTCTGCATAATGTCAGGCCGGCTTACGAAGGATCCAGATATAGGTTGGGCAGGTCCAATAGGCGGCACTCAGACCGGCGAGCGAAATCTTCTGCTTTATCGAATTGGGCTTAATAAGGTCGGTTGCATTGAATTTTTCCGGATCGGCAATCACAGAGCGTGTGTAATCGATGATCTCGAACCGCTGCACCAGGGCGCGCAGACCCCACAAGCTGAGGTGGGTTTCGTAGTAATGATCCGCCTTTCCGGCGGCGCGGATATAGTAATGCGCCAACCATTTCGGAATGACAGACAGCAGTGGCAGCCGGTAATGCGCCTCAATGAATTTGACCCGGTTGCCGGCGGCGAAATAACAGAATCCGCCTGGCTTGAGGACCCGATGGATCTCCTCCATCAGCCGGCGTGAATCGGGCACATGTTCATAGACCTGAGTGCAGGTCACGGCATCGAAGCTGTTATCCGGGAACCCGCTCTGCATGGAGTCCCGGACGTGAAATTTCATATGGTCGTCGGTCACTGATTTCTGGGCGAACTCAACGGCGGGAGCATCGATATCGATACCGGTGACCTGGCCGAATTGCTCCCCGTAGAGACGGCTGAGAAATCCGGTGGAGCACCCGATATCGAGAAGCGACAGATCGGCCAAATCGATCCCGGCCGTCGACGCGTAATCACCGATTACGGCGAGGGTCTTGCGGGCCTTACCGGAACGTCGTTCGACATCATACATCTCCTCGCGATGCATTTCCGAGAAGCCAAGCTGATATTCCAGGGCTTTTTCGCTCATCCTGACCTAATTCTCTATCTTGGCCGTGCCGATACCGTCGCGGCGGATCCAGTCGGAAGGTTACTACCGATCCGTTAACAAAAGACAACCAGCCCGTTAACGGACTTGCCGGCAGCGGAAACGCCTATTTGAATGGACTGAAAGGCTATGGAGGGCGTTAAAGCGCCGCGTCGCCGATTGCCGGTGTCTCTTCTTCGGCGCGGGGCAGGCGGACGGTAAAGCGGGCGCCCTGACCGGGGTGGCTTTCAACCGAGATTTCGCCCCCCATGAGTTGCGCCAGCTGGCGCGAGATGGTCAGGCCCAGCCCGGTGCCCTCGCTGGGCTCACTCATAATGTCCGAACCGACCTGGTGGAAGCTTTCGAATATGCGGTCCTGCTCGTCTGCCGCTATACCGATACCGGTATCCCAGACGGTGAACTCGATATATTTGGAATCGGTCATTCTGACGTCGATCCCGATGGACCCTTCGGCCTCGGTGAATTTGATGGCGTTATTCAGCAGATTGACGAGGATCTGCCTCGTCCGTCCCGGATCGGCGAGAATCATCCAATGGTCTGAGACATCCACCGCCCCGATGTCGATGCCGCCTTGTTCGGCGCGGACCGCGATGATGGATTTTGCCTGGGTCACCACCTCCGCGAGGCGCATGGCGCGCGGTGACACGCTGACCGTCTCCGAATCGATATTCACCGTATCGAGAATGTCGTTGATGATGTTGAGCAAATGATAGGCGGCACCGTGAATGTCGCGGAAATAGCCGAGATAACGCGAATTGAGCGCGCCGAAGCTCTGCTGGATGGACATTTCCGCGAAGCCGATGATGGCGTTGAGCGGCGTGCGCAACTCGTGGCTCATCTTGCCGAGGAAGTCCGTCTTGGCGCGGGCCGCGGAGCGGGCTTCCTCAAGCGCGCGATCAAGCTCCATATTGCGCTCGCGCAGCTCCACCAGGCTTTCCTCCAGCACCTGCTGGGTCTGATGGGCATGGGCCTCGACCTCATGCTGACGGGTGACATCGGTGCCTGTTCCGCGATAGCCGACAAAGGCCCCGCTGCTTTCGTCGAACACGGCGACACCGGTCATGGAGATCCGGCGGGTTTGTCCGTGCTTGTCCGGCATCAGGAAAACACGGCCCCGGAACGGCATCAGCGAGGCCGACAGATCGGGCCGTGCGGGTATGTCCTCGAATTCCCCCAGAGTGAACAGATGCCGTCCGATCACGGCCGAGGGCGCCATCTCCAACGCTTCGGCGATGCGGTTCGAGACATAGGTGAGATTCAGATAGTCGTCGGTTTCCCACACCCAGTCCGATGCCGACCTTATGACGTCCTGGAACCGGCTTTCGGCGCGGGCCGATTGCATGACCGCTTCGGCCTCCAGCGTGACATCGGTATAAACGCCGCCATAGCCGGTGGGCAGGTTGTTTTCGAAGGTCCGGAAATGGGTCGAGCGGAAATGCCGTAATTCACCGTCGATTTCGATGGTCTGACGCAGCTTGATCTCCGGTTCGCCGGCATTCAGCCGATCGAATATTTCGCGCAACTGGTCCGGGACCAGGGTATTGGGCTGTTCGCGGCGCTCTGCGCTGCGGAATTCCGGGAAGGTCGCGGCGGCAATGTCGTTAAAGGAATCGTTGCGATAGACAAAGTGCGCATCACGGTCCGCGTGATAGAGCGGCGCCATGCGATTGGTCAGGGAGGATGGTAGAACGGCGCCATCGTCTGTTGCCGGCGTGCTTGGCGAGGCTGTCGCCGTCGCCATAAAACCGGTCGGGCGGGCCGCCAGGGCGGCCGAACCTCCGGCGGTGCTGTGCTGATCGCCGATGTGATTTTCCGTTGGGCTATCCAAAAGGCCCTACTCCCTCACGCATTACAACTCTTTGTCTTCGTCGCGGTGATTATTGCCTGTCCAAAACCCCATATTTGCGGTCACGCAATAAATCTATTCTTCCTCAATACAACAGCCCGGCGACAAATTCCATCATTTTGCGTGGTCGTGAAAACTGTCGGGATAGAGAGTCCAAGGAGATATGGGGTGAGTATTGCTCTGACCCGGTCATCGTTCCATAGTGCCTGCATGGCCAATTATCTGATTTCTCCGCATCCTAAGGATCCGCGTCTGACCGAGCGGGTGGCCGGTCTGGATCAGGCCGGCAGGCCGGTGGAGACGTCGGTGACCGTCGAACGGCCGCTGACCCTGTTTCTCAACGACCAGGAAATCGTCACCATGATGACCATCGGGGATTATCCCGATTGTCTGGCGGTGGGGTTCCTGCTCAACCAGAATATGTTGCAGCCCGATGACCGGATCACCGCCATCGATTTCGACGAGGAGATCGAGACCATCGTGGTCCGCACCGAACGCGAGACCGATTACGAGCAGAAGCTGAAGAAAAAGACCCGCACATCGGGCTGTGCGGTGGGCACCGTCTTCGGCGATGTGATGGAACGGTTCGACGAAATAACTCTCAACCCCAAGGCCAAGATTCATACGTCCTGGCTGGTGACTCTGTCCAAACGGATCAACACCACGCCGAGCCTTTATCTGGAGGCCGGGGCCATCCATGGCTGCGTGCTCTGCGAGCGGGCGCGGCCGCTGATCTATATGGAGGATGTGGGACGCCACAACGCGGTGGACAAAATCGCCGGCTATATGTTCCTCAATAAAATTTCGCCGACCGGAAAAATGTTCTACACCACCGGCCGGCTGACCAGCGAGATGGTGATCAAGACCGTCCAGATGGATATCCCCATCCTGATCTCGCGCTCCGGCTTTACCGCCTGGGGGGTGGAACTGGCGCGTCAGGCGAATCTGACCCTGATCGGCCGGGCGCGCGGCAGCCGCTTCGTCGCGCTGGCCGGCGAGCAGCGTATCGTGTTCGATGCCGATCCGTCGAAGACCGAAGACGAGCCGCGCCACCTCAAGCGCAAGGCCAGCGTCGGCAACGATTCGGATTGAGCCGGAACAGCCATGCAGTTCACCCTACGCTGGCGGGGCCCCATGGGGCCGGGGCTGTTTCCCGAAGCGGGAGATGATCTGGCGGCGCTGGCCATACCGGGCGTCTATCTGCGGGTAAAGCGCTATGAAGAGGCACGGACGGTCTCCTATGTGGGCCAGTCCAAACAGCTGATCATCCGGTTCGACCAGCATCTGCGCGATATTCTGACTTTCAGCGCGGCGCTGCGCGACGGAACCGGCGCCGTGGTGCTGGGACGGGAAGGCGCCAGCCGCTATGGCGTTTACAATGCGCTGGACAGCGTGATGCCGCTGGTCGCCGCCGAGGCGGCAAGGCTGCAATTCTACTGGGCCGCCTGCGAGGACGGATTCGATGAAGAATACATGACACTCGTCGAAGGCGCGCTGAAGACAAGGCTCGAGGAACGGGTCATCGGCAACGAGGCCATCCTCGATGTTGAAAACCGTCAGGGCATCACCGAACCGGATTTCGACGATGACATGGTGATCAACCACGAATTCGATGACATCTCCGTGGAGGACCGGTCGGTACTGACAGACATTCTGGGAGCCGATCCCATCCGCCTGACGGTGCGGATGGAGGAGTTCGGCCATGCCGGATGAAACCGGAATCTGCGGGCTTCTCCTGGCCGGCGGGCAGTCGCGGCGCATGGGGGGCGGCGACAAATGCCTGCAGGAACTGGGTGGCCAGACCCTGCTGGCGCGCATTCTGGAGATCGCCCGGCCCCAGGTGGGTCCGCTGGTGCTCAACGCCAATGGTGATGCGGCGCGGTTCGCCGATTACGATCTGCCGGTTGCCCCGGATGTGGTCGACGGCTTCGCCGGGCCGCTGGCCGGCGTACTGACAGGTCTCGAATGGGCCCGGCATAACGCGCCGGACTGCCAGTGGGTGGCAAGCTTCGCCTGCGACGCGCCGTTCGCGCCGGCCGATCTGGTGCCGCGTCTGATGGGTGCCATCGAGGCCGGGAAGGCTGACATGGCCTGTGCGTCGTCCGCTGGCCGCGATCAGCCGGTGTTTGGTCTGTGGCCCGTGCGTCTCGCCGGTGACCTGCGGGATGCCCTGGTCGACGAGGATATCCGCAAGGTGGATGTCTGGACCGCCCGCTACCGCCTCGCCCGCCACGACTGGGCCTGCGACCCGGTCGACCCGTTCTTCAACGTCAACCGGCCCGGGGATCTTGAAGCGGCGGAGGGGCTGCTTGGGACAATGGCCAGGAATTCCGGCAGCTAAATCACCCCGTTACTAAATCGCCAGGGTCAATCGACAATGTTGTATAGGATAGAAAATGCCTCGGCGTTGAGTACGATCTTGTTTTCCCGTTTGGATACGGCAAAACAAACATTTTCGCCGGAATACCACTCAAACCAGTCGAGGCATAAACGCGCTTCCTTGGAAATTGACCAGACCCCCATGTCCTCCTCGTTAGTGCCATTATCCGATTTTTCGCCGTTCGCGCCGAGGATAAATCCTCGGACATCTCCGCCATGTTTGAAGAGGTGGTTTTCCGGGATGCTGTCATGGGTGGCGACTTCCAAACCCGAGAACAACGCTTCGATCTCCGCTCCGCTGAGTGGCCCGTCTGCCAGAGCGCTAAAGGCCGTTGCCTTTTTGGGAACCGCCGGCCGGGCCGTCGCCTGAAGCAGGGAGAGCCGCCGCGGTGCATCGGTCGCATTTGGTTGCAGAGGAGCGAATAGCCCGTCCGTCGCTGCGGCGCCGATGTCACGAGGATTGGTGTTCACCTTGGTTTCAAAGGCAATCGGTGTGGGATTGAGAATCGGCTTAGCGGTTACCGGGCCAATCCCGTCGCTACTGGCTACGCATCCCGACAGCAGCAATGCCACCACTGCGCCGAGGAATCCCATGTGAAAAAAATTCGATTTGATCATTTGATACTCCCTGCGACCGCCAGACTTTCGTGCCCGTTACGGTCCTTAACCACGGCCGCGTTCGTCGTCGCGGCCCACCCGAGTGAAAACATGCAAGTTGCGTGCCAAGCGGGTTAATCCCGCCTCTTAAGCGGAGGTGTGTGGTTAACCGGATTTGGTGAAATGCAGAGGTGTAAAATCCACCGACGGTTTTTGGCCGAATCACGGTTAATTGGCGAAAAACTGTAAAATCCACCGACAGGAAATTCTTAACGCCAATATTGGTGCGGAGGCTCTCCCTTGACGGGCAGGGGGCGCGGCGGTTTGATCGTCCCCATGGCGAAGACAAGAGAATCCATGCCGCGGCTACGCATCCTGCTGGGGGCGGCAGTGGCGCTGGGACCCGGAAAGGCGGCTCTGCTGGAGGCGGTGGAGGAGGCCGGGTCCATCTCAGGGGCGGCGCGCGCCATGGGCATGTCCTACCGGCGTGCCTGGACCCTGATCGAAGCCATGAACCTTGATTTCAAAAAACCGCTGGTGCAGACCTCGGCCGGCGGCAGCGGCGGTGGTGGCGCGCGGGTCACGGACAGTGGCCGCGACGCGCTGCGCCGTTATCGCGCCATGGAGGAGAAAGCATCGGCGGCGGTGAAAAAGGAAATCACCGCGTTCGCCGATCTCCTCAACGACCCGCCGGAATAAATCTCGAAAAGACCCCTCACCCTCCCGTCGCGTCGCGCCGGGTCCCTCCCTCTCCCGCAAGCGGGCGAGGGGGTTTAGAA
>JABJKO010000190.1 GCA_018660305.1 Rhodospirillaceae bacterium
GAAGGACCCGCAGGGCGTTATCGATGCCTTTCGAATCGCGCGCAAACAGGTGGATTGCACGCTGGTCCTCGTGGGCAATGTCGCGACCGACGACCCGGAGGGGCAGTCCGTCTTCGAACAGCTCCTCGGCTGCCAGGACGAGCGTATACACATTCTGTCATGCCAGGATTCCTGCCTGGTGAACGCGCTGCAGCGGCGCGCGCAAATCATTCTGCAGAAATCTCTGCGGGAAGGATTCGGCCTGACCGTCACCGAGGCCATGTGGAAGGGGACACCGGTCATCGGGGGCAACGTCGGTGGCATTCGCCACCAGATCGAGGATGGCGTAAATGGCTTTCTGGTGTCGTCGGTGGAGCAAACGGCGGAGCGTATCGTCACTCTTCTCGAAGACGAACAGCTGCGCCGCTCCATGGGGTCGCGCGCCCGCAAATCAGTAAAAGACCGTTTTTTGATGACCCGCCTGATGGAACAATATTTCGATCTGATCGACGGATTCGAAGCCACATTTACCCTTCACAATGCAGGGGCAACCCATGGCTGACGCCTCACCCCTACGAAAAGATCCGCTATCCGGCCGGGAAGTGATCTACGCTACCCACCGACAGGACCGGCCCCACGTGATCGCCACTGATCACGACCAGACCAAACCGCAGAAAACCTGCCCCTTTTGTCCCGGCAACGAAGCAATGCTGCCGGATATCCTGTGGGAACAGGACGACGAGGTTAATTGGCAGGCCCGCGCCGTAAGCAATCTCTATCCGATCGTCTCTCCCCCGGACGGCCATCATGAAATTATCATCGATGCGCCGGAACACAATTTGTCCACCGGCGCGATGACGGCGGAAAACTGGAGAACTATCGTCGCTGCTTACGATGCCCGACTTCACGCCCTGTCACGCCGGTGGTCCTATGTGTCGCTGTTCCGGAATGTCGGTGCACGGGCCGGAGGAACCATCGACCACCCTCATTCGCAACTCATCGCCCTGGCCAAGACCCCGGAACATATAAATGCGCGGTTCCAGCGTCTTCTTCATGAATTTGAGATTTCCGGACAATGCCTATTGTGTGAGACAACAAATACGAATCCGAATTTCGCGGAGAGAATCATCACACAAAATGCCGCCTACGTTGCTTTTTCTCCGGAGGTGGCGGAGGTGCCTTTCGAGGTCTGGGTGGCGCCGCTGGCACATTCGAGCGCGTTTTCTCTGGTGGACGAAAGAGATCAGAATGCGCTCGCGGAAATTCTTTCGGACGTTTTCACGCGTATGGCCGGGGTCTTGGGGGATTTCGATCACAATATGATGCTGGTCGATACCAGCAAGGACCCACAGCCTTATCTCCACTGGTTCCTGCGCATTCGCCCCATCGGTGAGCCTGTCGGCGGTTTTGAGCGGGCAACCGGCATTGCCGTGAATGAGTCGGATCCGAAGAATGACGCGGCGGCTCTGAGGCACGCCTTTGCCATTCCGGACATGGATTCCGTCTAGGCAGAGAACAGCATGAGTATCCGAAACCTCGATCCTATGTTTCGTCCGGAATCCGTCGCGGTGATCGGCGCCTCACCACGGCAAGGAAGCGTCGGGTCCATCATTCTGAGCAACATACAAGAAGCCGGATTTGCCGGAAAAATCATGCCGGTGAATCCCAGGCATGAATCCATCGGCGCCTTGAATTGTTATCCGACCGTTGCTGCCCTGCCTGCCTGTCCCGATCTGGCAATTCTCTGTACGCCCGCGCCGACCATCCCTTCATTGATAGCCGAGCTCGGCGAAAAGGGAACCAGGGCGGCGGTCGTTCTCACGGCCGGTCTGGACGGCGCCGTAGACGAAAAGGGCACTCTTTTACAGCAGGCGATGATAGAGGCGGCGAGACCACATCTGCTGCGGATAATCGGTCCCAACTGTGTCGGCCTGATCGTTCCCGGCATCGGGTTAAATGCCAGCTTCGCCCACACAAATGCACTCTCGGGCAATCTCGCTTTCGTGTCCCAATCCGGCGCCCTGGCCACCTCCGTCCTGGATTGGGCCAAATCCCGCGACATCGGGTTTTCCCATTTCATTTCCCTCGGAAACAGCGCCGACGTCGATTTTGGCGACACAATCGATTATCTCGCCAGCGACGCGAAGACGCACGCGATCCTGCTCTATATGGAATCCATAAAGCACGCCCGCAAATTTATGTCCGCCGCAAGGGCGGCCGCACGCAACAAGCCCGTCATCGTGTTGAAGGCCGGGCGCGCGGCCGAAGGCGCCAGGGCCGCGGCCTCACACACCGGGGCCCTTACAGGGGCCGATGACGTCTATGACGCCGCCATCCGGCGGGCCGGCATGTTGCGTGTCAATACCGTCCGGGATTTGTTCGATGCGGTGGAAACGCTCGGCAGGGCAGCGCCCATAAAGGGCGAAAAGCTGGTTATCCTCACCAATGGCGGTGGCGCCGGCGTGATGGCGACAGACGCCCTCATTGCCGGTGACGGACAATTGGCGACGCTCACGGAGAAAACGATCCGCCAGTTGGATGATGTCCTGCCTGGCAATTGGTCGAAATCGAACCCCGTCGACATCATCGGCGATGCGCCCATATCACGCTATAGGGACGCGCTTGAAATTGTCCAGAATGCGCCGGAAACCGACGCTATCCTGTTCCTCCATTCCCCCACCGCCATTGTCGCCAGCCAGGAAATAGCGGAGAGCCTATCACCCCTTATGCGCCAGTCGGAATGTCCCGTACTGTCGTGCTGGCTTGGCGGCGACGCTTTAGCACAGGCGCAACATATCTTTTCACAAGCCGGTATCCCAACCTATGACACGCCGGAAGACGCCGTTACCGCGTTCCTTCACTTGGTTGAATATCGACGCAACCAGAGTCAGCTCACGGAAACCCCGATAGACCAACCGGCGGACCCGGCCGACGACACAGACCATGCCAGAGGAATTATTGCGAACGTCCTGACCAGCGGCCGCACGATGCTGAGTGAAACCGAGTCAAAGGACCTCCTCCAGACCTATGGTATCCCGGTCATCGAAACCCGCAGTGTTCGCACGTCCGGCGATGCCGCGAAAATTGCCGCGGACATCGGCTTTCCGGTGGCCCTGAAAATCCTGTCACCGGACATTTCCCATAAATCGGATGCCGGTGGCGTCGTGCTCCATCTGGGATCGGAAGAGGCCGTCCGCGACGCGGCGGACGCCATGCGCGCCCGTATTTCAGAAAATATCCCCGACGCCAGACTTGACGGATTCACCGTGCAACAGATGGCCGCCCGAAGCGGCGCCCACGAATTGATCGCCGGTGCCGCCGTCGATCCGACATTCGGCCCGGTCATCCTGTTTGGCCAGGGCGGCACGGCGGTGGAGATCATCGGTGACCGCGCCGTCGCTTTGCCGCCGCTCAATTCCGTTCTGGCGGATGCCCAAATGTCCCGGACACGGATCGCAAAGCTCCTGGCCGGTTATCGCAACCGCCCGGCCGCGGATCACGCTGCAATCAGAGACGTTCTGATCAGCCTGTCACGATTGGTGTCCGATATTCCGGAGATTCAGGAAATAGATATCAACCCGCTGCTGGCCGACGAAAAGGGGGTTCTGGCACTGGATTCCCGCGTCAGGGTATCCCGTCCGTCTTCCGAAGGATCGGACCGGCTTGCCATACGGCCTTATCCGCAGGATTTGGAGGAAATAATAGAATTCGACGGCCAGCCCCTGGCGTTAAGGCCCATACGGCCCGAAGACGAGCCACAGCACCGCGCGCTCTTCAGGAACCTGGCATCGGATGATGTGCGATTTCGTTTCTTCGGCGCCCTGAGGGAACCGGTTCACGCCGATCTGGCACGGTTTACGCAAATCGATTACGACCGGGAAATGGCGTTTATCGCAACGCGGGCAACCGAGGGGGGCGAACCTGAAACATTGGGGGTGGTGCGGGCTTATGCCGACCCCGACAACAATATCGCGGAATTTTCCATTGTCGTCCGCTCGGATCTGAAAGGCCGCGGCCTCGGCGCCACATTGCTCGGCAAAATTATCACCTATTGCCGGGCCCGCGGTACGAAACGGCTGGTTGGCCAGGTCATGTCCGACAATCGCCGTATGCTGGCACTGGCGAGGGATTACGGATTTGTGCGGGAAGCGCCATCCGATGCCGGCATGGTCGATCTCAGCCTTCAGCTAAATTGAGGTTTTGTGCCTTTTCTTCATCCGGCGTTCGCCGCGAGGGGATTTTTCAGGTGATGCGGCCAACGAGCGGATATAGGCGATGAGATCCTCGATTTCGCGCCGGCCCAAATTAAAGTTGGGCATTTGAGGATGCGAGGTACTGAGCCAATGCTGCAAATAGCCTGGCGTTTTCTTGGGGTCGTTTGCGATCATCGGGAACGGTGGGGCTGGATCAACGGCACGGCCGGTCCCGCGCTGATCGATGATATGGCATGATTGACACCAGCTTTCCGCAAGAGAGGAGCCGCGCATCGCATCGCCACCTGTTTGCGCCTGAACGCCCACGGAAAGCAGAAAGAAACCGGCGATGACGGCGGTAACCGAAGCGGGTCGCTTGCCCCATACCTGAACCATTATGTCACCCTTATTTGATCGCTTCGCATGCAGATTAGTATCCCCCGATGGCGGCTCTAATACTTTGATCGAGATCAAGGCTGGTTTTCCTAGGCGTCATAAAATCAAATATAATCGAGGTGTCTTTTTGCCTGGCCCAGGAGACCGGAATGCTTGGAAAACCGTCGCTTATTACCCGCGTTGCCGTGGGGAAACTTGTCGGACTGATATTCGGAATCATGGGATTCGCGTTTTGCGAATTCTTTCTGCCCGAAACGGACTGGATGCTCCGCTGGGGGATCCTGCTGTGGTACACGACCCTCGGCGCCATCATCGGCGTGTTCGGCGTCTTTAACTGGCATCCGGTTTTACGACTGCCGTTCCCCTGGTGGGTCAGGGCGCCAATACTGGGGGCCTGGATGAATTTCGTTTTGACGTTCTTCTCATACGATTTGATGCAGGCGGTTCTCGTCGAAATGTTCAATCAGGGCACAATACTGACGTCACCCTTCTGGTTTTCCCTGGAAGGCGCAATCGTGGGTTTGATTATCGGCTATTTCGCGACGCGCTTTGGCGGCGAGGGCACGGAAACCGTTACCGAAGCCGCTTAGAGCATATTGAGCTAAATTGTCGATGGGGACCGGGGTATCTCGTCTCCCGATAATGTCTCTTTTTCCAAAAGAAGGTGAGCCCCCTCTTCGAGGATACGCCGTTTCTCCAGGAGCAACTTTTCCGCCGCTTCGTAAGCCTGATCGACGATATCACGGACCGCGCAGTCGATTTCGCGCGCGGTCTGCTCGCTGTAATCATGGGGCTGCCACCCCGGCAAGGCGGCATCACCGAGGAACGCCTGGCGCTGGGGCGCATAGGTTATCCGACCCAGTTTCTCATCCATGCCGAACCGCGTGACCATGTTCCGGGCGATTTCCGTCGCCTTGTCGAGATCGTCGGCCGCGCCGGTTGAAATTTCGTCGAATATGATCGTTTCCGCTGCCCGGCCGCCGAGTAAAACCGCAATGCGATTTTTAAGCTCTTGCCGGGTAATCAGGAAACGGTCCTCGACCGGCCGCTGCAGCGTATAACCCAACGCCCCGATGCCCCGCGGAATGATGGAAATCTTATGCACCGGGTCGACACCCGGCAGGCTCATCGCGACGAGCGCGTGCCCCATCTCGTGATGCGCCACAACCTTACGCTCATGGTCATTGAGAATACGGCTGCGTTTTTCAAGGCCGGCAACAATGCGTTCTATGGCCGCCGTGAAATCATCCAACGTAATGGTGATCGCGTCGCGGCGGGTCGCGACAAGAGCCGCCTCGTTGACCAAATTGGCAAGATCCGCACCGGAGAAGCCCGGTGTCAGAGCCGCGACCTGCTCGAGATCAACACCCTCTTCCAGAGACACGCCTTTGCTATGGACCCTGAGTATTTCCAGCCGGCCCAGCTTATCGGGGCGATCGACAAGAACCTGACGATCGAAACGACCAGCGCGCAACAGGGCGGGGTCGAGGATTTCCGGGCGGTTGGTCGCGGCAAGCAGCACCACCCCTTCGCGAGGGTCGAACCCATCCAGTTCAGCTAGCAGCTGATTCAGGGTCTGCTCTTTCTCGTCATGACCACCGAACCCGCCAATGGTGCGGGCCTTTCCCAACGCATCCAACTCATCGATGAAAATGATGCAGGGTTTGTGTTTGCGGGCCTGCTCGAACAGATCGCGCACGCGGGCAGCCCCCAGCCCGACGAACATTTCGACGAATTCAGAGCCGCTGATGGAGTAGAAAGGCACGCCGGCCTCGCCGGCGACGGCGCGGGCCAGAAGGGTTTTCCCGGTGCCCGGTGGACCGACCAGCAGAATGCCCTTGGGCAGTCGGGCGCCGAGCCTCCCGTAACGATCCGGCTCTTTCAGAAAGGCGACGATCTCCTGTAGTTCGTCCTTCGCCTCGTCGACACCCGCCACATCCTCGAACGTGACCTTGGTGTCGGTTTCCACATAGACCTTCGCCTTGCTCTTGCCGACGGTCATCATCCCGCCCAGACCCTGGTGATCGGCCATGCGCCGGATGACGAACATCCAGATGCCGAAGAATAAAAAAACCGGCAAAATCCACGACAGAATATCGCGCAGAATCGTGCTCTCGATGACGCCGGAAAACCGAACGCCGTATTTTGCCAGATCGGCGGCCAGATCGGCCTCGACCCGCGTTGTGGAGAAGCGTTTCCGCCCATCAGCCATGGGCGTCTTCAGGTTTCCCTGTATGACGTTGGTGCCGATGAATATTTCCTCGACGCTACCATCCTCCAGCAAGGCCTGAAACTGGCTGTAGGGAATGGGAACATACGATTCGCGCTGCCCCCACCAGTTCTGAAAAAGCAAAATCAGAAAGAAGGCGATGACAAAGTAGACCGAATTGATTCCCTGTTTCTTGTCCATGATGCGGTCGAATTCTTTGTAGACGTTAGAAACAATTCATATGGAAAACAGGGCCCTTCAGCTTTGACCCAGATCAAGGCGCCCCGGCGCTTCTTCATGGATATTCCCGAAAGGCAGGAGGGAAGCGCCATGACTCCAATCGATCCGAGGAGGGATCAAACCCGCGACAACAAGGCGGGCGGTAAAGCCGACGATACAAATCACGGCAGGGGCAAACGACACGGCTCTGTTGATACCAGCAATCCGGAAGCCGCCACAAGACGCAAGCGCCGCGCCCAACACAACAAACAACAGAATCAATGGCGTTCAAAGCCGGGCCTCTGCTGGCCCGAGCCTAAGCGAACCGATGGCGAAACCCAATGAACCGGAAAGCCCCCGAAACGTGGCCTTCCGGCCGCACCGTCTTATGGACCTTGTTTTCCCGGATTGTCTAACGTCAGCGCCTATGGAACAAACTAGCGGCATTGCATAAGAGAGGATTTCTGGTTCATCGTAATGACCCGTAGGGGAATGAAGATGAAACAGAAATCGCAGACACGACAGACCGGTGCGACCAAGGCAATCA
>JABJKO010000219.1 GCA_018660305.1 Rhodospirillaceae bacterium
CGAGGACCAGGCGGTTGAACCATATCTTGCTGATATAGGGCGTGGTCCACATGCCGATCTGGACGAACAGGGTCGCCGGGATGACCGCCAGAAGGCCCTGGATAAACCGCTCCTGGGTAAAAAGCCCGGTGTCGGTGAACAGGCCGAAGCCGGCCACGGCGAAAAAATGGGTGCCGGAGATGGCCAGAAACATGATCGAGGCGGCGAACACATAGACCTTGGCTTCCAGCCGGTAGGAATGCATCCAGGTGGCCACTACCGGCCCGCCGATGCCGGTGGAGCCCTGGCTCAGCCCGGCGAGCGCCGCGATGATGGGCGAGAAGATCCGCGCCGTCTTGCCCTCCAGCTTGAAATCCGGATTGAGCAGCAGATTGACCATGTAGGCCGCCACCCAGATGATCAGCAGCCAGAGCAGCGCCTTGTCGGTCAGGGCGGCGAGGATGAAGGTGCCGACGGCGGTGCCGATACCGGCGGCGATGAGCGAGAGGGGCAGGTGGGGCACCCCTGCCGCCATTTTGCGGTAGCGCCACACAATCCAGATATTTGTCAGAAACGTCGGCACGATGATGACCACCACGGCATGTTCCACGCCAAGGAAAGTGGACAGGGTGGGCACCGCGATGATGGGCAGCCCGATACCGATGGCGCCTTTGAAGAAGGACCCGACCGCGATGGCGGCAAGAATGATGGCGAGGGATTCGTAACTCATGGATGACCGGCGGGATGGTGTGAGGCAGGGCTGACAGGTAGCCCATAGCGCGTGCCGGGCCATATCGCAAGGCAAGGCGAAATAAGCATCGTTACCTTGCCGGGTTCCAAACCGGTTGTTAGGGTCGCGGAGACATAAGACGGGGCGTTAAAGCGGCACCTGTCATCCAGGGAGGGCTGACGTGGTCAATTCATTCACCATGTTCACGGCCGAGGAAAACGAAATTCTTACCCGCACAGGCCCCGGTACGCCCATGGGCGATCTGCTGCGGCGCTACTGGCTGCCCGCTGTCCGCTGCGACGAGGTCGCCGATCCCGACGGGCCGCAGATGCGCCTCAGGCTCATGGGCGAAGATCTCATTGTCTTTCGAGACACCAATGGCCGGGTCGGTATTCTCGATCAGTTCTGTCCCCACCGCCGGGCGTCCCTGTTCTTTGCCCGCAATGAGGAATGCGGCCTGCGCTGTTCTTACCATGGCTGGAAATTCGATGTGAACGGCAACATCGTCGATATCCCGTCCGAGCCGGATTTTCAAAGCTGGGCCGTCAAACCCACCGTGAAATCCTATCCGGCGGTGGAGGCGGGCGGCATCGTCTGGGCCTATATGGGGCCGCCGGAAAAGAAACCGTCACCGCCGGAATACGAATATTGCCTGACCTCCGACGCCCATCGTTACGCATCGCGGCGCTGGGAGGATTGCAATTGGCTGCAGGGCCTCGAAGGCGGCATCGATCCGGTCCATGTGCCGTTTCTGCATAAGTACGAACTCAGCACCGACCCCCTGCACAAGGGCAATACCGGTTCCGATCTCACCGCCAGCACCGATATGTTCTATGACACCGTGCCCCAGGATTATGGCATCAACGTCATCGCAAGGCGTGACGCCGATAACGATTCCTATTACTGGCGCGTCGGGCAATGGATCATCCCGTGCTTCACCATCGCGCCGCCCTATGGCGATTTCGCCATGGGCTCCAACGCCTGGGTGCCGCGGGACGACGAAAGTTTCTGGCGCTGGATCATCAGCTGCCATCCCACACGGCCGCTGTCCAACAGCGAACGGACCGCCATGGAAGAGGGCAAGGGCACTCATGTGGTGGTGGATCCGGAAACCCTGCGCCCGGAAGCCAACAGGGAGAATGACTATCTGATCGACCGCGAGGGTCAGAAAAACAGGAAGACCTATAACGGTGTCTATACGGTGGGGATGCAGGACAAGGCCATGCAGGAAAGCCAGCGCCCTATCCATCTCCGCCATGAGGAACAGCTGGTCAACAGCGACAAATCCATCGTCATGACGCGCCGCCGCCTGCTCGAATGCATCGAAATGAACCAGCGCGGCGAAGACCCGCCCGGTCTCACGGCCCCCGACCAGCGCATCCGGGCGGCGTCGCTCGTTGAGAAGCGCGATGTACCCTACGAAATTATCAGTAAGGATATTTTACGAACGCGTGAGGGAGTCCCGGTTACGTCGATTTAATTAGGCCAAAAACTGAAATATGCGCCTTGGAACAAGGGAGATAATGCGATGAAGAACGTCAATACCTACGGTGTTTTAACAATAATTGCCGGTCTGGCCGCGATGCCGTCGGCGGCGATGGCGCAGAAGGCCATCAGCCTCGGCACGTCCAGTGTGGGCAGCAGTTTCTATGTGCTCAGTGTCGGCATGTCGAAAATCATCCAGAAGCACAGCGGCATGAATGTGTCCGTTGAATCGCTGGGTGGGTCGCACGCCAACATGTTCGGCATCGCACGCGGCAAGGTGGATTTCGCCATGGCCAATGCCGGCGCCACCTATGACGCCTTCCACGGCAACAAACCGTTCAAGAAGCCGACCAACCTTCGGCTGGTTGCCCAGGGTCAGTCATCTTTCCGTGGCATTTTCTTCACAAAATCGACCGGTATCACCAGTATTCAAGACATGGCCGGCAAGACGTTTCTCTCCAAACGCAAGCCGCTGCCCGAGCTGTTGAAGCTCGCCAACGCGGTGCTCGATGCTTACGGGCTGCCCAGGTCCAAGGTTAAAATGGTGTCGAGCCGAAATCTGGGGGAGATGAACCGGGTCATGCGGGCCGGTAGTGTCGATGCGACGGCCTACCCGTTCAGCCTGCGTCAGCCGGTGATGGTCAAGCTGTTCAACGACAATATCGTGGCGCCCCTGATCCTGCCGGAAGATAAATATGAGCAGGTCAAAAAGCAGCTGCCGGCAATCTTCTTCAAATATTACGTCAAGCCCAACAGCTTCAAGAACCAGCCCAAAGGGTTCCTGACGTTCGGTCTTCGGACCCAGCTGGCGACCGGCGCCAAGCAGGATTCCGATACCGTCTACAAATTCACCAAGGCGCTTCTGGCCAATACCAAGGAGTTCTCCAAGTATCATGGCCTGGCCAAGCAGTGGAATCTCAAGAAGACCCTGTCCAACCCGACGGTGCCGTTCCATCCAGGCGCCATCAAGTATTTCAAGGAAATCGGCAAGTGGACGTCGAAACTCGCGACCCATCAGGCAAAGCTTCTGAAGCGCATGTGATCCTCTGATGTGACGGTGCGGTTCCCAACGAGCCGCACCGTTCATCCCTCCAGCAATCCGACCGATCGGCGAGTTTTATGAAGGCTTTGTCACCTCTGACGTGGATCACGTCGATTATCGCGATTTATCATCTGGTAATCGTCGGTCAGTTACCGACCCATCTGGGACTGTTCCTACCCAACCAGATCCATCTCGCCATCAGCATAACCTGCGCGCTGTTTCTCATCTTCAGCCTCCGGCGCGCCAGCGATAAACACGATTCTCCCCACGGCACCGAGAAAATCGTGGGGGAGGCGCGCATCCCCTGGTACGACTACCTGCTAATGGCGATGACTGCGGTAGGTGCCGGGTTCGTCATGTTCTTTTTCGATGACATCGACGATTACGGCATGTTCGGCGAACTGGACGCAAAGGGCATCGTCGTCGCCATGTGTCTTGTCATTCCCCTGTTCGAAGGCATCCGGCGCACCACCGGCTGGGCGCTGCCCATCATTCTGTTCGTCTTTGTGATGGGGACCATCTTCCAGCAATTCCTGCCCGGGCTTCTCTACGGCAAGGGCTACCCCATCGAACGGCTGCTGTTCGGTGCCTACGTAGGTGAGAGCGGAATTTTCGGCTTGCCGCTCAATGTGGCCGCCAACATTGTCATCGTGTTCCTGATCTTTGGCGCCATGATGCAGGGCGCCGGCGCCGGCCGCTGGTTCATCGATATGGCCCTGGCGCTCACCGGCTGGAGCCGGGGCGGGCCGGCCAAGGCGGCGGTGCTGTCGAGCGCCATGTTTGGCTCCATATCCGGCTCGCCGTCGGGTAACGCAGCGACAACCGGTGTCTTCACCATCCCGATGATGAAGGAGATCGGCTACAAGCCGGCCTTCGCCGGCGCGGTCGAAGCGGTCGCCTCCACAGGTGGCCAGATCCTGCCGCCGGTGATGGGAGCCATCGCCTTTGTCATGGCGGAATGGATCGAGGTTTCCTATGCCACCGTGGTGATCGCCGCGACCGTGCCGGCGCTTCTGTACTTTCTGATCGTCTTCGTATCTGTCCATTTGCAGGCGGTGAAAGATAATATTCCGGCGCTGCCCCGCAGCGAGTTGCCGGATTTCTGGAAGGTGTTCGTGCGGGGCTGGTATTACCTGATCCCCATCGCCGCCCTGATCTATTTTCTGATCGTCAAATCCTACCCGCCCGGCATGGCGGCCATGTTCGCCTGCGTCTTCATCATTCCGTGCAGCTTTCTGGCCAAGGACCGCTCCCATTGGTTGACGCCCGCGCGCTTGATGCTTGTCCTTGAGGACGGGGTGAAACGCTGGGTGGTGGTGGCCTCCATCACCGGGGCGGTGGGAATCATGATCGGCGCGCTGGAGCTTTCGGGCGTCGGAATCAAGCTGTCCGGCTTCATTGTCGATCTAGCGGGCGGCAATCTTTATCTGGCGCTGTTCTTCATCGGGTTCGCCAGCCTGATCGTCGGCATGGGGCTGGATGCCATCCCCGCCTATATCACCCTGGCGACCCTCATGGCGCCGGCGCTCATCGATCTCGGTGTCCCCGACATCGCGGCGCATCTGTACGTGGTCTATTGGGGGCTGGCCTCGTTCTATACGCCGCCCATGTGCATCGTGGTCTATGTGGTGATCGGCATATCGGGCACCAAGGTCTGGGAGACCGGCTGGGAAGCCGTGCGGATCGGCATTGCGGCGTTCTTCATCCCCTTCGGTTTCGCCCTGAACCCGGCCCTGATGCTGCGCGGGACACTCACCGAAATATTCTGGGCGGTCGGCACCGCGACCATTGGCGCCATCCTGGTTGCCTGTGGCGCGCGTGGCTTTGCCTTGCGGGACATGGGGGTCGTCGAGCGGATTATCTTTCTTGTCGCCGGCGCGTTTTTCATCGCGCCCGGATACCAGCTCCCCGCTGCCGGTCTTGCCATTGCCCTGGTCCTCCTCGGCATTCAATATATGCGCGGCCGCGCGATTGCCGAAACCTGACGGAGACCAGAATGACCCTTATCCTGACCAACGAAGACATAGAGCAGATTTTGACCATGGAGGATCTCGTCCCCGCCCTGGAAGAGGCGTATATCGAGCTGGTCAATGGACGCGGCGGCAACCGCGTTCGCTCGGATATCGTCACCCCCACCACCCTGCGCGACGATGGGCTCTATGCACTCAAATCCATGGATGGCGTCATTCCCAAGTTCGGTATCGGCGCGGTAAGACTCAATTCGGATATTCTTACCTTTCCGCAAACCGGCAATGAAATGCGCCGGGTGAAGGTGCCGGCGGCACCGGGCGATCGGTATGTCGGATTGGTGCTGCTGTTCAGTACTCACAACGGCGAGCCGCTGGTGATCTGCCCCGACGGCGTCATGCAGCGCGCCCGGGTCGGCGCGACAAACGGCATCGCCGCGAAGTACATGGCGCGGGAAGACGCCACATCCCTGGCGGTGCTGGGCTCCGGCTGGCAGGCGGGCGCGCAGGTGACGGCGCATGCGGCGGTGCGTGAGCTGAAGGATGTCAGGGTCTACAGCCCGACCAAGGAAAACCGCGATGCGTTCGCGGCGGAGATGTCCGAACTGCTGAACCTTGATGTCAAATCCTGTAGCAGCGGCGAGGAGGCCTGCAAAGGGGCCGACATGGTCGCCTGTTCCACCAACGCGGTGATGCCCGTCTTCATGCGCGACTGGTTGGAGCCCGGTATGCATATCGGGACGATCCGGCCCGGCGCGACAGAAGTGGAAAAGGCGGCGTGGTCGGAGATCGATTTGTTTGCCCTGCTCGATCACGATGACAATGCGGAGATGATCTATACCCACGGCGTTCTGGTGGGCGAGGACAAGGTGGGCAGTTACGGCATGGAGCACGACGACTGGCACGCGTCTTTGCCGACATTGCCGCAGATCATCAATGGCGACCGCGAAGGCCGGACGGATGATCAGCAGACGTCCTGTTTCCTCAACAACCTTGGCATGGGTTATCAGTTCGCCGCCACTGGCTATGTGGTCTACAACAAGGCCAAGGAAGCGGGCATCGGTCACGAACTGCCGACAGACTGGTTCACCGAAACCGTCCATCCCTGAGCGGTTGCTGATGTCCGCTTTAATACTCCCGCAACTGCTGCCGGCACCAAGTCACCCCCACCCTAACCCTCCCCCATCGAGGGGGAGGGGATGAATATTCGCAACACGTTGATTTTAAATTCCTCCCCCCTTGTGGGGGAG
>JABJKO010000135.1 GCA_018660305.1 Rhodospirillaceae bacterium
GAGCCGATATTGACGATATGGCCCCGCCGGCGCGCCACCATGCCCGGACTGACCGCCCGCGCGGCATGGATGGTCCCTAGGACATTGGTTTCAAGCGTGGCGTCAATGTTGTCGGGGTCCAGTTCATGAAACGGATCGAAGCGGCTGCCGACACCGGCGGAATTGACTAGAATATCCGCTTCGATTTCGCCCAAGGTCGCGTAAAGCGCCGCCCGGTCGCGCAAATCAAGGGTGTGAATGGTGACATCACCGGCATCTTTCAATTCGATCAGCCGCTCGTGCCGCCGCGCCACGGCGTGCACCGCCAGGCCGCGCCCCGCCAACAACCGCACCGTCGCCGCACCGATCCCGCTCGATGCGCCGGTCACCAGTGCTGTCCGATAATCTTTCAACGCCATCACACAGCCTCTTCATTGCCGATTAATTGATCAGGTGTATGGATCATACGGCACGCCGCCGCCGGCGTCCGCCTATATACCTACAGCCGGTGGGCGAATGACGGCATGTCAACGGGATCAACTTGAGGCATAATTACATCGGTTGTCTGTGGACGAGTAACGATCAATTCATTGAAATAGGCCGATTGAAAGCAGCGCTATGCATATTCTTTTTGATCCGGATACCGACAAACTGGTCCTGAAATGCGCCAATTTGCAGGAGACCGACCGGCTTCGTGATCTATTTGGCATCGAGGACACATCAATTGATGGCTGCATCGCCATCACCATGGAAAACTTCCTGAAAAGCGGGCAAAACCAGTTAATCAACGTCGAGAACCGGGACGTGGGGGAACTGGCCCCCCTTGTGCATATTCAGTCCCCCTTGATGGGTTCGGCGCGGTTTAATCCCGGTCGAAATTTTATCTGCGAGAAATTGGGCGTAGGTTCAGTTGAATTTAGCGCCCAACGTCACGCCCTCAACGGTAACGGCTTTATTCACCGCTTGCTGGAAACGGCGAATTTGGCTGAGCGGCTTGAGATTTATGACGAACTGCAACGCTATATCGCCATGGACACATTCAGATTATTCAGCGAATTCAATTGGTTGAAGGCCGATTGTCTCTGCCTCGATATCCATCTGCCCATGTTGCTGCGATATTTCGACTACCAACTGAAGGACGCCAAAATTATCTTCCTGTTCCGCGATCCGCGGGATTGGATGGTCAGTGTTTACCATTTCTATCGCCATTTATACTTGGATTTGGATAACGAGGCCCTGCATACCCATCATCCGGGCTTGTTTCGCCCGGACGGCGATGATTTGGATAATTTTCTTAAGCTATTGATAGATGGAGAGTTTTTCCACCAGTTCGCGACCGGATTTTATGTTTTCCCCTCGGTCAGGGATTTGTTGGAAGACCGGATTGCCTACAGCCACCACAGGAATGTTTTCTTCGTCGACTACGAAAAAGCCAGACTTGATCCGGTCCCCCTCTATTCCGATTTCGCCAAATGGATCGCCGGCACGGTTGAGTTGCCCGCGCAAATTTCCCAGGCGGATCTGGTTCAGGCCGGCGAATTGGGTAGTTTCCAACAACAAACCGGCGGCCAGTTGTCCGAGGGCGATAGCGAAAAAGTGCAGAACATCGGCGGTTGGGTACGCAAGGGCGTGCCGGGAGACTGGAAAACGCATTTTTCGCCGGAAATTAAACGATATTTCAAGATTCAGACCGGTACACTCATGGTTGATGCAGGATACGAAGACGACATGGATTGGTAATCCGGCCGCAGGGAACGTCCCCAGCGGTGGTATTGTCTATTGGATTACCGGGCTGTCCGGCGCGGGCAAAACGACCCTCGCCGCCGCGCTGACCCAAAAACTGCAGTTGGGCAAGAATAAAGTCGTCCACTTCGACGGCGATCAACTCAGGGCCATATTCCGTATGACGGACGTGCATGACCCGGCTGCCCGTCTCGACCTGGCCTTTCGTTATGCCCGGCTGTGTCAGACAGTGGCGGTGCAAGGTGTCGATGTGGTCTGCTCCACCATCTCGCTTTTCCCGGAAATCCATCAGTGGAACCGCGAAAACAATCCCCGTTACGCCGAGATATATCTGAAAGTGTCTATGGATGTTCTCAAGGCCCGGGACGACAAATTCATTTACGCCCGCGCCATGACGGGAGAGATTTCCAATGTGGTCGGCATTGATATCCCCTTGGTCGAACCGGCCGCTCCCGACCTGATTATCGAGAACGATGGCCGATACCGGCCCGAACAGGCAGCCGAACTGATCCTGCGTCATTTCACGGCTGAACA
Source organism: Rhodospirillaceae bacterium (assembly GCA_018660305.1). The sequence continues at coordinate 2,257 of JABJKO010000135.1, forward strand.
GGCACGTGACAATCCACGATCAGCCAGATTATCAGGCGCACAATGACTGGCCCCGACCATATGCAACGAATGCACCCAATGCACAGTGCGGCGTAGGGCATCATGAACATCATGAAACCAGGTGATTTTTCCAATCTCGCCGATGACTACGCCAGCTTCCGCCCCGGCTATGCCAGGGATGTGTGCCGCGCCGCGCTGGCCCTGCCGAATGCGCCGGCGGGCAAACTTGACGTCGCCGACGTTGGCGCCGGCACGGGGATCTGGACCCGCACACTGCATGCCATGGGATGTCACAAGCTGACGGCGGTGGAGCCGAACGAGGCCATGCGCGCCCAAGGTGTCCGGCAATCAGAGGGTCTGTCCATCAACTGGAAAAGCGGCAGCGGTGAAGACACTACCCTGCCCACCGCCTCCCAGGACGTCTTGACCATGGCTTCCTCCTTTCACTGGCCGGACGAGGCGGCGGCCATGTCTGAATTTCACCGTGTGCTGCGCCCGGGCGGATGGTTCGCGGCGCTATGGAATACCCGGTATATCGAAGCCAGCCCTCTGTTGGTGGAGATCGAGGCGGAATTGCATAATATTGTCCCGGATCTGAACCGGGTTTCCTCTGGTCGGTCCGAATTTACCGCTGGGTTAACGTCGCGCCTTCTGGCAGCGCAAGGCTGGGGCGCGCCGGTCTATATTGAGGGCTACCACACCGAACGCATGAGCCGGGCGCGGTATCTCGGCATTTGGCGCTCGGTCAACGATGTCCAGCAACAGGCCGGCCCGGAGCGTTTTCAGCGCTTCCTCGACTATATTGAAGACCGCCTTTCCGACCATGACGAGGTCGATGCCGTCTACCAGACCCGCCTCTGGGCTGTCCAAAGCATCTAGCAAGCTGCTGAAAATGTCGGATATTTCGTCGAAAACGGGCTGAAACGGTCACTCCCGCGAAAGCGGGAGTCCATGCCTGAATTTTCAACATCTCTCAAGTCATTGAAATGCAGGTGTCTTTAGACTCAGTGTGGATTCCCGCTTTCGCGGGAATGACAACAAGAATCGAAATCGACAATCTTGAAATCGTTTTTCAGCAAGCTGTTAGACCACATTCAAAACGACAAATGCCGGCCATCAAGGTTTCCATAAGCCGGCCCGTTGGCTACCCTGACAATTAGAACCGATCGCCAATTTGGCAAAATCGGCCAAACCGTTAACTGGGATGGGAGTGCCAACGCGTGGATTTTCACATCACCGAGGAGCAGGAACATTTGCGGCAGCGCTGCCGGGAGCTGGCGGCCGATTTCGCCACCCGGTCGGCGGAGCATGACCGCGAAGGGAGCCATCCGAGCGAGAACTACGAAATTCTGCGCCAGGAAGGTTTTTGCGCTCTGAACGTTCCCAAAAGGCTGGGCGGCGCTGGCCATGGCCTGCTGGGCCATACCTTGGCGTTCGAGGAATTGGCCCAGGGCTGCCCATCCACCGCGCTTTCCTTCAACATGCACCTCTCGATTACCGGGCCGCTGATGGAAAGCGATCAGGTCACCGAAGAGACCAAGCAAATGGTCGCTGATATGGTGGTGCGTGATCGTAAGCTGATCGCCGGATATTTTTCCGAGGCCTCGAGCACGGCATTGATCGGCGAACGCCCCCTGGCGACACGGGCGCGCCGGGTGAAGGGTGGATACAGCCTTACGGGCCGAAAGATGTTTGCCTCCATGCTGCAAGCAGCGGACTATTGCGCCGTGCTGACCTATCCCGATGAGGCGACAAATCCTTCGGCGGCATTGTTCGTGTTTGTGCCGCGGGATGCCGCGGGGCGCAGTGTCGCGGCGGATTGGGATACCTTGGGCATGCGCGCCACGCGCAGTGACTCACTGACATTGGAAGAATGCTGGGTCGCCGAAAGCGCCGCCGTATATCGGACCGATGACTTTCGGGAAATGCGGCGCGACTACGCAAGTTGGTTTTGGGCCTCGTATACGCCGGTCTACCTCGGTGTTGGCATCGCGGCCTATAACGCGTTGTTGAACGTGGTGAAAGACCGCCAGCCCCAAGGCTACGCCCAGCCCCTGGCCTATCACCCCGATGTGCGCCGCCAGGTCGCGAAGATGAGCGTGGAGTTGGAAGCGGCCCGGCTCATGACCTATCATTCCGCCTGGCTCAGCGATACGGAAGGGCCCACGCCGAAAACACTGGCTGCGCTATTTCGGGCCAAATACATGGTGGGCGAGGTGGTCGGCAACGTTACCCGCACGGCGCTGACCCTGGGTGGCGCGCATACCATCTTCCGGGGGGGCCGTCTGGAACAGCTGTTCCGCGATGGCGCGCTCGGCGCCCTGCAGCCGCCGCCGTCGGATTTCTGTTTGTATAACGTGGGCCTGTACGAGTTGGGCCTGGATGCCATGGATATTGTCCCGCCCCTTAAGCCGCTTTGAGGGGCTATTTGAACCCTGCACCATGGACAATGGAGAGTAGTGATGGCGATGTTGAGATTGGCGGTGATCGGGGCCGGGCTGATTGGGCGCGAACATTGTACTTTGATACGGGAACATCCAGGGGCCGAGCTCGTGGGACTGGCCGATGTTTCGGAAGATGCCGCATCCTACGCCCAGGGCATCCGCGTACCCTATTATGCCGATTATCAGCAGCTGTTGGATGACACAAAGCCCGATGGCGTGATCGTGGCCGTTCCCAACCAACTTCACGTCGCCGCCGGAGGGGCCTGCCTGTCGCGGGGCATACCTTGTCTGGTGGAAAAACCCATCGCCGATACTGTGCCGGCGGCGCGGGAGCTGGTGGAAGCAGCCGAGACCGCCGGCGTTCCCATTCTTGTGGGACACCACCGCCGTCACAGCCCCGATATTCGCGAAGCCCGGCGTATCATAGAAGCGGGTGCCTTGGGCAATCTTGTCGCGGTCAACGGCATGTGGATGTTGGACAAGCCAGACAATTATTTCGAAGCCGAATGGCGGCGGTCCCCCGGCGGCGGGCCGTTGTTGATCAACCTTATTCACGAAATCGATTGCCTGCGCTTCATTGTCGGCGAAATCGACTCTGTTCGGGCCTTCACCTCCAATGCCGTTCGTGGGTTCGGGGTTGAGGATACGGCCACCATCGCCTTGCGGTTCGAGAACGGCGTGCTTGGCAGTTTCCTGATGAGCGACGCGGTGGCCTCACCCTACAGTTGGGAAGTCACCTCCGGGCAGGCCTTGTATTTTCCGCACCAGCCGGGGGATTGCTATTTTTTCGGCGGCCGTGACGGCGCCCTCGCGGTGCCCAGCATGAACCTATGGCGCCATGACGGCGCGGGCAAGAATTGGCAGGATCCGTTGTTGCGTCAACATATGCCCCTGGACGGCTCCCGCACCTATCGCAATCAGCTCGATCATTTTCTGGCGGTGGTTTCGGGCGATGTCATTCCCGTCGTGACGGCCCGCGACGGGATGATGACCCTGGCCGCGACCCTGGCGGTTGAGACGGCCGCCCGGGAGGACCGGACCGTCACACTCGCGGAAATGCTTTCATAGTGCCGATCCGGACCTAACGAGGCGTCAAATGCCGGGCATCCGGTGCCGCGCGGTGATCCATCACCCGCAGAATGGCGGCGTTCATAATATAAACACTCATCGTCGCCGTCAGCTCCAGCAAACCATTTTCACCATAACGTTCCCGCACGGCGGCGAAGGTCTCGTCACTGACTTGCGGCGCTTCCAGAAGTTCCCGCCCGAAGCGGATGATCAAGGCCTCGTCCGCCGTCAGGCCGTCCAGCGGCCCGTAGGTATCCACGATGTGGATCGCCTCTTTCCGGGTGCCGGCCTGCAGGCCCAGCCTGACGTGCGCGCCCCAGATGAAATCGGCGTTGGCGGCCCGCGCCGCGGTGCAGATGGCCAGCTCCGACTCTGCATCGCTCAATGATGTGTGGTAACGCAGGTGTTCGACCAAATCCGACAGCCGTGCCCCGGCCTGCCCGCCATAGGTAAGATAGCTGCTGGGCGGCGGCATGCTCTTGCGGGTTTCGAGGATGTGACGCACCGCGGCGCGGGTCTCCTCAGTGAACGCTTCCGTATCGGATGGGATCGGCAATCGCGGCATCATAACACTCCTTCGTCCGGCCCCAATCGGACCTGCCGGATTACGATGCATCAAGAGGCGCCCCCATGGGAAACAAATTTTCCCCCGGGCTCCTAATGTCGCGGGAAATCGCCGCTCACTCTTTACATAATGTTAGTCTGGGGTAGGCTCAAATATAGCAGCACAAATCTTATCTTGGGATATACCGATGGCGTCTCCTGACCTGTATGAATTAGCGAGCCAGATTAAGTCACTCAGATCCGAAGTTGGTATCACGGAACGCAGTGTGCGTGAACGCGACCGTCTCATTGATGTGCTCATGGAAAAAGCACAACGGCTCGAGACGCCGCGCGACAGCGACAATCATTTCCGGGAGCTGGTGGAGAGCTCGCTTCAGGGCGTATCGATCCTTGATCAATCCCAGCGATACTTCGCCAATCGTGCATATGTGGAAATGCTCGGATACGATTCCGTGGAAGAATTAATGGAAAAGGTGGTGGCCATAGACGTATTTCCCCCCTATGAGCGTGATCGCGTTCGAGAACGATTGGGTCAACGGCTGACTTCCGGTGGTCAGGCGGAGCCGTTCGAGGCTGATATGGTCCGCCGGGATGGATCAATCGTCACTGCCCTGATCATGGGCCGGCGTATCGAGTGGCACGGCAAACCGGCCATTCTTTCCACCTTCGTGGATGTTACCGAACGCACGCAGGCCGAAGAGGCCCTGAAGCGGAGTGAAGAGCGTCTTCGGGCATTGATCGAGAACGCCCTCGATACCATCACGATCGTCGGCACGGACGGTACGATCCTGTTTGAAAGCCCATCGGTGGAAAGGGTGCTGGGCTACAAACCGGAAGAGCTTGTCGGCCGCAAGGTGTTTGATTTTCTGCATTCCGATGACGTCCAGGCAGCCATCGAGGCGCTTCTTCGCGCGCCAGAAACACCCGCCCGCGTGAGAGAGATTGTATTGCGGACCCGCCACAAGGATGGGTCATGGCGACATTTGCAGGCGATTGGGAGGAACCTTTCGAACAATCCTTCGGTTGGGGGCATCGTCCTCAATTCCCGCGACATCACGGAACGTGTCGCGGCGGAAACGCAGCTGCGAAGTGAACGGGACCTGTTTGCCAGACAGGTAACAATCATGACCGATCTGGCAACCCGGAACTTGTTTGAACTGGGTTTGCAGGCGGCGTACCGGACCATCACGGAACAGGCGAGCGCGGCATTGCTGGTGGAGCGGGTCAGCGTCTGGCTCTATGGGGCGTCCGGTGATGAAGTGGAGTGCGTCGATCTCTACGTCAAAAGCACCGGAAATCATGCAAGTGGGGAGCGGTTAAATCGTAGCCGGGAGGTCTTCGAAAGAGAGATTGAGGAGCGTATCATCGCCATAGACGATGTTGCCACCGACGAGCGGGCCGCCGATTTACGGTCTCAGGTATATGAGCCACGCGGCATCGGTGCCATTCTCGATGCGTCGATATGGTCGGAAGGCGCCTGCCTGGGCTGGCTGACCCTGTGCCATGTTGGCGGCACGCGCGAGTGGTCGGTCGCCGAGCAGGGAATAGCCATCGCACTGGCGAGCTATTGCGCCCGGATCGTCGAGAATGAGGAGCGGCGAAAGACCGAGCAGGCCTTGCGTGAAAGCGAGCTGAATTTTCGTTCCATCGCTGAAGGTTCGCCCGTTCCGCTGCTGATTACGCGGCTCACCGACGGCATAATTCTATACGCCAATCCCAGCGTCGGCCCGGTGCTTGGCCTTGCGATCGAGGCGTTGGTGGGTCGTAATGTCGCGGATTTTGTATGGCATCGATATGAACGTGAAGATCGAATGGCGCGGTTCGAAGCCAATGGTTTCATCTCCGATGAAGTGCTCGAGATGCGCCGGGCCGATGGGGAGCACATTTCAACCGTACATTCGCTGCAGAGCATCAATTATGCGGGTGAGAGGGCGCTTCTTGGCAGCTTCCAGGACGTAACAGAGAGCAAGAAAGCTGAACAGGCCTTACGGGAAAGCCAACGCAATCTGGCCGAAGCGCAACGCATTGGCCATATTGGCCACTGGCGGGTCAACACCACATCCGGCCTGGCCGACTGGTCACCTGAAATGCACGAAATCTGGGGTCTTGTTCCGAGCGATACGCCGGTGACGCTTGACACAATATTAAACGCGATTCATCCCGACGATATTTCCGACGTTGTTGCCGCTCGGGACACCGCCGTGGCCGAAAATCAACCGTATGGGCTTGAGTTCCGGATTGTCAGATCGAACGGCGAAATCAGGCATGTCCGCAATGAAGGTCGGCCGGAATTTGATGCCGAGCACAATTTGGTATCTGTCTTTGGAATTTCCCAGGATATCACGGAACGAAAAAAAGCCGAAAATGCGTTGCGGCAAAGCGAAGCACGGTTTCGCGACTATGCCGAAGCGGCTTCGGACTGGTTCTGGGAATTCGATGCGGAGCGCAGGTTCACATATGTATCCGACCGGTTCTACGAGATTACCGGTGGTAGCCCGGGCGGTGTTGTTGGTAAGACGGCCGCGGAACAGCATCAGATCTATGAAACGCCGGAAAGCGGTATCGGTATTGACGTTGCCATTGCCAACCGCCTGCCCTTCAGGGATATCGTCTCGTCCCGAATACTCGACAATGGGCGCAAATGCTGGATACGTTCCGGCGGCATCCCAATTTTTGAAGGCGATGGAAGTCTTGTTGGCTATCGTGGTGTCAGCACGGACATCACGGAGGAGGTCGAAGCCCGAGGAGCGGCCGAACAGGCAGACCGCCGATTTTTCAATTCTTTGGATAACATGCCCGACCATGTCTGCCTTTACGACAGCGAAGATTGCCTGGTTTATTCGAACGGTGTAGCCCGTCAGCATCGGATAAGCCTTTATGGGCGCGATTTTCTCGGCGAGACGTTCGAGGCGTTCTGTCGCGCCACGATTACTCACGGCCACGTGCCGGAGGCAGAGGGCCGCGAAGAGCAATGGCTGCGGGAACGCATTCAGCAACATCGCCAGCCGCGAGCCGCCTTTAGGGTGCATGGCCGGGGCGAAACAGATTACTGGCATGAAATTCGCGAGCACCGCACGCCCGACGGCGGCACGCTTGTCACATGGGTCAATATCACGGAGTCCGTCGTTCAGGAGCAGCAGTTGCGTCAGGCGCAAAAGATGGAGGCCGTTGGCCAATTAACCGGCGGCGTGGCGCACGATTTCAATAATGTACTTGCGATCATTCAAGGCAATTTGGAACTGCTGCATCGCAAACTCGGGGACGATGACGTCGTCGACAGCCACTTAAAACCGGCGCTCAGAGCGACGGACCGAGGCGCTGCGTTGACCCACCGCTTATTGGCCTTCGCACGCAAGCAGACCCTGGATGTCCAGGACGTTGACATCGGGGCGTTATTGCTCGGCATGGACGACATGTTACGGCGCACCCTGGGCGAAACCATCGATATCAAAGTGGATAATGCGGCGACGCCGTGGTTGTGCGCCATTGATCCCGGGCAGTTGGAACAGGCGGTGTTAAATCTGGCGGTCAATGCCCGCGACGCCATGCCCAACGGCGGACGTTTGACCATTGAAACTTCGAACGCCCAGATTGACGAGTCCTACGCGGCGGAAAATTTGGAAGTTGAACCCGGCGAGTATGTGATACTTGCCGTCAGCGATAGCGGCACTGGAATGTCGCGGGACGTTCAGGCGCAAATCTTCGATCCCTTTTTTACCACCAAGGAAGTTGGCAAAGGCACCGGTCTGGGTCTCAGTATGGTATTCGGCTTTGTCAAACAGTCCGGCGGACATGTGGCTGTCTACAGCGAATTGGGCCAGGGCACGACCTTTCGTCTCTATCTGCCAAGGTCGCGGGCGGCGGCGGCCTCGCCCCTGACGACCGTCGCGCCGGAAACAGCGATGGGCAAGCCGGGAGAAACCATCCTGGCGGTGGAAGACGACGCCGGTTTGCGGGAGTTGATTGAGGACATGCTGCAAGATCTGGGATATGCGGTCATTGTCGCCGGGACAGGTCGGTTAGCGCTGGATATCTTATCAACCACGCCCCGAGTCGATCTGTTGCTAACCGATGTGGTTCTGCCCGGCGGCGTTTCCGGTCCGGAGCTGGCGCAAGCAGCCCTTCGGGAGAGGGCGGATCTGAAGGTCCTTTATATGTCCGGATATACGCAAGACGCCATTGCCCGCCACGGCCGCCTGGACCCGGACTTGGAGCTTTTGACGAAACCCTTCACATTGAAAGACTTCGGCCGCAAGCTACGAGAGGTCCTGGACGGTTAGCGCATTTTCGATATTCATCGAATAGCCAAGTCACCCGCTCCCCCTGCCCGTCCACCCATTGATGGTACCCTGTGGGTAGACGGGCAGGGGGAGCGGGTGGGTAGTTCAAATCCGAAAATGTTCTAGAACGCGGCTGGGACTCGACGGAAGCTCTCTAAAGCTTGGCACTGGGACGGTTGGAAACGGCGTCGTACCAGCGTTTGGCGTTCGCGGCGTCTTCGGGCAGGCCCATTTTCAGCCAGCCGGCGAAGTCGATCAGGATCATCAGATCGATGTCCGCGACGGTATAGTTGTCGCCGGCAACGAATTCCTTGTCGCCGATCATATCGTCGATCCGGCCCAGAAAACGTTGTACCCGCAACTTGCCCCGCTCGCCCAGTTCAGGGATCTGTTCGTAATTATCGGGGCCGGGCAGGGCGCGGCCTTTCATGCCCGGAACCGTATTTCGCAGGGCCTCCGCCATGCCCATGGAACCGCTGAATTCGATCTGCCAGCGAATGTCGGCGATCAGGCCCTTTTCCAGGGCCGTGGCGCCCATCAGGGCGGGTTCGGGGTGGATCGCCTCGAGATATTGCCAGATCCCGGCGGTGGTCAGCAGTCGGTTGCCGTCATCCAGTTCCAGGACAGGCACGGTGCAATTGGGGTTGATGGCGCGGAATTCATCGCTCAACTGTTCGCCCTTGCGCATATCGATATCGACGGTTTCGATATCCAGGCCTTTTTCGGCGATGAAAATGCGCACACGGCGGGGCGAGGGGGCGGTCTTGCTGTCATAGAATTTCATGGCTTCAATCCTGTTGCGTTGCTTTGCGCTTATCTTAGCCGGTTGTCGGAGAAAATTGACAGCCCGCTACTATGGTTTTCTCGCCGCTGACGCCGGAAAGATCGGCCGTTCTAATCCATGCGTTGATTTCCGCCGGCCGTTTCGCCGGTTCGTGGGCCAGATTGGCCAGCAGCCAATCTACGTCGTCCCAACCGCCCCGGGGGCCTCCCAAGCGGTAGGGCGGTGCGGTCCGCCAGACATTGTCCTGAAGTCGCGCGACGGCGTAGCGAAACACATAGTTCGGTGTCATACCCATGCGCAGATCGGAAAATATGATCTCGTCGTCGCGCCGGTCCAGACGGAAGTATCCCCTGCTGAACCATTCCAGCCGTGCAAAGGCCCGGCTATCGCCGAGACAGCCCGCCAGGGCAAGATTGCGGGGATGATCATAAACGGTGATCTGTTCCGGTCCGCCAAACACGGGCAGATAAATGTTGAGATAGCGATCTTCCTGTAAGGCCATGACACGCCAGAAATAGGAATTGAAGGGCGTCGGAATGGCCAACATCCGTTCCGTCACGATGCCGGACCGCGCCAGAAAATCCCCTGCCCGCGCCGCAACAATCCGTTGCGCCGTGAAACACCAAACCTGATAGGCGCTGGACAGCACCAGGGCCAATGCGACAATCATGCCCATGCGCGGTGTCCAATGGCGCAGGCACAAGGCCCAGACAGTCGCCACCAGCAACGGCAGGGTATAGAGAATATCGATTATGAAGATGGAGCCGACGGCGAAGGGCTCTATCGACAGCGGCCACAGAAGCTTGGTGCCGTAGACCGTCATGCCATCCAGCAGAGCATGGGTGGCCAGACACAGATAAACGGCGGCGTAGGTCAGAACCCGCTGCTGGCGCAGGGCGGCGATGAAGCGAACCATGCCCTCGCCGATGAGGGGCGTCACGGCGGCCTGAATAACCAGAGAATGGCTAAAGCCGCGATGGGAGACAAAGGCATCTACCGCATCATTGGCTGGCACCAGAATATCCAGGTCCGGCAAGGTACCCAGCAGACCGCCGGCAATGGCGGCCCGGCGTGGGCCCCAATTTTTTCCCGGACGCCGACCCAAAACCGCAACGCCGACGCAGGCCCCCAGAACGATCTGGGTCAGGGTGTCCATGGCGAGTTGATCGGTGAGTTGATCGGTGGAATGATCAGCGTTCTACATTGGCGCCGCGCAACGGTACGCCGAATTCTCCATGGCAGATCTCGGCCAGACGGGCGACCCCGTCGCGGATCACCTGATGCGTGGCATGGCCGAAACAAAGCCGGAAGCGGTGGCGGCCGCTATCGGGATCCGCCGACCATTCGGAACCGGGATTGATAGCCACACCCTGGGCGCTGGCCACTTGCGCCAATCGATCGGTGTCGACGTCATCGGGCAAGGTAATCCAAATGAATATACCGCCGACGGGGGCGCTAAATTCCGCCGTGGCGCCGAATTGTTCCGCCAGGGCCGCCGTCATTGTCTCGCATTTGCCTTTCAAGGTCTGGCGCAGTTTATCAACATGGCCGGCGAAATGATCGGGGCAGTATTCGGCCAGTGCCATCTGCTCCAACGCGCCGCAGCCGCCGTCGGATTTCAGGGGCAGAATGCGGCTCATCACCGGCCAGTCCGCGACCACATAGCCGATGCGCAGCGCCGGCGCGATGGATTTGGAGAAGGTGCCGCAGTAGATCACCTGGCCGTTTTCGTCCATGGAGCGGATCGATGCCGGGCGATCGCCCTCCCACAGCAGATCGGCGTAACAGTCGTCTTCAAAGATGGGCACGCCGTATTGTCGGGCCAAATCCAGCATCCGTTGGCGGCGTTCACGGCTCATCACCGTGCCGGAGGGGTTCTGAACCGTGGGAATTGTATAAATATACTTGGGCCGGATTCCCTGCCCCTGTAAATCGCCAAGCACTGTGGCCAGGCCGTCCATGCACATGCCGCCCGCGTCCACCTTGACCGACTTGTAATCGACGCCGCAGCGGCGCAATCGGCTCAGGGCACCGCCGTAGCTAACGTCCTCGACGATCACCGTATCGCCCGGTGACAACAGAGCGCCGTTGACCAGGTCCAGGCCCTGCAGAGAGCCGGTGGTAATCAGGATATTGGCGGGGTCGGTGGCCATCCCGGCCCGGGCCTCCAGTATCTGGGCGATACATGTCCGCAGGGGCAGATAACCTTGGGCGCCACTGTTCATGCCATAGGTGGCAAGCTGTTTGCCGTCGCGCTGCATGGCTTTGGCCAGGGCCTCGGTCAGGGCTTCGACCGGTACGCCGTCGGCGTCATTATGGCCGCCGACAAAGTTAAATTCGGGAAAACCGCCCCAGGGGTTGGCGGCGGGGGGCAGGTCATCGCGGAAGAACGGCGTGAAATCAAAGCTCATGGGGGCGTCTTTCTGGTTGCTGCGGGGCCCGGACGGCGGCGTAACATATGAATTTTGGGATAATAATGGTACTATTGATTAAGTGAATCGCAAAAATTGGGGTAGGGGAAGAAAAGTGGCAGCAATTCTCACATCGTTACGCAATACCGTGATCGCGGGCATCGTCCTGGCGGTAATCATGGTCGTCGTTCTCATGGCCTGGCATTCGGGGAGCGTTACCTTCGACCATGCCTGGGGCGCCTTCTTCATGCGCTGGCTGCATGTGCTTTGCGGTGTCATGTGGATCGGCATTCTGTGGTACTTCAATTTCGTGCAGATCCCGACCATGCCGGCCATTCCGGATGATCTGAAACCGGCCATTGGCAAGCATATCGCACCGTGCGCCCTGTTCTGGTTCCGCTGGGGCGCCATGGGCACCATCATCACCGGCCTTTTGCTGGCTTGGATGAACGGCTATCTGGTGGATGCTATTTCGCTGGGCATCACGGACGGCGTGCCAAAGCATACCGCCATCGGTATTGGCATGTGGATGGGCGCGATCATGTGGTTCAACGTCTGGTTCATCATCTGGCCGAACCAGAAGAAGGCCCTGGGCATGGTGGAAGTCGATGCGGATGCCAAGGCAGCCGCGGCGCGGACGGCCATGCTGTTCAGCCGGACCAACACCTTGCTGTCGATCCCCATGCTCTATGCCATGGTCTCGGCGCAAAATATCTACTAAGCGTTACCGCGCTAACAGCGAAGCCCGGACCGAACGGTCCGGGCTTTGTTGCGTTTGGAGACGATGCCGCTTCAGGCCGCGACAGCGGCCCGGCGCCGCTGCGCCGCACCCCCAAGGGCATTATGTGGAGCGGTGCGCCCCGCGCACAAGCATGAGAGAAAAATAGGTCGAGCCCTACTCCGCCGTTCCGATGTGTTCCCGCTTCACCAGATCCCAATCGATCTGGTAGCCCAGGCCCGGCTCGGTCGGGGCATGCACATAGCCGTCGGTGTACTGGATGTCCTCCACCAGACCGAATTCGTTGGCCCCGGTGCAGGGGAAGAATTCAAAGAATTCGCAGTTAGGCACCGCCATGGTGACGTGCAGGTTGGCCACGTTGTTCAGGGAATTGCCGCCGTGGTGGATCTCACACTTCATGTTGAAGCCTTCCGCCAGATGGCAGAGGCGAACCAGGGGCGTGATGCCGCCCGTGATGGCCACATCGCCGCGCAGCATGTCCGTGGCGTTCTGGGTGATCCATTGCGCCATGCCATAGAAGCGGCCCGGGGCGTATTCCGTGGCCATGATGGGGATGTCCAGCTTCTGCTTCAGCTTGACGTAGTTGTAGATGTCTTCCTCCACCAAAGGATCTTCGTACCAGTAGAAATCCAGTTCCTCGATGGCGCGGCCGACGCGCATGGCGTCCTCGTACTGATAGGCCCACATGGAATCCATCATTAGCTTGATATCGCCGCCCACCCCCTCGCGCACGGCCTGGGAAATCTCGATATCCGCCTTTGCCGTGCCGTGGGGATGCAGCTTGTGGGCGGTCCAGCCCATCTCCTTGAAGCGCAGCGCCTCCTCCACATACTCTTCCGGTGTGGCGTGATAGGCGGTGGAGGAATAGACGGGCACCGTTTCCTTGCAGGTGCCCAGCAGGCGATGGATGGGTAGGTTGGCGATCTTGCCGTTGATGTCCCACAGGCAGATATCGATGGCGCCAATGACGTTGGTGGCGACGGAGCGGTTCTGCTTCCACATCTCCCACCAGATGGCACCGATATCCTGGGGGTCCCGGCCCATGATCATGGGCTTGATGAACTCGATCAGCCCCGGCGCGAAATGATGCGCCCCCATGCGGGATGAACCCAGGAAAGCATTGCCGCTGACACCTTCGTCGGTCTCCACCGTGACGATGCCCAACTGCTGTTCCTGCCCGAACATGGTGCCCACGCCGGTCTTCCAGCCGGCGGATTTCCAGGCGCAGATATCCACTTTGACGTTGGTGATTTTCATTGCTGTTTCCTCCCGTTTTCCCGAATGTATGATAGTGGCCGGTATTCCGGGATTGATCAAATCAATGCAAATTAATGCAAGATAAGTGATCGGCAATCCAGACACAGGTGGTGCGAAAGATGGCGCGGCGGCAATCATGACCCTGACATTGTATTCCAACTATCTCAATTCCGCCGGCGAGCGGGTGCGCATTGCCCTGGCCCTGAAACAGATCAACTACGACTATATCTCGGTCGGTCAAATCGGCTGGGAGGCCTACGAGAAAATCAATCCGCAACGGTTGATGCCCGCCTTGAAAATCGGCGACCGCATCATCCCCCAGTCCACCGCGATCCTGGAGTATCTGGA